>JAQUTM010000035.1 GCA_028694405.1 Oscillospiraceae bacterium
TAATATGTCCGCCGCCCAACATAAGGTCTGTGTCGTACGCTTTATCATAGCTGCCCTTGCGCCGTGCAATTTCTTCGATGACGCCACATTTCTCGTCGTCAATTAACATCATAATGTGGGGGCTCTCCAGTAAAGCATCTCGGCGCACCGCCAGCCTTGGCGGTATGCGCTCTACCACTGTATTTTCACTGGGTCTTATCAGTGGTTTTGCACCTTTTTCAAAGGTGTAGTCCTCCAAATCTACCGCGCCAACCAAACCTTGCCGTACCACGCCACTCTCCATGGTGCGTTCAATGTACATATAGCCGTCTATATGGTTTGTAAGTACCTTTTGCGCATATGTCTGCATAGTTGTGTGAATATCTGCAATGCGCCGAGTTACGTCAGCTTGCTCTAAATAAACCTCGGGTAAAATAATATGCAGGGCACTGGGCACCCCTTTGGTAATTTTTTCTGCCTCTTGCCAATACTCCGCCTGAGAAGTAAACTGGTCACATGCCAAAGTGGCCCATTTTTGCAAATCTACATTTGCGTTTGGCAATAAAATATGCGCAGGCTTTAACATAGCTTTAACCGCCTTTTTTATTAAAATGTATTACTCTACTATAATAAAGTAGACAAACTGCAAATTCAATACTATACTGAAAAAAGCGCAAAATTTGCAGCAGATTGTTTTATGCCGCCGTTAACTTTACTTAGGAGTTTTGCCCATGAAAAAAATTTCCGCTTCAAACGGTTCTTTTTACATTTTACTTGCCGCTTTGCTGTTTAGCAGCGGGGGCCTTTTAATTAAACTTATCCCTTGGAACCCCGTTGCCATTAACGGCGCACGCAATATTTTTGCCGTCGTGGTAACTTATTTTTACATAAAAAAGCTAGGCCACAAAATTGTGGTTAATGTACCTGTAATTCTTTGCGCATGTGCGGTAGCTGCCACCTGCATTATGTACTCCATTGCCGCAAAGTTAACCACTGCCGCCAACGCTATTGTACTGCAATATACATCTCCCATTTTTATTATCCTGTTTATGTGGATATTTTTTAAGCAAAAGCCACACCGCTTAGATTTAATCACCTGCTTTGTGGTAAGCTGCGGCATTGTGTGTTTTTTCTTGGAAAGCTTATCGCCCAGCGGTACGGTAGGTAACTTGCTGGCGCTATTAAGCGGTGTAACCTACGCCTGTGTGTTTATGGCAAATATGTTTAAGGGCAGCGACAGCCTTTCCATCTATTTGTTTTCTCAAATTATCGGCGCCGTGGTGGGGCTGCCGTTTTTAATGATACAAACCAACATTACCGCCGCCAGCTTAGGTGCCGTGGCTTTTATGGGTTTGATACAGGTTGGTCTTGCCTATATGTTTATGAGCAAAGGACTTGCCACAACTCCACCCGTAACTGCCAGCATTTTATGTATGCTAGAGCCAATTTTAAACCCCATGTGGGTAGCGGTTTTTTACGGCGAAAAAATGACTGCTCTGCCTTTACTGGGCTGCTTTATCGTATTGATAAGTGTAGCGGTGTACAATGTGCTTACACAGCTGCGCGTTAAAAAGAGTAATGTTCCCTAAAGCCATAGCGTCTTTCGCTTTTCAGCCTCTGTTTTTGTTTTAAACAAACATCTGTAAATATAAAGAGCAAGCCTTGCCTTTACCCATTTGATATGCTGGGCGGCAGCTTGCTCTTTGTTTTATACTTTGCTTTGTGCTATTCCTCTGCTGCTTTGTGTGCAGCCAGCAGGTCTGTAAATACACTTGGCAGCTGCTGTATCATAAGTGATGGCTGCGTACAATAGGCAGTATATTTTTTGGTTGCGTAAGCACCTGCCGCACCGTGTACATATACCCCCAGCACAGCCGCGTTTTCGCACGAAAGCCCCTGTGCCAAAAATGCGGCAATAATTCCCGCAAGTACATCTCCGCTGCCACCTTTTGCCAAACCGCTGTTGGGGCGGGCATGTATATACGCTTTTCCCTCCGGCGTGGCAATAACCGTGGTACTGTCTTTCAGCACCGTTACCACATTATATTTTTTTGCAAAATCTGTAGCTATAGCTTCGGCATTTTTTTGAATTTCCGCAACGGGTATTTCACTTAACCGCTCCATCTCTTTTAAATGCGGCGTAATAATAACAGGCGATTTGTGCTGTGACAGTACATCTATGTTTTTTGCCACGGCATTTAGTCCGTCTGCATCTATCACTGTGGGCAAACTGCCGCACTGTAAAAGCTCGTAGCTGGCGCGGCAGGTATCCCGTGTTAACCCTACGCCACAGCCAAACAATACCGCGTCACTGTTTTGCATATCCGTTATAGCTGTCTGCATATCGCCAAAGCCTATTTGTCCGGTAGGGGTGCCGGGTAACGGAAAATAGGTACACTCCGGTACGGCACTTGCCAAAACAGTAGCGGCTCGTTGAGGCGTTGCCACACGCAGCAGCCCAATGCCACAGCTTAAAGCAGCACGAGCCGCCAATATAACTGCGCCGCTCATGCCAAAGCTGCCGCCTATCATATATAGTCTTCCAAAGCTGCCTTTGTTTCCGTTTTCGCTGCGCTGCGGTAATTTTTCCGCCGCTGTCTTGCTGTCAATTTTCCACGCCATGTTTTTATTCCTCCGACCTTGCCCGCCAGCTGCCGATAAAACCATCGGCAAATAAATAAAGCTTTTTATTAGTATACCGCTTTTTAAGCTAATTTGCACCTAAAACAAAAAACTGTTACTATTAGGTTACAACCCATTAACCTGTACCCCGCTTAAAACAGCGGTACTACTTTTATTGGTAAACATAATTTCAGAAAGTTTGGTTATGAACTATGAACATTTTGGACACTCTAAAAAAAACAGCTTCTTCTCGTTTTGTTTTTTCTAAACGTCAAAAAATTGCACTGGGTATTGCGGGTCTCTCCAGCGTGGGTGCGCTGCTGTTATACACAAAAATCCCCACCGACAGCACCCGTTTTTTACTTACAGCCTTACTGTGCATTTTAGCTTTGTGCTTTGGCAGCATTATAGGCTCTAATAAGCGCACCGCTTTTTACAAGGAGGAGGCAGAACGGTTAAAAGTAATGATGAAAGACCTTAACCCTGCAAAATATATTAAATTAGAGCAAGAGGCGCTAAAAAAAGCTTCTGGAACAGAGGCGCGCACCTTGGCAACTTTAAATTTGGCATCGGGGTATTTAAACAACGCACAGCCCACCAAAGCGCTGGAAACCGTGCAAACGCTTAATCCCCGCCATTTAACCCAGCTGCACTGTATTTTGTACTACAACACCGCGGTTATGTCCTACATATCCTTAGAAGATGAGCCAAACGCTACAAAATATTACAACCTTGCCCTAGACCTTATGGCCAAAAGCAAAAACGATAGCCTTCCCTTTTACTTTTTACTTTCCCGCATTGGCTATTTAATTTACACAGGCAGTTATCAAGAGGCGATGCAGCTTTTAGAAAACACCGAAAAGCTGCAAATTGACCAGGTGAGCGCCCAAGCCATTAAAGCTTTTAAAGCCAGCATTTTTGCCCAAACGGATAAGCAAGAGGACGCGCAGCGTATGGCAAAAAGTTTGTTAAAAAATAAGCTAATGCCTTTTACCAAAGCGATTGTACAAGGCGTACTGGATATATAATAGAAAATAGTCAAAACACATCAAAATAGTATATAAATTAAACAATTTAAGCCAAGTAAAGCAAAAATTGATGTGCTATAATAGATATATCAACCATACAGCATTTAAACTGTATTGAGAAAACGAATATATTACTTTTTATATTAACGGAGGTTTTAACCATGGATTTTATGCAAAATTTTTCTCTTAAAGGTAAAATTGCACTTGTAACAGGTGCTTCTTATGGCATTGGCTTCGCCATTGCTCAAGGCTATGCTGCCGCCGGCGCAACGATTGTTTTTAACGACATTAACGCCGAGCTTGTGGCAAAAGGCATTGCCGCTTATAAAGAGGCCGGTATTGAAGCACACGGTTACGTTTGTGACGTTACCAACGAAGAGCAGGCAAACGAAACCATTGCCAAAATTGAAGCCGAGGTTGGCGTAATTGATATTTTGGTAAACAACGCCGGTATCATCAAACGTATCCCTATGGTTGAAATGAGCGCAAAAGATTTCCGTCAGGTTATCGACATTGACTTAAACGGTCCTTTCATCATGTCCAAAGCCGTATTGCCCAGCATGATTAAAAAAGGTCATGGCAAAATCATCAACATTTGCAGCATGATGAGCGAGCTTGGCCGTGAGACCGTTAGCGCATACGCTGCTGCCAAAGGCGGTTTGAAAATGCTTACCAAAAACATTGCCAGCGAGTACGGCGAGGCAAACATTCAGTGCAACGGCATTGGCCCCGGCTATATTGCCACACCGCAAACCGCTCCCCTGCGTGAAACACAGGCTGACGGCAGCCGTCATCCTTTTGACAGCTTTATCATTGCAAAAACACCTGCTGCCCGTTGGGGTGATCCTGAAGATTTGATGGGACCTGCTATTTTCCTTGCCTCTGATGCTTCCAACTTTGTTAACGGCCACATTTTATATGTTGACGGCGGTATCTTGGCTTACATCGGCAAACAACCTAAATAGACACAAACTTTTTATAAAGCAAGAGCTGCGCGATTTTATTCGTGCAGCTCTCTTTTTTATCCATAAAAATCATGCTATACTGGGTATACTAATATAAAAAAGTACCATGGCACAGTATGTTATATTTCAGCAAGCGGTGCTGGTGCCCTTTTGGTACAGAATGGAGCTTAAAATGGATTCTTTATTTGAAAAAGTAAGTGAGAGCGTTGCCTTTTTAAAAACCAAGCTGCCCCGCAAGCCCACTGTAGGCGTTGTACTGGGCAGCGGATTAGGTGCTTTGGTAGATGATATGACCGATACGATAGAAATACCCTACAGCGATATTCCAAACTTTCCTGTATCCAGTGTTGTGGGCCACAAGGGCTGTCTGCTTTTGGGCAACTTAGGCAACACGGTTGTGCTGGCTATGGAGGGTCGCTTTCATTATTATGAAGGCTACACCATGCAGCAGGTTACCTATCCTTTTTACGTTATGCAGCAGCTTGGCGTACAAAAGCTGATTGTAACAAACGCCTGCGGCGGTATCAACCGCGATTTTGAACCGGGCACTTTAATGTTGATTACCGACTTTATCAATTTGATGTTTACCAATCCGTTAATCGGCCATAACGATGAGCGCTTTGGTCCGCGCTTTCCCGACATGAGTGAGCCTTACAGCAAAGCACTGATTGCACAGGCAAAGCAGGTTGCCGATAATTTGGACATCGCCTATAAAGAGGGCGTATACGCAGCTGTAACAGGCCCTTACTACGAAACAGCTGCCGAAATACGCGCTTTTGCCTCCTTAGGCGCTGACGCCATTGGTATGAGCACCGTACCCGACACCATTATTGCAAATTACTTGGGAATGCAGGTATTGGGCGTATCTTGCATTACCAACATGGCAACGGGTATTCAAACAGGCAAACACAGCCACGAGAATGTAGTTGCTGTTGCTAACAAAGCCAGTGCGGATTTGTGCCGTTGGGTAAGTGAATTTGTAAAGCAGCTTTAATTTTAAAAAATAACATTAAAAAGCGACAACCATCTGTATTTGTGGTTGTCGCTTTTTTTACAAGCTTAAAATATTTTAAGCTATTATTTATATAAAAAGGTATTACTTTTGCGGCTGTTTCAGTATACTTGTTTTATGATAAAATGAAGCTGTCCTTATGATTGCGCAAATATGGATTGAAATGAGGCGTAAAAATGAAAAAAATTACGATTGTCGTTATGGTTATTCTGGCTATGTTTACTTTGCAAGCCTGTAAAAGCAGCAATGGTACAGACGAGTTTGCATTTATTGATGATTTTTCTACGGTTGTTGTTGGCGATGGATTTGAAAACAACATTCAAATTGAATTATCTTTTGAACAACAAGCCCAGCTGAAAAAAATTTTGCAAACCGATAACTGGAAACCCATTACAGACTTACCGGCAATCGGGTTTTATTCAAAATTCACCTTAACAAATAATAAAAATGATATTATTTACTTTAACGAATATAATGGAGACGCTTTAATTTTAATAAAATACGCCGCTAACCAAAACGAATCTCTTACCTATACCGCACCATTGGATTTGTTGACTGATTTGGAAACATTTGAAGAAAAAATAGCTGAAGAAAATAAGCTTTAAACGTAAAATACCCTCTCTGCACATTTACAGAGAGGGTATCATTTTTATAAAATCAATTAACGCAATTCAGTTGTAGGAATGGTGTCCATATCATCAAATGCTTGATTTTCGCCACCCATTGCCCAAATAAATGTGTAAGCGCTTGTGCCTGCACCACTGTGAATGCTCCAGCTTGGGCTGATAACAGCCTGCTCGTTTTGCATTACGATGTGGCGAGTTTCGGTGCCTTCACCCATCATGTGGAATACTACGTTATTTTCAGGTACTTCAAAGTACATATAAACTTCCATGCGGCGCTCATGTGTATGGCTGGGCATGGTGTTCCATACGCTGCCCGGCTCCAGTACAGTCATACCCATAGACAGCTGGCAGGTTTCCAATACATCAGGGTGAATAAACTGGTTAATTACACGTTTGTTGCTGGTTTCCATTGCGCCCAAAGGACGTTTTGCGGCGTCATCAATGCTGATAAAGGTAGTTTTGCAAGCTTTATGAGCAGGTGCGCTTACCATGTAAAATTTTGCGGGTGCAGCGGCATCATCGCTTTTAAAGGTAACTTCTTTTGTGCCTTTTGTAATGTACAGGCAATCTTTGTAACCCATCTCATAGGCTACGCCGTCTGCGGTAATGGTGCCTTTGCCGCCAATGTTAAATATGCCGATTTCGCGGCGCTCTAAAAAGTATTTTGTACCAAAATTGGCCCATACATCAATACCTTTATCAATAGAAACAGTCTCGGTTGTAGGCATGCAACCCAAAGTTACCATACGGTCAACATGGCTGTAAACTGCTGTTACTTCATTTTCTTTGTACAAATTTTCAATTAAAAATTCGTTGCGCGTTTCCTCTGTGGTGTAGCGCTTAAAATCGCGCTGATTTGCAGAATAACGAATATCCATTTTTCTTTCTCCTTTTTATCTGTTTTGTTTTTGTAGGCGTACTGCAAACAAATACTGTATATATATATGATAATTCTATTATACGACTACAAAGTTTGCGCAACAAGATAAAAACAAGCTAAAATATTGCTTATTTTATACTAAAGCAGTACATCTTCCAGTCTTACACCTTCCTCTTTGTGGTGTTCCAGATATTCCACTATAAAAAACACAAAAAATAAAGTCCGTCCAAAAAAAGGCACATCTTGTGCGTTTATAAAAAAGGCACTTGCAAAGCCTGTAAACAGCATAGCACATAGGGGTAAATAAGCCATTTTGAGGCAACGACGCAATAAGTGCGTGCACATCATGATAAACGGCACAAAGCTTAAAAGTCCGCCCGAGGCTAAAACCTCTAAATAGGTGTTGTGGGCAAGCATGGTGCGGCGTGCGCCAAAGCGCAGGCTGTTTACCAGTACCCCGCCTAAGCCCACCCCAATAAAAGGTGCATGGGTAAACATTTTTATGCAGGCAATCCATACGCTCAATCTATCTTGATTTCCTGTGTCTGCCATGTAGTTATAGCCAAAAAACCGTGTTTTCAGCTCGGTGGGTAAAATTATAAGCCCTACTGCCGCCGCGGCTATTAAAACAGCGCCTACTATAAATAATGTTTTAATAGGTACTTTGTTTTGCAATAAATACCACACGCCTAGAATAGCACATGCTATTCCCAGCAGCATAACAGCCGAACGGCTGCCCAGATAAACCAGCGCTGCCGTGTTAAACAAAAACAAAGCCCCATAACAAAGGCGCCATGCTAACCGTTTGTGCATAAGGGTACGATATGCCAAAATTACAATGGGCATTAACATAATCGCAGCCAAGAAATTGGGGTCTTGCCCTTGGCTGCCCATAAAGCTGATGGTACGGCGTCCGTCAAAGCCCTGATAGCTTTGGTGCTGTATAAACAGCAGCACAGAAATACACGTTGTAACCGCAACATAACTGTTTGCAAGCAGCGCTATCTCTTGGCGGCGCAAGCATTGGCTAAGCAGTAAAAAAAAGATAACGCCGATAAACAACGTACTGAAATAGCTGTTGTTATAAGTGGGAATAAACAAAGTTGTAAGGGTAATGGCGGCCAAATAGGCAATAATATAAAAGTGCATTTTTGTAATGTATGGCTTATGCTGTCCGGTAGCATATTCCAAGTAATAAAATAAACCGTACAGTGCCAAAAAAGGGCGGATACTCATTACCGTATATCCGCTGCCGCTTTCAAACAAAATCATAAAGGGTGCCAGTGCCATCATCCAAATGCTGGGGCGCACCCCTGCAACACCGCCCAAAAAACGTATTAGGTTTTGTTTTATATTTGCTGTCATATCCATTGCCGGCCTTTCTGCGTGGGGCGCCTGCGGCCCCGCTTTTTCTGTTTTTCATATTACAGGAAACCCCACTCTGTGTCAAACGTTATTCCATGTTTGACAACCACCTGTGCTTGCACCTATAATAAAGAAAATCTTATTGCATGATATTGAACTGATAGGGAGATTTTATATATGAATAAGCCCTTTGAAATAAATCGTATTCTTATAGCTTTACTAAAAAAAGCATGGGTTGTTGTACTTGCTGCAATCGTGGCATTTTGCCTTTCTTATTTTATTTTTGCAAAAAACCACACTATGTATACTGCCCAAATAACCTTTGAAAATTGCTCCTTTGGCATTGAAAATGGCGTGCGCATCGATAACCCAAAAGGCTCTTTGCGTTCTGCGTATGTATATGCAGGACGTGTTATGACAAACGCCGATTTGTCCACCGCTTTGGCAGAGCAGGCACAGCTGCCTTTTAGCCAGGAGGAAATTTTAAACGCCTTGGACAGTACGGTTATTGAGGACACGCCGCAATTTATTGTAACCGTAACCACTGCAAACCTGGAAACCACTCAAACGCTTGCCGAAAATATTGCGGTTTATCTGCCGCTTACCTATTCTCACCCACAGCGCTCCGATGTTTTTGCGGTAACTGCTCCCGTCTATGACCAAATTTTTTACAGCGCAAAGCAAACTGCTTTGCACGCCGCCCTGCTTGGGGCACTTTTTACAGCCATTTTGTTGGTTGGATATTTTTTATTTTTTTATAAAAAAGAAAATTAACGCGGTTTAGGGCTGTCTGCTTACATAGCAGACAGCCTGTTTTTATGGGCATAAAATGGCCTTGTTCTCTGCTTTACATTGAATTATATCCTATAAAATGGTATACTAATAACAATTATAAGTACAAAATCACAAATTTACGGCGGTGTAATATGGCAAAAATTTTAATTGTTACCAACGGGCTGCGCTCCGTATATAATTTCAGAAAAGAGCTGATTGAACATCTGGTTGCCGATGGAAACGAGCTGTATGCCTGCGCACCCAATGATATATTTGCACCTTTGCTGGAAGAACTGGGCTGTCATATTATCCCCGTTACGGTAGACCGCCGACGTACCAACCCCATTAAGGACAGCAAGCTTATTTTAAATTACTTTAAAATTTTAAGCCGTTTAAAGCCGGACATTGTACTAAACTACACGGCTAAAGGCATTTGCTACAGCGGCTTTGTATGTGGGGTTTTGGGTATTCCCTATACCAATTATATTGAGGGAATCGGCACTACCTTTAACGGTAATCCCCTCAAAACAGCAATTATTCGCCAGCTTTTTTACCGTGGTTGCCGCAAAGCAAGCCGCGTGGTATTTATGAATGACGATAACCTAAAGTTCTTTTTGGACAACCATATTTTGACGCATAACCGTTATACACTTATACGCTCTACCGGTATAAATTTAGATATGTTTACCCCCGCGCCCTACCCGGACGAGAGCAAGCCTGTCACTTTTTCCTTTTCGGCGCGCATTTTAAAAGAAAAAGGCATCGATATTTTTATCAATGTTGCAAAATCCATAAAACAAAAATACCCTCATACCGATTTTCATGTAATGGGAGAAATTGAAGAACAAGTAGAGTATGAAGCCATTTTAAACGATTTACAAAAACAGGGCATTTTAACTTATCACGGATTGGTAGCCGACGTGCGGCCTATTTTGCACGACAGCCACTGTTTTTTGTTTCCCAGCTATTACGGTGAGGGCCGCAATGTAGTGCTGCAAGAGGCCTGCGCCTGTGCACGTCCCGTCATTACAGGAGATGTAACCGGCTGTAGAGAATCCTGCATAGACGGTTACAACGGCTTTTTGGTGCCCGCAAAAGACGAGGCAGCCTTTTTTGCCGCAGCCGAGCGTTTTATCAATCTGCCCTACAGCGAAAAGCTGCACATGAGTGCAAACGCATTGGCACTTGCAAAAAAAGATATGAATCGCGTCCGCTATGTGCAAATTTGGGCACAGCTGATTGCAGATATTTTACAAGAAAATAAATAGGAGGGCTTTTTATGGCTCCCATACGCATTTTACAGGTGGTTACCAGCATGCGCCGCGGCGGTTTGGAAACAATGATAATGAACTATTACCGCAATATGGACCGCACACAGGTACAGTTTGACTTTTTGGTACACCGCAGCTTTACTGCGGAATACGACGAAGAAATATTATCCATGGGTGGACAGATATACCGTATGCCTGCTATCACTGCGCAAAATATAGGCAGCTATATGAAACAGCTGCAACGCTTTTTTGCACAGCACTCCGAATATAAAATTGTACATTCTCATATTGATTCTCTCTCTACACTGCCGTTATATGCCGCAAAAAAAGCGGGGGTCCCTTTGCGTATTGCCCACAGCCATAACACGCGCTTTGACCGAGATAAAAAGCTGCCTCTGCGGCTTGTATCACGCGCACTTCTGCCGCACTGTGCCAACCTATATTGGGGCTGTGGAGAGCAGGCTGTACGCTATATGTTTGGAGAGTCCGTCTATAAAAAAGGAAACTACACGGTGCTGCCTAACGCTATTGATTTAAACAGCTTTGCCTACAACGAACTTTTGCGCCGCAAAAAGCGGCAAGAGCTGGGGCTTTCAGAGGACACCTTTGCCGTTGGGCATATAGGGCGCTTCAGCTGGCAAAAAAACCATACCCGCCTTTTAGATATTTTTGCCGCCATACACAAGCAAAACCCAAACAGCGTTTTGCTGCTTGCCGGCACAGGTACTTTATTGGGAGATACCCTTAAAAAAGCCGAATTGCTTGGCTTAAAGGACTTTGTGCAATACTTAGGCGTTTGCAGCGATACCAACGCTCTTTACCAAGCGCTGGACGTGCTTGTTTTACCAAGCCATTACGAGGGACTGCCTGTGGTGGGCATAGAAGCACAGGTTTCGGGTTTGCCGTGCGTGTTTTCCGACGTAATTACACAAGAGGCTGCCATTGGTAAACCTGTAACTTATATTGCTCTTGAGGAAACCGACGACTATTGGGCAAAGGCTGTGTGCAGCTTGCAAAACACACCGCGCAAAACCCACACACAAGCATTTGCCAACGCCGGCTACAGCATTGAGCCTGCCGCCCAAAAGCTGCAGCAATGGTATTTAACCAACTACCGAAAAGCAGAGTAAAGAAGGTTTAAAATGAGCGATAAAATACGGGTTTTGCATTTGGTTGGTGCCATGAACTGCGGCGGACAGGAAACATTTATTATGAATGTCATGCGCCACATTAACCGTGAAAAAATACAGTTTGACTTTTTAGAATACGGCACAGAAGACTTTTATTTTAATCAAGAAATTAAAGCCCTTGGCGGTACTGTTTATCGTGTTACTGCAAAGTCTAAAAACCCTTTTTTAAACATTTGGCAAACGTTACGGCTTTTTTCCAGAGAGAAATTTGACGTGGTTCATATCCCCAGCTATGAGGCGACCTGCTTTGTAAATTTACTGCTGGCCAAGCTTTGCGGCATTAAAATGCGCATTGTACACTGTCACAGTACCCTGGGCACCGGAAAAACCACCAATAAGCTGTTTCGTCCTTTGATGAACGGCCTTGCCACTCACCGCTTTGCCTGTAGCGGTGTTGCCGGCGAAAGTTTGTTTGGCACCGCTCCCTTTGAAATTATTTATAACGCCATCGATGCGCAGCAGTTTGCTTATAACCCGGCGGTACGCCAAGAAATGCGTACCCGGCTACAGCTGCAAGAGCATTTTGCGGTGTGTCACATCGGGCGCTTTAGCCCGCCTAAAAATCACTCGTTTCTATTGGATATTTTTGCTGAAATTTTGAAAAAACAGCCTAACGCAATTTTGTTGCTGGTAGGCGATGATAAGGAATTACCCGAGGTGCGCCACAAAGCACAGCAGCTGCTGTTAACGCCTCATATCCGTTTTTTGGGGGTGTGCAGTAACACCGCACAAATTTTACAGGCAGCAGATGCCTTTGTATTTCCCTCTCTTTTTGAAGGGCTTGGCATTGCTCTTATTGAGGCACAGGCAAGCGGTCTTGCCTGCTTTGCCTCCACCGAAGTACCCTTAGCCGCCGACGTAACCGGCACCGTAACCTATTTGCCTTTGGCAGAAAATGCGGCACACTGGGCAAAAACCATACTGGCCGCAGCACCTGCCAAACGCATCAGTCATGTTGACGACCTGCGCGACGCAGGATATGATATCACAGCACTGGCAGACCACCTGGGTAATATTTACGCTGAAAGCCGCCTGTAATTTTTTACACCGCTTTTTCTTTTACACTTCACTTAAACCTTTTATTTTAAAAGAGGGTACGCCTATGTATAAACATAAAATTACGGTTTTTACTCCCACCTATAACCGCGGCTCTTTGCTGGAAAAATTGTTTGCCTCGCTGCAAAAACAAACCTTTACCGATTTTGAATGGCTGATTGTAGATGACGGCAGCACTGATAATACCGAGGAACTGTTAAAGCGTTGGCAAAAAATGCAGCTGCATTTTCCGCTGCACTACCACCGTACCCCAAACGGCGGTAAAATGCGGGCTGTCAATTATGGGCTGGACTTGGCTCAAGGTGAATTGTTTTTTGTGGTAGACAGCGATGACTATTTGACCGAAACCGCTTTGGAGCGCATTGATTACTGGGCAAATACCTTAACGCCCCAGCAAAAACCGTTTTTTGCAGGCGTAAGCGGTGATAAAATATACGAAAGCGGACAGAGCGTCGGCACCACCTGTGCCGGAAAAAGCTTTGACTGTACCGCCTTAGAACGAGATAAACTTGGCGTACACGGCGATAAGGCCGAGGCATTTTTTACCGACGTTTTTCGCAAATACAAATTTCCCGAATTTACAGGCGAAAAATTTATTACCGAAAGTGTTGTCTATTATCGCATGGCAAAAGATGGCTATAAAGTACGCTTTTTTAACGAGGGCATTTACGTTTGTGACTACCTGCCCGACGGCTTAACGAAAAATGCGCTTTCCCTGCATATGCACAACCCCAAAGGCAGTATGCTGGCGGCAAAAGAGCGCCTAACCTACCCCGAATTGACAAAACAGCTAAAAATTGCCACCATCTATTATTGCTATAAAGGTGTTACCCAAGCAGGCTACAGCCGCAGCGAAATTTGTACGCGTCTTAACATTACAAATTTCCAGTTAAGCACGGCACTTTTTATCGGCAATTTGCATGAAATAAAGAAAAAGCTGCTGAAAAAATAGCAGAATAGGAGCATCTATGAACGGCTTTTACCTTTGCACCGAGGAAGAGGGATATTTTGATAATCCGCATGGTGTGGCTAAAAAAATTCTTTCTCAAATTAAAACCTTTGAAAAAGCGGGTCTAAATACTACGCTGTATCCTTTTCATTTTTTGCCCAACACCAAGGTGCGCAAGGCTTTGCGCCGCGTGCCTTTTTGCAGCGTGGCCTGTAATTTTCCATTTCAGCCTCAATTTCAAAACGCCGACTTTTTTTATATCCGCACCCCAAGAGGAGAATACAGCTTTGTACAGCTTTTAAAGAAACTGCGCGCCTATAATCCAAAAGCAAAAATATTGCTGGAGCTTGCCACTTACCCATACGACAGTGAAAACGCAGGCCGCATGGTGGATATTCCCTTTGTTTTGAAAGACCGCGTAAACCGTAACAAATATAAAAAATACGCCGACTGCATGATAACCTTTGGGCAATTCGACCGCATCTTTGGCCTGCCTGTTATCAGCACGGTAAACGGTGTTATGGTAGATGACATACGCCCGGTACAGCCGTCTGCCAAGGCCCTTTCGCAGGATACCGTAAACGTAATTGCCGTGGCAATGCTTGCCGCTTGGCACGGATACGACCGCTTTTTGCGAGGCCTTGGCGCCTATTATAAAAACGGCGGCACACGCAACATTGTTTTGCATCTGGTGGGCATTAGCACAGACGATACTTTAGCCAACCTAAAGCAACTGGCAAAAGCCCAAAATATAGAAGAGCATGTTATCTTTTACGGTGCCAAAACAGGTGCCGAGCTGGACGCCATTTATGATGATTGCGCCATTGGCCTAGAGTGCTTGGGTACCTTTCGGCAAGGCACCACCCGCAGTAGCAGCAGCTTAAAAAGTCGTGAATACTGGAGCAAGGGTCTGCCCTTGGTAACAGCCTGCACCTTTACCCAAAACACCGATGAAATCAGTGGCTATATCCACACCGTCCCTTTTGACGATACGCCTGTGGATATCCCCGCATTTTTACAGTTTTACGATACCGTTTACGCAAGCGACAACACCCATGAAAACGCCATTACCACCTTGCGTAATTATGCATATAAAACCTGTGATATGTCAGTAACCATGAAGCCCGTTACCGACTATATCAGCGGAAAAGCAACTTTAGAGGATGTGACAAAATGAGAGTACCCCTGTTAGATTTACAAAGACAATACGCCAACGTAAAAGAAGATGCCGACGCAGCCTTATTAAATGCCTTTAACGGTGCAAACTATATCATGGGCGCCAACGTAAAAGCCTTTGAGCAAGAGTTTGCAAATTACATTGGCACCAAACACTGCATTACCGTGGGCAACGGCACCGACGCACTTGTAATTATATTAAAAGCTTACGGCATTGGCGCCGGCGATGAAGTAATTACCACACCTTATACGTTTTTTTCTACGGCAGAGGCCATCAGCTGTGTGGGCGCCACGCCCGTTTTTGTGGACGTACACCGTGATACCTGCAACATAGACGAAGCGCTGATTGAGCCCGCCATTACACCGCGTACCAAGGCCATTATGCCCGTGCATATTTTTGGTGCCTGTGCCGAAATGGACAGCATCAATGCCATTGCAAAAAAACATAATTTGGTTGTAATTGAGGACGCTTGCCAAGCCGCAGGCGGCAGTTATAAAGGCAAAATGGCAGGTAATTTAGGTGATGCCTCCTGCTTTAGCTTTTTTCCCACCAAAAACTTAGGCTGTGGGGGCGACGGCGGCTGTATTTGTACAAACGATGACAACATCGCACTGATTTGCCGCGCGTTAAAGGCACACGGCAGCGGCGAAAACGGTCAAAAGGCATACAATCTGCTAAACAATATAACCGAAGAAGTTACCGCCGACACCTGTACCGACAACACAGTGTATAACCCATTAAAATATTACAATTATTTGATAGGCCACAACTCCCGCTTAGACGAGGTG
>JAQUTM010000036.1 GCA_028694405.1 Oscillospiraceae bacterium
ACAATTATGTGTTTAATTATTATTCTGTGGGCTCAGAGACCAATTTGCTTTATACACACAGTAATGATGAACGATATTATTACAATGATTATGAGCAGTTTAATGGTATGAAAGTTGGAATGCTTGCAAACAGCTTTCAAAATGTTCAAATGGAAAGCTTTGCAGCGCAAAAAGGATTTCAGTATCAATCAGTCAACTATGACAGCAGCGACGAGACCTTTCGTGCCTTGGACGCAGGTGAAGTAGACGCCGTAGTTATGGGGTCGGTTTCAGCAATTAACGGTTACAAGGTGGTAGCTCGTATCGGCTCAGACCCCTTTTATTTTATGGCGCGAAAAGAAGATCAACAGCTTATAAATACACTTGATGATGCCTTGCTGGAAATTTTTAGCATAGATCCTTACTATAAGCAAAAGCTATTTGAAAAATATTATGAAAAAGCAGACGCAACGTCTTATCTTAGCTTAACCAGAGCGGAGGCTGAATTTGTAAAAAGCTGTAAGCCCATTACCGTAGGGCTGTTTCCAAATCGATTTCCCTATTCTTATATAGATAAAGAGGGAAACATTGGTGGCATTGTACCGGATATTTTTAATCTAATAGCGGAAAAAAGCGGTTTGCAGTTTAACTATGTAATGGTAGATACAGAAACGGCAATTCCAAAATATCTGCAAGAAAACGCGGATAGTCTTGTGGGAGGTGTGTTTGCAGATAACGAGGCGTATTTGTCAGAAGCATACACCTTATCGCACAGCTTTCTTACAGGAAACGTAGTGTTGGTTTGCCGGGAGGGACAAAGCTACGACTTAAGCGGAAACTCTTCTTGCACAGTTGCAGTACCCATGTCTTACCAAAGCATTAAAAATAATCTTTTGGCACGCTACCCTAATGTTACACTGCTGTTTTGCGCTGCTACAAAAGACTGTTTGGACGCGGTACAAGCAGGTAAGGCTGATTTGGCAGCGCAAAATTTAGATATTTTGCTAGGTGCCATGCAAAACCCTCACTATGACAATTTAAAAATTTTAAGTACTGTTATTATGGAAGAACCTTTGGCTGTTGTAGGATTGGCAAGCGAAAAGCAAGACATTGTTATCGGGATTATCGATAAAAGCATTGCCACTGTCAGTGAATCACAGATAGAACAGATTTTAATTAGCTATTCCGCGGCAAATACATATTCTTCTTCTATTTTAGATTTTTTTTATAAATATAATGTGGTGTTTACAGCTATCTGCGCATTGCTGTTAGTTGGCATTATTGCAATTCTTGGTACAAATTATTTTAAGCAGAAATATTATACCACCATTCACGAAAAAAACCTTCAGTTAGAGGAGGCAATCGAGCGGGCAAACCAAGCAAGTATTGCAAAGAGCACCTTTTTATCTCAAATAAGCCATGATATGCGTACACCTATGAACGGTATTTTGGGCATTGCGTATCTTTCAAAGGAGCAGGAAGATTTGCAAATACTAAAGCAGAATATCGCTCAAATTGAGCAGTCCGGTAAGCTGCTGCTCAGCCTTATTAATGACACGTTGGATATGAGCCGTATTGAGAGCGGAAAGGCAGAATTAAATCCTTCTGTCTGTGATGAAAAACAACTGTTTGATTCTATTATCAATATTGTTCAGCCTCAAATTATTGAAAAAAATATCAATCTTGATGTTTCATATATAAATGTCAACTGGGCTACTTTGTATGTAGATGCCCCGAGAATTCAGCAAGTTTTTATCAATTTACTTAGCAACGCCGTAAAGTTTACTCCAGTTGGCGGCAAAATTGAACTGATTATAGAGTGCCTTGCAGAAAAAGAAAAGAGTGTTTGTGACAGGTTTATTATTCGAGATAACGGAATTGGAATGTCTGAAGAATTTCAGGCGCATATGTTTGAGCCGTTTGCGCAGGAAAATCGCGAAAATAAGGCAACACAGCCCGGTACGGGCTTGGGCTTATCTATTGTAAAGAGTATGGTTGAGCTGATGAACGGTACCCTTACGGTAAACAGTAAAGAAAATCAAGGCACCGAGTTTATCATTGAATTGGAGTTTTCCACAGCAACTGCCGAGATTAGACCCAAAGCGGACACGGTAATAACGAACCCTTGGTTTTTGAAAAACAAACGGATTCTTCTGTGTGAGGACAACCAAATTAATACGCTGGTGGCACAGCGATTGCTGGAGAAAATAGGCGGCATTGTAGAAAGTGTTGAAAATGGCATGATGGCTGTAGAAAAAGTGGCGAATTCTGCAACTGGATTTTACAGCGCTATTTTAATGGACATACGCATGCCCGTCATGGACGGTCTGACAGCAACAAGAGAAATCCGCAAATTGAAGCACCTTGATGCAAAAATTATCCCCATTATTGCTATGAGCGCTAATGCATTTGAGGAAGACATACAAAAAAGCTTAGAAGCGGGTATGAATGCCCATTTGTCTAAGCCGATTATACCGGATATACTTTATGCAACACTGGAAACAGAACTGTCTGGGGCAAGCCGCAAAAAACTTTGGCAAAAGTTTAGCTACGCCCAAAGGCTCACAATTCTTTTGGTGGACGATATGGAGGTAAACCTTTCCGTAATGGAAACTGCATTGGAGAACGAATTTTGCGTAATAACGGCTGCAAACGGCAAGGCTGCCCTAGAAAAGTTAGAACAAAATGACGGTATTGTTGCCGTAATTACAGATTTACAAATGCCCACTATAGACGGAAAAGAGTTGATAGAAGCTATTCGCAAGGAAGAAAGATACAGAAATATTGCAATCCTTGCCAATACGCAGTTTGGAGACCCCGAGCAGGAGGAGGAGCTTTTGCTTTTGGGTGCAGATGATTTTGTATATAAACCTACTACGCCGATTATTCTGTCTGCGAGATTAAAAAATGTATTGAAAAGATATGGAAGAGGTTAGAGAGGAAGAACTGTGATGAAAAGGGTGCTGGGGTTGCTTCTGTGTGTTGTGATGCTGAGTGAGCTGCTTTGCATATCTGTTATGGCGGTAACGGATAAAAAGACCATTCGCATTGGTCATATGGGGTATGAAGACTTTATCTCTGTCGATGGGCAAGGAGAACTGGTTGGCTATGGTGTAGAATATTTAGAGGAGATTTCTCGATACACGGGATTTTCTTATGAATATATACAGGGAACATGGTCAGAAAACTTAGAAAAACTTGAAAACCATGAAATTGATTTGGTTTGTACTGCAAAGCTGACGCCGGAACGGTTAGAGCAGTATAGTCTGTCCAAAAACCCATTTGGCAATGTACAAGGGGTACTTTATACAAGACCGGACAATGAAGATATGTTCTATAAGGACTTTGGCGCGTTTGACGGAAAGCGTTTTGCCTTTTTGGAGCAGTCTCTCAACTTTAACATTTTGACCGATTATGCGAAAGAAAACGGCTTTACCTTTAATAGCGCGTTTTATAAAAGTGACGAAGCCATGGAAAAAGCGTTGTTAAACAACGAGGTTGACGTAATTGTTACCGAACATATGACAAAGCACGACAATTTAAAATTGGTAGATGTTTTTAATAATCAACCGTTTTACTTAATGAGTTATCGAAATAACGATTTTATGGACGAGATTGATACCGCCATGGGACGTATTTTAACAGAGAATCCCAATTTTCAGACAGACCTTTTTGATACTTATTATGGACAGCACAACGCAATTAAAGACCCTCATTTTACCAGAGAGGAAACAAGCTACGTTACCGCCTTGCTGAAAAACAGGCTGGAAACCACGGGGAAGGCTTCTTTGAAGGTGGCAATGATATCTGACGCCAACCCCGTTAGCTATTTAGATGAAAACGGAGAGCTTACCGGTATACGAGTGGATTTATTAAAAGAGGTATCTAATATATCGGGAATTCCCTTGGAATTTGTGCCTTTGGAAAATTCAAACCAGTCGTACGGTTATGGCTATTTTCGCGATAACGGTTTTGACTTAATGCTTGTAGAGGATAATGACATCAATCGCGCTTACGGGGATATTGCAGAATCCGGTATGCGTTTTACTGCTGCTATTGATGAAATGAAGAAAGTGATTATTGCCCAAAAAGGGTTTATACTTTCGGGTGACAAAGAATATACGATTGTGTATTCTGCGGGGTCGGCAACGCTGCCAAAACTAATTCAACAGTGGTTTCCAAAGTGCCAAATTGTGGCATATCAAACCATTGAAGAGTGCTTTGATGCTGTGCGGGATAAAAAAGCAGATATGCTGATTTATAATCAATATCTTGCAGAGCGCGAACTGCTGCGGCCGCAGTATGACAGCTTAGCTGTAGTGCCTCGTATTTCTTTTTCGGACGCTACGATGCTTTGCCATGTTATTTTTAAAAATGGTGACTATAAAGATATTGGAGATGCTGCCATTGAGCCGTATTTAAACGATCCCCGGTTAATTTCGGTTTTTAATAAAGCTATTGCCTCCATTAGTGAAAATACAAGAAATGACATCGTAATCAAAAATACAATCGGAACCTATTCCTCCGGCCTTTCCGCCAGAGATTTTATTTATAAGTATAAACTGGCGTTGATTATAATCAGCGCTTCTGTGTTGTTTATTTTGTTTTTACTATGCATCATGTATTTAAACAAAAAGAAAAACTACGCGGTGGTATCAGATTCCAATAAAAAGCTTATGCTGGCAGTTGCACAGGCTGATGCTGCAAACCGTGCAAAAAGCACCTTTCTTGCGCGCATGAGTCACGAGATAAGGACACCGATGAATGCAATTATGGGCATTACAACCCTTGCTAAGGTGCATAAAGATGAGCCGCAAAGGGTAGATGAATATCTTAATAAAATTTCTTCCTCCTCTAAGGTGCTGTTAAACATTATCAACGATGTTTTGGATATGTCTGCCATTGAAAATGAAAAGCTGAAAATTTCTAATATGCCTTTTGATTTTAAAGAGCTTCTTATGAATATTTCTACGCTGTTTTACACCCAGTGTAAGAGCAAGGGCGTTTCTTTTTCCATGGCACTGTCTAATGTTACTGAGGAAACTTTAGTGGGAGATGCGCTGCGCATTAACCAGATTTTACTGAATTTGCTTTCCAATGCCTGCAAATTTACTTTGCAGGGGGGAAGGGTAAAGTTGCAGGTTGTACAGGGCATTATCAAGGAGCAGCATGTGTATATGCGCTTTGTTGTTTCGGATACAGGCTGCGGCATGACAGAGGAGATGCAAGCAAGGCTGTTCCGACCGTTTGAGCAGGAAAGCGGCAGCACAGCGCTGAAACATGGAGGGTCAGGGCTGGGACTGTCCATCACCAAAAATCTTGTAGACCTTATGCACGGCTCTATCCGTGGAGAGAGTGAAAAAAATGTGGGAACAACCTTTGTTGTGGAACTGCCGTTTGGCTTAACAAACCAAAAGATGGAACCCTCTTTGGAAAAATTTAAAAGCATACGGGCTCTTATTGTAGATGATGATTCTGATATGAGAGAATACACCTCGGAAATTTTAAAGCGTATTGGTATTGAACATGATGTTGCTGCTGATGGGGAAGAAGCCATTCGCTTTTTAATTGCAGAGCGTGATAAAGGCTGCGGTTATGATATCTGCTTTGTGGATTGGAGAATGCCCGGCCTTACAGGAATTGACGTTACACGTAAAATTAGAGAACTGTTTGACGAGGACACCATTATTATTATTGTTTCGGCTTATGATTTATCTGAGGTGGAAGAGGAAGCAAAAAAGGCGGGTGCAAATATCTTTGTAACAAAGCCGTTGTTTCAGTCTACAATATTTAATGTGTTAATGACTTTGTCCGGCGGTAAATATAAAAAAATGACAGCAGACAAAAAAGAGTTTAATTTTACAGGACATAAAGTATTGCTGGCAGAGGATAATGCATTAAACCGAGAAATTGCCTGCGAACTGCTGGAAATGGTTTATATGCAGGTGGACTGTGCAGTAGATGGCCAACAAGCTGTACAAATGTTTGAGAGTGCTCCTGCGGGTACTTATGATGCAATTTTAATGGATATTCAGATGCCGGTTATGAACGGCTATGAGGCGACAAAAGCAATCCGTAAGGGTGACCACATTCAAGCAACTACCATTCCCATTTTTGCCATGACAGCAAATGCCTTTACCGAAGACGTTTCTGCGTCCATTGCCAGTGGCATGGACGGTCATATTTCAAAGCCTATTGATACGGAGATTTTATATCACACTTTACAAAAGGTGCTGGAGGACAAGTGATGGACTATGACGTACTTAAAAAAAATGGCATAAAGGTAGAAGAGGGGATTAGGCGTTTTGGCGGCAAGCAGGAACTGTATGAAAAATATCTGTTGAAATTTCCACAAGAAGAGGTTTTTTCCCTTTTACAGACAGCGATGAAGGAGCAGTGCTATAAAGATGCTTTTTTTCAGGCACACACTCTGAAAGGTGTATCCGGCAATTTAAGCCTTACACCTCTTTATGAATGTCTTTGCGATTTTGTAGAATGTTTGCGCGAAGAAAAAAATCTTTCCGAGGCACAGCGCCTTTTTCCACAGGTAGAACAAGCGTATAAATCCTGTGTAGAAGTGATTTGCCTTGCTACAATGTAAAAAAGTGGTGGCTTTCTTAGAAAGTCACCACTTTTTTAATTGTTTGTACGAAAAAGGCAAAGGGCAAAGTGTATCTCAAAGGGCTATACTATACTGCGTAAAGTATAAAATAACATTTAATACCATAGAATGGATTGTTTTTGCAAATAATTATTAAAATAAGTTGAATGTTGCACTTTAAATGAATATAATTAGTATAAAATTACTTGTAATGGAAAATTATGAAAATAATTGAAAATTTTTATAGTATAACATACTTGGAAATTTTGAAATTTTATAAAACAGAATTCTTGGCGGACAGTGAGAGCCTTAATTTTTGCGCCCGGAATAAATGGTTAGGTAAGCATATGAATAAACATGAAAACTTTAAAAATTCTATTATACTAAATTTATGTGTATTGGTTATTCTTTCTATTGCCTTTAAGGCACAGTTTGAAATGAACGATGATACCACAATTTCTTTTTTACTAAACGGTGCATATTTTACCCGTACACCTTTTGTAATATATGTTAACATTGTTTTAGCAGCCATATTATGTTTCTTTTCGTCAGTAATTCCTTTTATAAACTGGTTTGCCGCAGCACAGTTGATATCGGTTTTTTGCTGTTTATGCGTGGTTGCCTATGTTGTGTTGTTGCGCTATAAAAAATGGGGAAGCATTTTTGCGGCAGCAATCGCTTTTTTGCTGGGCAGTGAGTTTTATCTTAATATGACCTACACCAAAACGGCAAGCTTAATAGCGGGTGTAGGCGTATTGGCACTTGTATATGCTATCCAAAATAAAAATAAAAAGTGGCTTTCGGCGGCGTTGTTCCTGTTTGTTATGGGCTTGCTCATGAGAGATAAAGCGGCTTATTTTAGTATGTTGTACGGCTTGGCTTTAGGGGCATGTATAGTTGTATTTTCAGATTGGTATGACATTAAAAACTTAAAAAAATGGTGGAGAGAAAAACGGCTGTGGTTTTTTTCTTTGGGTTTGTTGGCTATAGCTTGTATCGTTTTTGGGTGTGTGCAAAAAATTGCTTACCAAAAAGCTATGCCACAAGTGCTTGCTTATAGTACCGCCAGAGAAAATGCGGTTGACTATACACCTGCTTCTTATGAGGGGATTTATGCCGAAAAGTACCAAGCGGCAGGTATAACGCCCCATGATATAACAATGATTGTCAACCACTGTTACAACGACCTTTCTTATTTTGACACAGAATTTTATAAAACGGTAAAAGGCATAAAACCTGCAAGAGATATTTTTGGAGTGTTCAGAGATTTTACGGGACTTTACGGCCAGTATTTGCTTTCCGAACCTATTTATATTGCCTGCTTACTTGTGGGGGCGCTGCTATTGCTTACAGGTTGGCGTGGAACGTTTTATGCGGTCATTTGTTTTGGCGTTTTTCATCTGCAGTGGATATATCAGCTGTATATTCAACGGCTGGTACATCGTGTAATAGGAAGCAACGCTGCAGTTTTACTTTGTGCCCTGATTTTTTGCCTATGTGTTTTAAATGAGGGAAAAATAAAAGAGCATAAAGCAAAGAAAATTGAATTTTTTGCCTTTACGTTTGTCTTTACGGTATTTGCACTGGTTAACAGCGTAAAGATGAACCAGGCACAGCTTCGATTTGTAAGTAAGACGGAAGAGCCGTATCATACAGAATTTTTACAAAAAGCTGCAGAGGATAAAGATACTCTATACATAACGGACGGAAAGCTAGATGAGCAGAACTATTATGAAAAAAACAGTATCTATACCAATTTGCCACAAAAATGCTTGACCAATATAGCACACTTTAGAGGGTGGAATATTATTTTGCCTCAGATGCGGCAAACTTTGAACAATTATGGCATTGACAGCCTTTATCAAGATATTGTAAACGACAGCGTAAGGATAGCAGGAATTGATGGGGCAAACAGCTTAGATTGGCTTAGCGTGTACATGCAAGAACATTATCAAACCGAGATATTCTTGGAACAAGCGGGGGAAGTGGCGGGAGAACCCATATATAAAGTTAGCAAGAAAGCAGTTTCCGGAGAAAGTGATTAAATTTTAAGGGGTTAAAGAATATGGAAAAAATCGTTGTGTATCAAACTTCTACAGGTTTTACCAAGCAGTATGCTCAGTGGATAGCCGAAGAGATGAAATGTGAAGCAGTAAGCATAAAGGATATATCTGCGCAGACAATAAAAGCCTATCAACAGGTGATTTTTGGCGGCTGGGTCATGGGCAACATGATTTTTGGATTGGATAAAATTATAAAAATGGAGCCGCAAAATTTAACGGTGTTTGCGGTGGGCGCAACCCCTGCCAGTATTGACATAGAAGCAACAATTAAAAGTCAAAATCACTTGGAAAACACGCCGCTTTACTATTTTGAGGGTGGTTTTCATTTTAATAAGTTAAGCTTGCCTGTAAAAATAATGCTTAAAATGTTAAAAAAATCAGCAGAAAAGAAAGAAAATAAAACACCACAAGAGGAATATATGGCGCGTATATTAGGTACTAGCTTTGACCACACCAATAAAAAATTTATTCAGCCTTTGCTAGATGCCTGTCGAGAAGTTTAAACACTTTTTTACAATTTTTAAATATAAGACAGAGGAAAAACATGGCTACTACGACAGAATACATAGCTTTTGTATGTGAGCAAATACCGCAGAATATAGGTGAAATTACCTATAAAAAAATGTTTGGAGAATATATAGTATATCTAAATGGCAAACCAGTTTTATCGGTTTGTGATAATACTGTGTATGTAAAAAAACTGGAGGCTGTACGTGAAAAGCTGACAGACGCAGAAATAGGGTATCCGTATGAGGGTGCAAAAGAGCACTATGTTTTAGATATAGAGGACAGAGAACTTTGCAAAGCGGTATTAACGGCTTTAGAATCTGTTACGGCAACACCCAAACCGCGTAAAAAACCTACAAAATAAAAGAAAGAGTAAACTGTGTTTCAATAGCTTGTCTAAAAGCGAACGGCTTAAAAGTGTGTAGGGAAAAGCTATTTAGTGTAAAATAAAAAATTTTCTGTTTTATAAAAAGAGAAAAGCCGTCTGATTCTCTTAACGCGAGTTAGATGGCTTAACTATTTTAGTGTATTATTTATCAGTATTTTAACAATCCTTTTTTGCGCTAGAACTTTTTGTTTTAAATTACACAATAAAAAGGCAGGTATCTCGCTTGTTATAACTTTTAAAAGGGCTTTGTGTGTTTTGCAGGCGGCTATAAAGCAAGGTATATAATCAGCTTTGTGTTTGCTTTTGTGCCATACCAAAAAAATACGCGGGAACATCAAACGCTTTAATTTTTACCGTCGCAAGGGGTAGAGAACATAAGGCTGCGAGAGAGAATGTTTGCATCTATGTTTTTTTGCCGAGAGTAGAAATTGTTTTTATTCGCTGTCCAGTCATTGCAAGCCGATACAGTATCTTGTTTTTAAAATTTATTAACTGCACTATATAGGGCAAAAGCTGATTTTTGCTGGGGTGATGTAAAGCTTACGGTTTAGCCGTTTAAACAGATTTCAATTAAAATTTTTTTCTAATGCGGTGGTTGCTTTGTTTATAGAGGGAACACTAATATAAAATGGGTGGGTGGTACTCTGTATATTGCTGCAGCTTGCCACTGTATGAAAAGTCAGGGTAAGCTTTTTTACATTTGTTAACGGCTTACCTGATAAATTACGCTACTTATTTGCAATTTACAATATCATAAATAAAAGCTATAGTTATAGAGAAGACAAGGCACATACAACAAAACTAAATTTAAGTGAGGTAAAAACATGAAGGTTGTTATTGTTGGCGGTGTAGCGGCGGGCGCTTCTTGTGCAGCGCGTTTACGCAGATTAGACGAACAAGCGGAAATTGTTATGATTGAGCGCAGCGGATTTGTGTCTTATGCAAACTGTGGGTTACCCTATTACGTTGGTGGTGAGATACAAAATAAAAGCGCGCTAACCTTGCAAACCCCAAAGTCCTTTCTTACTCGTTTTTGTATTGATGCGCGCGTTAATCAAGAGGTTGTTTCTATAAACCGTAAGCAAAAATGTGTTACCGTAAAAAAATTACAAACCCAAGAAATCTACGATGAAACCTATGATAAATTGGTGCTGTGCCCGGGGGCAAAGCCTGTAGTACCTCAATTTAGCTGTGGGGTTCACCCACAGGTGTTTACGTTGCGCACGGTTGAAGATGCCTTTAAAATGGAGGAGTTTATTACAAAAAACCAGCCTCAAAATGCTGTAATAGTAGGAGCCGGATTTATTGGTCTGGAGATGGCAGAAAATTTAATGCGTCGTAAGATGCACGTTACCGTCGTAGAAAAGGCATTGCAGGTTATGGCTCCGCTAGATGAAGATATGGCACAAATTGTCCACACAAAATTGAAAGAAAAAGGCGTAGTGCTAAAATTAGGCACAGCGGTAAAAGATATTTTTGCACAAGCAGAGGAATTGAAGATAGCGCTGGATAATCAAGATACAATTAAGGCAGATATGGTTGTGCTGGCAATCGGTATAGCACCCGATTCTACATTAGCGCAGCAGGCCGGGTTGGCTTTGGGGGTAAGAGGTACCATAGCCGTTAACCCTCATATGCAAACTTCAGATGAAGATATTTTTGCAGCGGGAGATGCTGTTCAGGTACACAACAGTGTGTCAGATGCTTTGACCCAAATACCTTTAGCAGGCCCCGCCAACAGACAGGGACGTTTGATTGCAGACGTGATTGCCGGTAAAAAAGATTCTTATGAAGGCGCACAAGGGTCTTCTATATTAAAGCTGTTTGAAATGACGATTGCTACCACGGGCCTAAACGAAAAGACGGCTAAACAAGCCAATAAAATATACGAATGTATTATTTTGCCTACCGCAGCTTCTCATGCAACTTATTATCCGGGTGCTGAAAACATGGTTCTTAAGGTTTTATTTGAAACGTCAAGCGGTAAGGTGCTGGGCGCACAGGTAATAGGTGGCCAAGGGGCAGATAAACGTATGGATATTTTGGCTACCGCAGTGCAGGCGGGGTTAACCAGCAAACAGCTTGCAGGATTGGATTTGTGTTATGCTCCGCCATTTGGCTCTGCTAAAGACCCTGTAAATATTGCAGGGAATGTTATGGAAAATATACGCAAGGGCCTTGTAAAGCAGTGGTATACCTTGCAGCAGCCTGCTAATGATAAAGATGCGGTTTTGCTGGATGTGCGCACACCTGAGGAATATGCACAGGGCGCTTTTGCAGGCAGCATCAATATTCCGTTAGACACCTTAAGAGATAACCTAGACAAACTGGACAAAAATAAGCACTATTATGTAAACTGTGTAAGTGCGTTGCGCAGCTACTTAGCTTGCCGAATTTTATCCCAGAATGGACTTACCTGTTATAATTTTGCGGGCGGGTATCGCTATTATCAACTGACAAATCCCAATGGACCGGAAAACAAAACCGAAGATAAAGGAACATTGACGGCATGTGGTATGGGGGGAGCTTGTACAGCAGAAAAATAGCGTAGCTGTTGCAACCCAAAAAGATAAAAACTATTGCTTTTTACGCGGTAATTAGAAAAAACCACAATTAAAATAGCGCTTATTATCTTTATGAAAAGCGACAAGGAAGAAGTATTATGGAGCATAAATTTTTGCAGTCTGAAAACGGAACCGTCCATTACTGGGTGACAAAGCCTGCTAAGTCTGGGGCAAAATGTATTGTATTTACCCACGGGTTAACCGCCAATCATACTATGTTTGAAAAACAAATTGATTTTTTTAAAGATGAGTATTGCGTTATTTTGTGGGACGTTCCGCTGCACGGTTTGTCTGTTCCGTATAAAGACTTTTCTTACCGTCAAGCAGCCTTAGAACTGAAAGGCATTTTAGATAAAGAGCATATAGAAAAAGCTTTTTTGGTGGGTATGTCTATGGGTGGTTATCCCTGCCAAATGTTTGGAAGTATGTTTCCGCAGAAAGTAGAGGGCTTTGTGGCATTGGATACCACCCCGTTTGGAATTGCATATTATTCGAAAACAGATTTGTGGTGGCTTAAGCAGGTAGAACCTGTGGCAAAATGGTTTTCGGATAAAATGCTGCGGGAAAGCATGGCAAAATCTGTTTCCAAAACACCGTATTCTTATAACAAAATGAAAGAAATGCTGAACCCACTGAAAAAAGAGCAGATTATTCAGCAGATGGGAATAGCGTACGGACAGTTTGCGGTAGAAAATAAAGACATGACGTTTCCTTTTCCTGTGTTGATTTTACTGGGTGACAGCGACAAAACAGGAAAAGTGAAAAAATACTGCTGCACATGGGCACAAAAGACAGGATATCCTTTACACATTATTAGAAATGCAGCCCACTTTGCAAACGGAGATAACCCACAACAGGTAAATAGTGAAATAAAAAATTTTATTGAAAAAAGTATTTCTTGAAAAATCAGTAAAAAAAGATACAGCCGACAGGGTTAAATCTGTCGGCTGTATTTAGTTATAAAGCGCCGCTTTCAAAACGTGCTTTCATATCCAATATTTTATTTTGAATTGAAGTAATTGTATTTATAAATACGGTGTCATCTTTTCCGGTAGGGTCTTCCAGTCCCCAATCTTCCATGTGCTTGCAGTGCAAAACAGGACACTGTACATTACACCCCATTGTTATAACAACATCGGGAATGGGAATATCTGCAAGCAGCTTGCTGTGCTGTGTTTGCTCCATATCGATATTAAACAGCGATTTAATCAGCCGTACAGCATCTTGATTTATTTGAGCCTTTATTTGTGTCCCAGCAGAAAAGCTTTCAAATGCGTCGCCTGCAAAATGTTTACCTAATGCCTCGGCAATTTGGCTGCGGCAAGAGTTGTGCACACAGATAAAAGCTACCTTTGGTTTAGAATGGCTCATTTCAACTCCTTTTGCAGCAACTTAATCACTTCATCTTTTTTTAGAACTTTGCCATAGCTGACCACTTTACTGTTAACAACAAGAGCCGGTGTTGTCATTACGCCATACGCGGCAATTTCTCCAAAATCGGTCACATGTCCGATAGCTGCGGATAGGCCAAGTTGAGCAACCGCCTCTTTTACGGCAGATTCCAGTTGATTGCATTTTACACAGCCGGAGCCAAGGATTTTAATTTGAGTGTCCGAAATCTCTTGGGTAGATGCTGTTTGTGTAAGGGGCTCGCCGGCACAGTTGCCGCCACAGCAACAGCCGGGTGCTGCGGGTTCTTCTTTGTTTTTCTTTTTGCCAAAATTAAAAAATGCCATTATTTATATCCTCCTTAAAATTAAATAAGCACAAATTGAAAAATATTAAACAAGTAGCCTACCAAGACAATACCAATGGCACAGATAGCGATAAAAAGACCTAGCAGTTTTGGCTTTACGGCTTTACGCAGCATAATCATAGAGGGCAGACTGAGTGTTGTGACTGCCATCATAAAACTGAGAATGGTGCCAAGCTGGGCACCTTTAAAAAGCAGAGCTTCTGCCACAGGGATTGTGCCAAATATATCTGCGTACATGGGGATTCCGATTAGCGTAGCTAAAAGGACACCAAGAGGGTTATTGCTTCCTAAAATAGTTTCAACCCAATGTTGCGGAACCCAGTTATGGATAACTGCACCGATGCCCACTCCAACTAAAATGTAGGGAAACACTTTTTTGAAGGTGGATATTACTTGCTCTTTGGCGTAAATAACACGTTCTTTCCGAGTAAGGGTGGGCGATGCAATATCTATAGTGCCCACGCTTCGGATAAAATCTTCCACATATGGTTCCATATGCAGTTTTTCAATTATTGTGCCGCCTATAACCGCAATTACAAGCCCGATAATTACATAAACCACAGCTACTTTTGTGCCAAAAATGCTCATAAGCAGGACAAGGCTGCCAAGGTCTACCATGGGGGAGGAGATTAAAAAAGAAAAAGTAACGCCAAGCGGCAAGCCTGCCCCTGTAAATCCGATAAAAAGAGGAATAGAAGAGCAGGAGCAAAAAGGTGTTACGGTGCCTAACAAAGCGGACATAATATTGGCTCCGATACCATGGAATTTTCCCAATATTTTTTTACTCCGCTCGGGGGGAAAGTAGCTTTGAATATACGATATAATAAAAATCAGAAAACACAGTAAAATCGTAATTTTTATAACGTCATAAATAAAAAACTGTATGCTTGCGCCAAATCGGTCGGTAATATTTACTCCAAAAGCAGAAAGCAAATTACCGATAAGTTGATTTAACCATTTCATTGCAAGTATTTGGTTTTGAAAAAACAGCCAAGTTTCTTTTAAAATTTGCAAAATGATGCCTCCAATCGTTAACGTATCAAAAAAAGTTGATATATTGCTTTGAAGAAAAACCATCATACAGATGGTTCATCTTTTGTTTGACATTTGGTATAAGTTTGATGGATAGCGGGCGTAGTTAGCTGGATTAAAAGTGCTGTAGCCTGTTTACTGCCGCTTTCGCTTATGCGGTAATGCGTCCATTTTCCTTCTTGCCGGCTTTCGACAATTCCTGATTCACATAAAATCTTCATATGATAAGATAAAGAGGATTGGCCAATTTCCATTTGCTCAATAAGTATGCAAGCGCATTTTTCACCGCTGCGTAAAAGCTCTAATATAGCCAAACGTTTTTCGTCACACAGTGCTTTAAAAACCTTGGCATTCTTTTCATGCAAAGTTTCCATGTTATCCTCCTCACATCAAATTATTTTGATGTGAATAGTATATGCAAAAAAAATTTAAAAGTCAACATTTTTTAAAAAACATTAAAAATAAAAAAATCGCCAATCTTTCGATTGACGATTTTGGTCCGAGTGACATGACTTGAACATGCGGCCTCTTGACCCCCAGTCAAGCGCGCTACCAACTGCGCCACACCCGGATATTAAAAGGGGGAACGTTCTACAAAGTAGTTTTATACAATACCCTGTCGAACGGTGTTTTATTATTATACCAATTCCCGCCAAAAAGTCAATACCTCTTTTATAAATTATTTTGGTTTTTTAAAATTGGTTTAAATGTGTTTCTGTAAGCCTTACAAAATGCGTAAAATTTTGAACATCTATTATAAAGTATAAAAGTTTAAAATC
>JAQUTM010000210.1 GCA_028694405.1 Oscillospiraceae bacterium
AACACCGCTGTAATCTAAGCTTTCGGGAATAGTTATTTTCAGTTCTTTTTCGGCGGCTTTCTGTTGACCGAAATTTGTACCGAAAAGCACAAGCTGTGCAAGACCAATTACCGCTAAAAAGATAGCAGCTGTGCCGATATAGCCCATACCGGTTGCCAAACCGATTGCCATTGCCAAAAAGATAGCGCTGATTTCTCTTGCGCTGCCGGGTACGCTGCGAAAGCGCACTAAGCTAAAAGCGCCCATAACAGCAACACCTGTACCCAAATTACCGTTTACCAGCATAATAACAATCTGTACCATGGCAGGTAGAAGGGCAAGGGTGATAACAAAATTTTTGCTGTAGGTGTTGCGATACATATAAATACAGGCAGATACAATGCCAAGCACCAAGGCGCAAACGGTACACAATAAAAAACCCGTTAGGCTTACGGCACCTGTTTCTGTGGTTAATAAGATACTGGTTAGCATAATTAAATCCTCCAAAATATGAATGTTATAGTGTAATACCGATATGTGACATATAAAAAAATAGCTTTTATCCCACTTTATATTTTTTGGGCAAAATAAAGCTGTTGGTGTCGCCTGTGCTTACGCCGCGTGCCAAATTGTGGGTATAGCAGTAACCATATTTGGAAAAGGAAGATGGGAAAATTTCCATTTCGTCTAACATATGACTCATCCAAATAGGCATGGCACCCGGAATTTTAATCTCCATTAAATAGACGTCCTTGGGTAAAAGAAGTCTGCCGCTGTCTCCTGCCGATAAATTTAAAGAGGTATCTCGCCAACGGATAGCTGTGTCAAAGGTTACACGCAAATCGGGGTTTTCAGTGCCAAATAAGGCAATGCGGTCATAGCCGATAAAGGCGGCGGGCTGTGGATTGTAAAATTTCATAAACCAGTCAATTTCCTGCAAAATCTGGCAGCTTTGCGAAAGCTTACCACCGCTTAAGTAGTGGGTGGCATGGCTTAAAGTAAGGGGAACACGCCGTTTATAGACGATGCCTTTAAACTTTTTTTTCAGCTCAATGAAAACCGTGCTGTCGGCGGTAGGGATACCATAGCTGCGCAAACGCAATTTTTCTTTGTAAACCGGTTTGTCCAAGCTGGCGCGTATCAGTTGATAATCGGGTGTATCGTAATAGATATTACAAATAGTGTGTTTGCCGTAGCTGTCAGCTTGCATATATTTTTGCAAGCTGTCGTTTAAGGTTTGGTACTGTGTTTTGTCTAACAAATACTTTTTTTCAATTCGTTTAAAAACGCCTTGTATTTCTGCCATAGCGTGATACCTCCTGTTTTATTTGTGTATGGCTAAGCAGAGCGATGTAAGTAATCTCTGCGGTTATTTCTGTGTGCTTATCATACGCGCTAAAGCTGAAATTAGTCTGAAATTATGCTTTCAGACTAATTTCAGCTTTGGACGGTACAATGACGATAAACAAAAACTGTTTTAATGCGTAAAGCTTTATTGCGCCGCGTTATCGTCTGTTTTATAATTGGTTTATAAATAAAAGAATAAATACCTTATAAAACTTAAAGTTAATTTTGATTTTAGAGGATTGACATACAACAGATATTGAGAAAAGAGGGCATAAATATGCGTGTGCTGATTGTGGAAGATGAAGTGCGCTTAGCAGAGGCGCTGGCGCAAATTATGGGTGAACAAAAATATGTCGCAGACGTGGTACATAACGGTACCGATGGATTAGAATATGCTCTGCACGGAGATTATGACGTAGTGGTGTTGGACGTGATGCTGCCGGGACTAAACGGGTTTGATGTGGTGCGTGAAATGCGCAGTACCAAACTGGCAACTCCGGTGCTGATGCTGACGGCACGAGACGAAATAACCGATAAGGTAACGGGGCTGGACTGTGGTGCAGACGACTACATGACAAAACCTTTTGCCCCCGAAGAGCTGCTTGCACGGATACGGGCGTTAAGCCGCCGCCAAGGAGACGTAGTGCTGGAGGAGCTTACCTTTGCAGATTTAACGTTAAATCTTTCTACCTACGATTTGTGGCGGGGAGCAAAGTCGGTGCATTTGGGGTATAAAGAATTCGAAGTGCTGAAAATTTTAATGAGTAATCCGGGGCTTGTTGTACCCAAAGAGGATTTAATAACAAAAGTTTGGGGTGTAGAAAGCAGTGCCGAGGATAATAACGTAGAAGCCTATATCAGCTTTTTACGCAAAAAGTTCTTTTTTTTAGGTTCTGCGGTAGGGATAAATACCCAGCGCAAGGTAGGCTATAAACTGGAGGAAAACGCAACTTAAACAACAAGCTGAGGAAAAAGTATGATAAAAAAATTACGCCGAAAATTTATTTGTATTAACATGGCACTTGTAAGTGCCGTACTGCTGATTGTTTTTGCTCTACAATATGCAGGTACCTATCGCAGCCAGGTAAACGAAAGCTACAAAGTTTTAGCGCAGGCGATAGAAAAGCGCTTTGATGATGCGCAAAACACGCCCCCTAAATTAGAGTTTAACAACGGGGGAATGCGGCCCTTAGGCAGCGTTAAGCCCAATTTTAACAGTATTCCGTTTTTTGTTGCTTTGGTAGATGCAAGCGGTAATGCCAACTTGGTAATGCAGCAGAGTATAACAGTAGAAAATGATGTGTTACAGCAAGCCGTAGAGGCGGCTTTGCAGACAAATAAAACGGAAGGCTTGCTAACAGACTTTAATTTGCGTTTTTTGATGGCGCAGACGCCGGAAGGTATTAAAATTGCCTTTGCAGACCGCAGCACAGAGCAGGCAACTTTACGCCATCTATTATTTATTTCGTTAGGGGTAGGCATGGCTGCCTTAGTGGCATTTTTTCTCATTAGTTTGTTTTTAAGCAGCTGGGCACTGCGTCCTGTAGAAAAGGCTTGGAGCCAGCAACGGCGTTTTGTGGCTGACGCCTCTCACGAATTAAAAACGCCTTTAACGGTAATCTTAGCCAATATCGGCATATTACAGCGCCACCCCGACGATACCATTGCCAGGCAAATAAAATGGATTGACAATACAAACGAAGAGGCAGTGCGCATGAAAAAACTGGTAGATGATTTGCTCTTTTTGGCAAAAAGCGACGACACAAAGACAACAGTTGTATTTAACCGCGTTAATTTAAGCGATGCCGTGTGGAACAGCGTACTGCCCTTTGAATCTATTGCGTTTGAGCGCGGGCTCACTTTAAATAGTGAGATTACTTCTGATTTAATGATACAGGGAAATGAGTTGCAGCTAAAGCAGTTAAGCGCTATTTTGATAGATAATGCTTGCAAATATGCCGGTGAAAAGGGAAGCATTACCGTAACGCTGAAAACCGAGCAGGATAAGG
>JAQUTM010000211.1 GCA_028694405.1 Oscillospiraceae bacterium
CAACCTGCAAATCAATTTTTTCACTTTCCAATTCCGGAATATCAACCACAGTTATAACGCTGCCGGCTGCCATGCCGTCAACATCAATAGTAATGGTGTCAATCATGTCTTCCGGTAAAGCGGCGTAGGGAATTTCCATCAGCGCTTTTTCCAATGATTCTGTAACTTTTTCTGTGTTTTTCAAAAGGATATGAATTACACTATTAACTTTTCTATCCGCCTTTAAAGCTTGAAAACTAATATGAAGGATTTCATTGCTTAATGTGTTTACTGCTTTTTCTTTAATCTGTACAAGAATAAGCTTTCCATCAAGGTCAATCTTTAATTTACTGCCCTCTCGCTTTTCACGAAACAGCTTACGCACAGTTGCCTCATCAATTTGAAGAGAAATGGAATCCGTCAGTGGACCTCCGAAAACACTTCCGGGAACCATACCGCTCCGTCTTAATTGTTTTGCTTTGACTGTGAGGTCCCTCTTGTTTACTGTAATAACATTCATTACGTTATTCCTCCTGACAAAAATATTATATATAAACCTGCATGTTAACCGTGCAGACTTATTACTGTTGTATATTATAAAAAAAAGAAGGACTTCTTCATATGACACCACACGGCGCAATACTAAAAGCCCTTCTTAAAAGACGGTTCTTTCTATTTACTTTGTTAATGCTTAGTATAACACAATCCGGTACGAAAAGCAAATTATGTTAGGTTAAAAGTTTTTTCTCTAATCAGCAGTTGCCATACTCCTTTTGCATGCATTAAAAAAGATATATTAAATAGGGGAACCGGCTGTTCTACAGCATATTACATGATGTATAAATTACCCTGCTGTTTTACAGGCAGAAAGCACGTTTTATAAAATTTCATATATCAAGCAAAAAAAGTTTTTAAAATTTTTATTTCTAAACAAGACAACCGCCCACCCTTTATAAACAGGGTGGGCGGTTTAGTTTAGTTTTGCCTATAGCAAATTTAACTCCAATGGTTATATTTATCGCGTCGGATAAGCGTTGCATAATCCTTATAGCTGATGTTTTTATCTACATCTACCGTAACGCCCGGAACACCGCCTGTAGAGCTATATTGCCATACATCGTAACGGCCTGTATATCCTACCGTACCAACACTTCCGTTAAAGTTTGCAATCCAGAAATCATAGCCTTCATTTAAAAGCTCTTGGGTGTGGATAGAGTAAACCGCAAAGGATTCAAAGGTATAAAAAGCGGGATAGTAGCCTGCTTTGTCCAATGCTATCATACTGCTGCGCAAAAGAGCAGTACGGCTTGCATTTGTCAAACCGCCGTTTTTGTTGCTGTCGGTCAAATTGGGAGACTCGTAATCCACATATACAGGATAATCCAAGCGATAACCGCTGGACTCAATATTTTGAAGCGTAGAAATAACCACATCAGTTTCCTGTTTTATCTCTGCGTCATTGTAAGGCACCGCATAATAGTACGCGCCCACCTTCAAACCAGCAGCTTTTGCATTTATCACATGCATACGGAACCAATCATCGGCTACAAACTCCGTACCGTTTTTCCAGTGTGCAGCGCGTATAATAACAAAATCATACCCTGCTTGTTTTACTTGATTCCAATCTACATAGGGCTGATAAGCCGAAACATCAAGACCACGCTCTTCAAATTTTTCCATGGACACTTTATATTCGTAAACAGTAATTTGGCCTTTTGCATCTCTTACCCGCAGTTGATTTTCGGGAATATCGCTAAAGGTAGAAAGCACTTTATAATTGTACTCTTGCCATGTATTGCCGCCGTCAAAGCTGTAAGCCTGCGCATGCTGTCCCTCTGGGAAGGAAGCGTGTATTATAACAGTTTTTTGGTTCATGGCTGTACCCAAGGTTTCTACCTGCGTAATTGTGGGGGCGTTTAACTGCACATAGTCATCGCCAAAATACCAAACATTGTAACCTACTGCTACCAGTCCTTTTTGCGCTGCGCCGTTTTCGGCAAAATAGTAGGTTTTATAATCTATAGTTGTAAGCCCTGTCGCCATAGCGTAACTGGTAGGGTCAAAATAATAATAATTTTGGTCTATGGTGGCAAAACCTTTTATCAGATAACCTGTTTGCGGGTCTGCATAGGCAGTTCTGCCGCTGGCCAACTGTACAAAGCCTGTTTGCAACTGTCCCTCAGTTCCAAATAAATACTTTTTATCACCTATGGTTTGCCACCCGATTAAAGGAGCGCCATCAGTGCCCATATAATATTTATTGCCGTTTGCATCGGTTACAAAGCACTCTTTTTGCATTTTACCCGTCTGTGCATCAAAACTGTATAGCTGACCGTCAACGGTTACCATACCATAAGCAGGCGTACCGCCGCTAAAATAATAGGTATCGGCGTCTATTTGCTGTAATCCGTCTGCAATAAGTGTGCCACTGTTTGTATAATAATACAAAACACCCTCAATGGTTTGCCAGTCGGTAAGAGCTGCACCATCTGCTCCAAAGTAATAAGTACCGTTTTCATCGCTGTAAGCGGTATTTTTCAAGCATTGCAGCGTAGTGTCGTCAAAACCGTAAATTTTGTTGTCTACGGTGTGTACGCCACCTTCAGCAAAGCCTTGTGTACCAAAGTAATAGGTGTTGCCGTCCTCTGCTGTTATCATTCCTTTTTGCATTGCAAAGGTTGTGGGATTAAAATAGTACAGTCTGGTCTGGGGTACGCTTCTTGCAAATGTGCTTATTGGCTCGGATAAGCTAACCAATCCGCTTACCGCTGCACCGTCTTGACCGAAATAGTAAGTATTTCCGCCAACCTCGGCCCAAGTATCCGTTTGCATTGTATAATTGGTGCTATCAAACAGGTATAATTTTTCATTTACCTGCTGTACCCCGCTTTGAGCAACGCCATCAGCCCCAAAATAGTAGGTATCCTGTCCCACTGTTTGCAGCGTCTGCGTTACTGCAATACCATTTTGACCAAAATAATATAGACCTTGAGCAGTTTGCTGTAATGTATCTGTTACAGCTACACCCGTAGCGTCAAAATAATATGTGTTGCCATTTACTGTGCGAGTTTCCTCTGTAACGCGTGCGCCGGTTTCATCTATGTAAAATAACTGACCATTATCATTGATTAAACCACTTGTTGGGGTGCTGCTTGCAGTGGAGCTTGCTGAAGAGGAACCCGAACTGCTTGTACTAGAAGAAGTCCCGGAGCTTACCGTGCTGCTTACAGCAGAAGAAGCTGTTGAGGAGCTACTTGTCGAGCTACTTGATGAATTGGAGGCACTACCGCTTATGGCAGAACTGCTTGCAGTGGAGCTTGCCGAAGAGGAACCC
>JAQUTM010000212.1 GCA_028694405.1 Oscillospiraceae bacterium
TACCACGCAAATCATACTTTTATCGCGCGCTACACCGCTGCAAACAGGACAAACATCTCCGTCTGTAAAGTTTTGGCACACCTTACAACGGTGAAGCTTCGCATGAGCATTTTCGATTGCATGTGCAAATTCCCTTGCTTCATTGGCGTCCATACTTAAAATTTGATAAGCAAGCCGGGTAGCGCCTTTTCGGCCAATACCGGGCAGCTTGGCAAACTCCTCAATAAGTTTTTCTAACGGGGCTGCATTATATGCCATATCTTTACGTCCCTTTTAACAAATTTACAGCAAGCCTGCGGGTAAATTTAGTCCACTGGTAAGCTTGCCCATCTCTGTGTCGGAAGTTTCTTTTACAACGCGAACGCCTTCGTTTACCGCAGCTGCCAGCAAATCTTCCAACATTTCAATATCCTCCGGGTCTACAATTTCGGGTTTAATTTTTACAGCAGTTACGTTGTACTCACCGTTCATGGTAAGCTCAACCTGTCCGCCGCCGGCTGTAACCGTATGCTCACGCGCTTCCAGCTCTGCAGTAAGTGTTTGCATATCCTCTTGCATTTTTTGATATTGCTTTAACAGTTGTTGTTGGTTTTGTGGACCAAATCCTTGTGGTAATCTTGCTTTCATGGTTATTCTCCTTGAAAAATTATTTATATTCTACAGGTATACCCAGCTCTTGCAGATGCTTTAAGGCCTCGTCGCCTGCCTGCATTTTATCTGCCACGGTCTCTGCCTGTAATTTGTAAGGGCCAATATTGTAATATTCTCCCGTTACTTCTTCTATCACTTTTTTAATCAGTGCGCTGGATTCCTTGTTTTTTCTTATATAATCAAACAAAAAATCTGTTCCGGCTATTAAGACATATTTTCCCTGTTGATACGCCTGAGAGTTACACATAAAGCCATACAGCAGCTTATCTCTATCCTGCATTGCCGTTATCACTTCTGCCCACTGTGCAAAAGGTACGGCGTCTGCGGGAGCCGTTTGAGGTAAAACTACTTTTTCGCTTACAGCCTTGGCAGGCTGTGCTGTTGTTTGTACCGGTGCTAAAACAGGTTTTGCCGCAGCGCTGGCGGCCAAATCTACAGGCGCCGCTGTCGTTGGTCCCTCACAAAGTGAAAACAATGCCAATTCCAATTCGATACGTTGATCTGTGCCTTTGCTCATGCGCTCTAAGCACTCTCCCAAACGTTTAATTGCAAAAACGCAAAAAGATACATCTTCTCTCTTTGCACACTGTAAATACTGTTGCTCCTCCGTGACAGAAACGCCGGTTACCAAGCCGTTTTCCCCGCCTATTCCCGCCAACATCAAATTGCGATAGTGATAAATAAGCTCCTCGGTCAAACGCTTCATATCCACAGATTTTTCTCTTAATTGTGCTAACAAGGCGATAGTAGCAGCGGCATCTTGCTGTGTTACCGCTTGGCTCATACTAAAAAGATAACTTTTATCGGTAACTCCTGCCATTTTTCGTACGGTTTCCTCATCTACCGTCGCCGTAACCCCTGCACAGGTGTCCAAAATAGAAAGCGCATCGCGCATGGCACCGTCTGCCAAACGAGAAATTAGGCAGGCAGCCTCAGAGGTAAGCTCTATCTTTTCTTCTCCTGCAATGTATTGCAGCCGTTTTGCAATATTTTCGGGGGTAATGCGCATAAAATCATATCGCTGACAGCGCGATAAAATAGTAGCGGGCACCTTGTGAATTTCAGTGGTTGCCAGCACAAAAATAATATGGGCAGGCGGTTCCTCCATGGTTTTAAGCAAAGCATTAAAGGCCGCTGTGCTCAGCATGTGCACTTCATCAATAATATATACTTTATATTTGCACTGGCTGGGGGTGTATGCCGTTTCCTCTCGCAAATCTCGAATACTGTCCACGCCGTTATTGCTGGCAGCATCTATTTCTATTACGTCAAGCAAGGACCCGTCATCTACACCTGTGCACACATTGCAAGTACCGCATGGGTTGCCCCCAACTGTATTAGGACAGTTTACCGCTTTGGAAAAAACCTTAGCGCAGGTGGTTTTCCCTGTACCGCGTGTACCTGTAAAAATATAGGCATGGCCAACTTTATCGTGTATAATTTGGTTTTTAAGCGCAGCGACAATATCGTCCTGTCCAATTACAGCGTCAAAAGTAAGCGGCCGCCATTTGCGGTAAAGTGCCCGATACATAGTATTCCCCTTTCTGCTAAATTTCATTAAAAAACGGACAGGCACGGCACACTGCTGTGCCTGTTATACTTTTTGGCATACGGGCGCAGGCTACCTGCGGCGCGCAAAGCAAACCACTTAATGCTGCTCGGTTCCCCGCCTGACATGGTTCATGGTAGTTTGCCGCACAGGGCCCACGGCCCGTATGCCAAACGGTACAACATTGCTCTGTCCGTTTAAAGTTACAAAACATATTATAGTATAAATTTTATCTAATTACAAGTAAAAAAGCATAACAATTTGTCCCTCTCACATATTTATAGTTGAGGAATAAGGAGCAATGGCGCTATGATAGAGAAAACTATACAGATTATTGAGAGTTATTCTGCGTTTGACAGTGTTTTAATTACATATTTGGTAGTTCTCATTCTTTTATTACTGATAGAAAACGGCGCGGTAGAAAAAGGCAAACTGCTGGACTTTCTACACAACCTGATTGTAGAAGCCGAGCATGAAGTTAACGGCACCAAAAAAGGCCGCGAACGCAAAAAATATGTTATTGAAATGGTACGCAAATCTCTGCCTCCTTGGATGCAAATTTTTATTACAGATGCGCTGATTGATAAAATGGTACAATGGGCTTTTAACAGTGCTATCAAAATTACTACTCCCGATGGTCATACCATCGCCGTTGCTCCTCCTCAAGGCACTGCACCTGAAAACAAACCAAAGCGCAGACAAAGGCCAAAAAGCAAAAAAAGCAAGCAGCCTCCCGCTGACAAAAAAGACAGTTGACATATTTTACTTTTTAAGGCTCATACTTTTGTATGGGTCTTAAAACTTTTTGCAGGTACACAAGTTAATTTATTTTGTTTTCTGTTAACGGCGCTTTTTTTATGGTATAATAAATCGCTGCAATTTATGCTGTTTTCAGCATTTTCAGTAAAACGTATCAGTGAGGCGGACAATATGCAAATAATTATTTATCAAGAAACAAAACCTGTACGGCTAGATAACTTCTTGCTACGCACTTATCCTCCTCTACGGCTGGGTCAGCTAAACAAATTTTTACGCGAAAACAAAATAAAATTAAACGGTAAAAAGCTTCCCTTAAGCACAAAGCTTCTACCCGGAGA
>JAQUTM010000037.1 GCA_028694405.1 Oscillospiraceae bacterium
TACTAGCTGGTTTATGGCAACTTTGTTTGTTTGTGTAGTTTTGTTTATACTTGGGGTATGGAAGCAGTTTAACTACTTGGGCATTAGTGTGGCAACAGCCGCCTTGGCCTTTTTGGTATTGTGCTGCAGCAATGTGGGCGGTTTGGCTACCCAGGGCAATATTGCCATGTGGAAAAGCGGCCGCTTGGAAACCTTAGATGTAGACAGCTTTTATGCAACAGGCACAGCTTCTGTACCGGCAGCTATAAAGCTGTACCCTACCGTAGAAGATAAAGACTTACAATATGAGATAAAATATTATATCAGCCGTGTTGCAGGATATAATACAGAGAATTGTTATATGGAAAAGTCTGCACAATATTTTTATAATGTAAAGCTTGCACGGGAATTTTTAGAGGAGTAATATAAAGAGTAAGAAAAACTTTTTAAAGAGAGAAAACGGAGCACGGCAAAAAATGGCAGAGCAAAAAACAAACGTAATGCGTATTTTAGATAAAGCAAAAATAACATATCAGGCGCATTTTTATAACCATCAAGACGGCGCAATAGACGGAGTAAGCGTGGCAAAAAAGTTAGGCCAACCCCTGCAACAGGTATTTAAAACACTTGTAACAAAGGGAGCCGACAAAAATTACTATGTTTTTGTAATTCCCGTTGAAAAAGAGCTGGACTTAAAAGCCGCCGCCCGTGCCGCAGGCACCAAAAGTATAGAAATGATACCTGTTGCAGAAATTAACAAAGTAACCGGGTATATAAGGGGCGGATGCAGCCCCATAGGCATGAAAAAGCAGTTTGGTACCATTATAGATATTGCGGCGCAAACGCAAACGGCTATTTGTGTAAGCGGGGGCAAAATAGGTACCCAGGTAGAGCTTGCACCCGAAGCTTTGATGAATTTGATAAACGGCAAAATGGCGTGCGTCACTGTACAGTAAATAGTGTCCATAAAAGCGTTATAAAAGGCTGTTCCTGCGTATAAACGGCACAAAACAGCCCATACTTTAAGTTTTCAACATCGTTTTCAACATATGTTGAAAACTTAAAGTAAGCGCCGATATTTTGCAAAAAGCAATATATAAAAAATGTAATGATAAAATAAAAATCTCCCACATTTTTGTGGGAGATTTTTATTTTAAATAATAAAGACAAAAAAAGAAAAACAGAAAAAAGTAAAAATTTACAAAATAAAAAAGCCGCAACACTGTGTTGCGGCTTTGCGGCGCGAAAAACAAAAAAGTTTTCCACAAATCAATTTTGTACAGTTGAAAACTTGGCAGTGCCACCGGATAAAAGCGCTTTTAATTTAAAAAAGGCAGCTATGGTTTTTCCGTCCTTTATTTTATCTTCCAAAATCATGGTTTCAATTTCATCAAAAGAAAAGCATTGAGGTGTTAAAAATTCATCTTCGTCCAGATGCATTTCACAGGCGGAGAGATTTCTTGCCGCATACAAGTAGATAATTTCGTTGCAGTAGCCGCAAGTGGGATAAAATTGCCCTAAGCTGCAATATTCTTTTGCGGTAACACCCACTTCTTCTCCCAGTTCGCGCTGGGCGGCAAGAAAGGGGTCCTCCCCTTTTTCCAATTTGCCGGCGGGCAGCTCCCAAAGTTCTTCTCCGTAAGCGTAACGAAACTGATGTACCAAATAAATTTTGTTTTCATCGGTAATAGCGGCAATACAGGCGCCGCCATTGTGATGAACCACCTCGCGGGTACTGGTTTTACCGTTTTCCAGCTCCACTTCATCTAAGCTTACGCGAATAACGCGGCCGCTAAATTTATCTACACTACTTATTTTCTTTTCAAAATGTGCCATTTTTATTCCTCCGATACAGTAGGGCTTTGCTCGGTTTCATTAGGTTGTAGCGTACAGCGCACTTTTAAAATGCGGCGTTCACCTACTTCTATAACGGTAAAGCGCAGTCCTCCGTATACAATTTCAATGTTTTCACCTACAGCAGGAATACGTCCCAGCCGTTCGGTAATCAAACCGCCCACGCTGTCAAAGTCGGGGTCGTCCTCTTGCGGCATATCCAGTTCAAACGCATCAAAAACGTCTTCCAAATCCAAACTGCCGTCACATAAATATCCGTCTTCACAGGGTAAAAGCAGTTCTTCCTCGTTGTCAAATTCGTCCTGTATGTTACCTACAATTTCTTCTAAGATATCTTCCATGGTAACAACGCCGCTGGTGCCGCCGTATTCATCTACTACAATGGCAATTTGGGTGTGCTTTAGCTTAAAATCAATTAAAAGCTCCCGTGCACGGCAGGCCTCAGGCACAAACATAGCGCTGCGAATATAATTTTTTACAGGCTCTTCTGCCTTTTGCGGGTCAGAAAAAAGCCCAAGCAAATCTTTTACATAAATAATACCGGTGACGTTATCTAAGCTTTTATGATAGACAGGCATGCGGCTAAAGCCTTGCTCACGGCTTACGGCTACTACCTCTCTTAGGGGAGCCGTTTCATCTATACCGATTACCTCTGTGCGGTGTGTCATAATGTCACAGGCGGTAACATCATCTAATTCAAAGATGTTGGTAATCATTTCCTTTTGGCTCTCGTCAATAATGTCCTGTTCCTCTACCGTATCTACCAAGCTTAAAACATCTTCTTCGGTAACACCACTGGCGGCGTCCAGCTTTGCCAGATGAAATATAAGGCGAACAGGAGCCGTAACGGCAGGACCTAAAATATAACGTGCAATAAAAACAAAGGGAACAAAAATTGTCTGTGCCCGTGCTGTTTCATCGCCGTTGCAAAGCCCCAGAGAAAAACACAGCATACAAATAATAAAGCAAACAATGCCTGTCGGTACAAACAGCCATACATTTACGTCTGCAAAAAGAGCTTTACCAAAATACACAAAAAAACCGCAGCAAATACAGCAAAGCACAGCCAGCCCTGCCGTGGCATTGCTAAAGCCAAGAACAGTGCGTGCATCTTTTTCTGTATCGCTTGCGGTAAAAAGCCCTAAAAAATAAGTACTCCCAAGCAAAATGAGGCCGCTAATTACAAAAAAACTTACAGTAAGACCATCAGGGTCCATAATAATAAATAACTCCTTTTTATTATAAATTTATAATAAATTATTGTATTATATTTTATGTAAAGTGTCAAATGATAAAGCAAGAAAAAAGGCGGCAAAAACAGAAAATTACAGTGCAAATTGTACAGCGAGACAAGGTAAAGAAGAAAAAACCAAAAAGAAATAACCTATGGAAGGTATAACAAAAAAGCAAAGCTAAAAAAAATGAAACAGAATTGCATGTTTAGACATTTTTTTAACATGCTATAACAGAGATTGCTATATCATAAGCGGATAGTAAAAAATATCTCAAGTAAATATTAAAAAAAGAAAGCAAAAACTTAAAAAACACAAAAAGTTATCCTAACTAGACCGAATTCCTTTACTTTTTCACTAAGTTGCAGTAGAATTAACCATGAACAGGTGGGTAATTATATACTTAAATTACTCGTCTAATTCTATAAGTAGTTATGGAGGATTTAAAATGGCAAGAGCGAAACAGTCTATGGACGGCAATACCGCTGCCGCGCACGTTAGCTACGCGTTTACCGATGTTGCTGCCATATACCCCATTACTCCGTCTTCCCCAATGGCGGAGATGACCGACACATGGAGTGCCGGCGGCCTAAAAAATGTTTTTGGCCAAAAAGTAAAAGTTATGGAGATGCAGTCTGAGGCAGGTGCAGCCGGTACCGTACACGGTAGCTTGGCAGCAGGTGCCCTTACCACGACATTTACAGCTTCTCAGGGTTTATTGTTGATGATCCCTAATATGTATAAAATTGCAGGTGAGTTGCTACCTTGTGTTATTCAGGTTTCTGCTCGCTGCGTTGCCAGCCACGCTTTGAACATCTTTGGTGATCACAGCGACGTATACGCATGCCGTCAAACCGGTTTTGCTATGTTGGCTGAAACAAACCCACAAGAGGTTATGGATCTTTCTGCAGTTGCCCACTTGGCAGCTATCAAAGGCCGTGTTCCCTTCTTAAACTTCTTCGATGGTTTCCGTACCTCTCACGAGATTCAGAAAATCGAAAAATGGGACTACGAGGATTTGAAAGAGATGTTGGATATGGATGCAGTTACCGCATACCGTAAACACGCTTTAAACCCCGAGCATCCCGCTACTCGCGGTTCTCATGAGAACGGCGATATCTTCTTCCAGCATCGTGAGGCTTGCAACGAGTATTACAATGCATTGCCCGCTATTGTTGAAGAGTATATGGGTAAAGTTAATGCCAAATTAGGGACAAACTACGGTTTGTTTAACTACTACGGTGCACCCGATGCAGAGCGCGTAATTGTAGCTATGGGTTCTATCTGTGACGTTGCAGAGGAAGTTATTGACTACATGACAGCAGCCGGCGAAAAAGTTGGTTTGGTAAAAGTACGTTTGTACCGTCCTTTTGTAGCTGAGAAATTGCTGGAGGCTATTCCTGCAACAGCTAAGAAAATTGCTGTACTTGACCGTACAAAAGAGCCAGGCGCTTTGGGCGAGCCTTTGTACCTGGACGTTGTTACCGCACTTGCCAACGCAGGCAAATGTGATATTGTTGTTACAGGCGGTCGTTACGGCTTGGGCTCTAAAGATACCCCTCCCGCAAGCGTTTTTGCAGTTTACAAAGAGCTTGCTAAAGATGCCCCCAAGAAACAATTTACTTTGGGCATCAACGATGACGTTACCGGCTTAAGCTTGGCAGAAGAGGAAGCTCCCAACACAGCTGCAGCAGGTACAATCGAGTGCAAATTCTGGGGTCTTGGCGGCGACGGTACTGTTGGTGCTAACAAAAACTCCATCAAAATTATTGGTGACCACACCGATAAATATATCCAAGCTTACTTCCAGTATGACTCTAAAAAGACAGGTGGTATCACCGTAAGCCACTTGCGCTTTGGCGATAAGCCCATTAAGAGCCCGTACTATATCAATAAAGCTGACTTTGTTGCCTGCCACAACCCCTCTTATGTTGTAAAAGGCTACAAAATGGTTAACGACGTTAAACCCGGCGGTGTATTTATGATTAACTGCCAGTGGACAGCAGAAGAGCTTGACCACCATATGCCTGCTGAAGCAAAACGTTATATTGCTAAAAACAATATTCAGCTTTACACAGTTAACGCTATCGACAAAGCGATTGAAATTGGTTTGGGCAAACGCACCAACACCATTTTGCAATCTGCTTTCTTTGCACTGGCAAAGGTTCTGCCTGAGGCAGAGGCTATCGACTACATGAAGAAAGCCGCTTACAAATCCTTTGCTAAAAAAGGCGATGCCATTGTTAACATGAACTACGCAGCTATCGACGCCGGCTTTACAGCTTATGTAAAAATGGATGTTCCCGCTGAGTGGGCTAACGCAGTAGATACTGTTGAAGAAACAGCTTTGAGCGGCAACGCAGCTACTGTAAAAATGGTTAAAAACATTATGGAGCCGGTTGCTAAAATGAACGGTGACAGCTTGCCTGTTTCTGCATTTATAGACCATGCAGACGGCCAGTTTGAGCAAGGCGCAGCCGCTTACGAAAAACGTGGTGTTGCTGTTTCTGTTCCAGAGTGGTTGCCCGAAAACTGTATCCAATGTAACCAATGTGCTTATGTTTGTCCTCATGCTACCATTCGTCCCTTCATCTTGAATGCTGCTGAGCAAGCTGCTGCACCTGCCTCCACAAAATTGGCTGCTATCAAAGGTAAATTTGATGATGCAGACGCTAAGTTTACAATGAGCGTTTCTCCCATGGATTGTATGGGTTGCGGCGTTTGCGTAGGCGTATGTCCCGCACCTACAAAAGCCTTGAAGATGGTTGCTCAAGAGAGCCAAATCGAGCAACAGGCTGCATTTGACTACACGGTTGCGAATGTAGATAAAAAAGCCGGCGTTATGGCCGAGACAACCGTTAAGGGCAGCCAGTTCAACCAGCCCTTGCTTGAGTTCTCCGGTTCTTGCGCAGGTTGTGCAGAGACTGCTTACGCACGTCTTGTAACACAGCTGTTTGGTGAGAATATGTATATCTCCAATGCGACAGGTTGTTCCTCCATTTGGGGCGGTCCCGCAGCTACATCTCCCTACACCACAAACCGCTTAACAGGCAAAGGCCCGGCATGGGCAAACAGCTTGTTTGAAGACAATGCTGAGCATGGTTTGGGTATGTATTTGGGCCAGAAAGCAATCCGTGACAAACTGATTGCTTACGTTGAAGAGCTGAAAGAGACTGCAACAGATGCAGGCGTTTTGGCAGCTATCGACGCTTACCTGGAGACAAAAGACAGCAGCAAGAAAAATGCTCCTGCTACAGCAGCTTTGGTTGCCGAGCTTGAGAAATGCGGCTGCGATAAAGCCAAAGAAATTTTGGCAGAGAAAGAGTACCTGTCCAAGAAGAGCCAGTGGATCTTCGGTGGTGACGGTTGGGCTTACGACATCGGTTTCGGTGGCTTAGACCACGTTATTGCTTCCGGCGAGGACGTAAACATCTTTGTATTTGATACAGAGGTTTACTCCAACACAGGTGGTCAGGCTTCTAAAGCCAGCCAAATTGGTCAGGTTGCACAGTTTGCTGCTGCCGGTAAACAAATTGGCAAAAAAGACCTTCCTGCTATTGCAATGAGCTACGGCTACGTTTATGTTGCACACATTGCTATGGGTGCTGATATGAACCAAACCATCAAAGCAATTTCTGAGGCTGAGGCATATCCAGGTCCTTCCTTAATCATCGGTTACTCTCCTTGTGAGATGCACGGTGTTAAAGGCGGCATGGGCAACTGCCAGGCAGAGATGAAACGTGCCGTTGAGGCAGGTTACTGGCACTTGTTCCGCTTTAACCCAGCTCTAAAAGCCGAGGGCAAAAATCCGTTTACCATGGACAGCAAAGCACCTACAGCTGATTATATTGATTTCATTAAATCTGAAACTCGTTACAGCCGTTTGGCACTCAGCTTCCCGGAGCATGCAGAAAAACTGTTTAACATGGCTGCTGATAAAGCAAAAGACCAGTATGACTACTTGCAAAAATTGGGCAAACTTTACGAGTAAGCCTATCTTTGTAAATTTAAGTTAAGGAACCTCATGGTTTTGTAACAATGAGAGGGCTGCAAACTTTTTTTGCAGCCCTCTTTTTTATGGTTAATAGTTTTTTATATAAAGTAAAACAGAAAAATAACATACTTAAATTTTGGCATAACAGCTTTTTTATGCGTATAATAAAATAAGAGAAAAAAGCCTTTGTGCGAATATTTAATAAGGAGAGCAGGCCCATGATAACAAAAGAAAAAGCCAAAGTATTTTTAGTAGATATTTTATACGACGTCATAGGTTGTGTATTATTCTCTTTGGGCATTTACACCTTTGCACTAAACGCTAATTTTGCGCCCGGCGGCGTATCCGGTTTGGCGTTAATTATAAATTACTTAAGCGGGCTGCCCATTGGTACCATTACTATTTTGCTTAACATACCCATTGTACTGGTAAGCTACAAGGTATTGGGAAAATGGTTTTTGCTTAAATCTGTAAAAACAATGCTGATATGCAGCTTTTTTTTGGATATTGTATTTCCTCATTTTCCGGTGTATATTGGCGAGGCTTTTTTGGCAAGCATCTTTACAGGCGTTTTTGTAGGTGCAGGGTGTGCCATTATCTATATGCGGGGTTCCTCTACAGGTGGCGCCGACTTTTTAATTTTAAGTGTAAAAAAGCTGTTTCCTCATTTGAGCTTAGGTCAAATTACTTTATTTATGGACGCCTGCGTAGTAGGGCTGGGCGGTCTTGTGTACGGCAATATTGACGCTGTTTTGTACGGTATTATTGCAACCTTTGCCTCTACTCTTGTTTTAGATAAAATTATGTATGGTGCAGGTAGCGGCAAGCTGGCAATGATAATAACCGACAACGGAATGGAAATAGCAAAGGAAATAGATAATGCCACAGGGCGCGGTGCAACGCTGTTGGAGGCAACAGGTACTTTCAGCGGCCAAAAGAAGGATATGATTATGTGTGCCTGTTCCAACCGAGAAATATACAAAGTACGCAATGCGGCGCATAAAATAGACGTCCGCGCATTGGTAATGATAACCGAGGCCAACGAAGTTTTTGGAGAAGGGTTTCGAGAGCCTGAAATTACACAAAAGCAGGAGAAAAATCCAAACCAGAAACAACCTTAAGCGTGAAGCAAAGCAAGGGATAAGCTTTAAAAAGAGAAACAAAACCAATATATTTTACAGCAAATAAAAAGGCGCCTGATTTTCCACATCAGGCGCCTTACTTGTTGAAAACTTTATAAAAAATAAATCAAGCTTCTTTTTTGGTCTTTCCGGTAAGCACAGGGGCTACCAGCTTATTAAACCGATAGTCAATATATTCGTTTTCTGTAATGGAAAACAGTTCACCGGGCAGAGGCAAATCCATCAAACCGTCTACCTCGCGCAGCTTTAAAATGGCAGTTTCTACCGAGGGCTCTTCCCCGTATTTAACAACTAACGTCTCGTCATCTATAAAAAACAGCTTTAGGGTGCGTGTACTTGTTAACTCAATAAAGCTAATCCAAAGCTTTAAAACCAAATGTCCGTCTTCGTCATGTGTAAACAGGCCACGGGTACCAACCGTGTAGTCTCCACATGCAAAATGCAGTAAGCTGTAGGCAGGCTGTGGCTCAAACCCGATTAAAATTTCATGTAAAATGCCTGCTTCTGTAAGGTTCATACACAGTCCTTTACCTTCGGGGTCAAAAGAAAAGTTTATTTTTTCTGCAAACCCTGCGTAACAGCCCATCATTGCCTGGGCAATTAAAGGCAGTATTCCCGCGCGGCCGTCAAAATAATAAGTGCGGTTATGCAGCGCTTTGCAGGTGTTATAGGTAGCATCGGCTTTTGGTTTGCTAAAAAAATGTTGCAGCTTTTGTATTAACGAAGGTGAGCTTGGCAAAAGCGCTTTGCCGTAGGTTAATTGACTGCAAAGCTGAGTTAAGCTTTTGTAAGCTAAATAATTGCGGGGCAGCGGCTGATTTGAAAAATCGGCATGAAAGGTTTTTGTAAATATAGAAAAAACCGCACTGTTGATAAAAAGGTTTTCGCTGCCTGCCGTAATAACCAAAACAATATCCTGTTGGGGCATACATACAACATATTGTCCAAATAACCCGTTATAGATATACCCTTTGGGTTCCTCCATAATCCACAGCTGATAGCCGTAGCCGCACTCATCTTCTTTTTCACCTTTGCTGTGTAAAACCGTAGCTTTTTCTACCCAAGCGGAGTTAATAAGCTGACGACCCTGCCACATACCCTTTTGCATATACAAAAGCCCAAGCTTTGCCATATCCTCTGTTTTTAGATAAAAGCCCCAGCCGCCTTTGCAAATTCCCATAGGACATTTTTCCCACCAAGTATTTTCTATGCCCATGGGGAAAAATAAACGCTCGGTTAAAAAGGCGTGCAGCGTCTTTCCTGTTTTACGCTGCACAATGGCACTTAACATATAGGTGTTAAGGCTGTTATAGTTAAATTTTGTACCGGGAACGCCGGCGGTATCGGCGTTAAAGTAGCTTTTTACCCAGTCGTTATCAATAACGCTGTGTCCCTCGTTAAATTTTGCTCCGCTGGTCATGGTTAATAAATGTTCTACTGTTACGCTGCGCATATTGCGAGAGGTAAGCAAAGTTATTTTATCGGAAAAAATATCAGCAATTTTATCTGTTTCCAGCAGCAGACCGTCTTCTATTAAAAGGCCAATGGCCATGCCTGTAAGGCTTTTGCAAAGAGAGTGGGTAACATGATAATAATCTGCACGGTATGGTTTCCAGTAACCTTCGCTAATAACAGTGCCGTGGCGCAAAACCATACAGCTATGCGGGTTTCCCACAGAGTTTTGGCAAAGCTGTGTATAAAAATCTGTCAACAAACTACTGTTTATACCTTGCTGCTCGGGGGTACTGCGCGGCAAGGGCTGTGTGCTGACAGTTGGTACGCAGGCAGGCTTTTTTTCCAGGCTGGTTAAAAAAGGCGGTGGGTTTTCGTTGCTGAATATTAAGTTTTTAAAGTAGTCCAGTGCGCGCATTTGACGTTTTAATTCCATAAATGATAGCCTCCAAAGGCAAAACACCCTTTGTTAAGTATACGTTATTGTTATTATATGAATACAACGTAAACAAAAAGAAAAAATATAAATACGTTATTTTAATAGTAGCACAACAAAGATAAAAATTCTACAAAGCTTTGCTGTAAATTTAGTTTATACCGTAGAAAAACAGCACCGTACATGGTACAATAATTTTAAAGTGATACGCGTAGGAGAGACGTTTATGGATATAATGATTATTGGCATAGCAGGCGGCACCGGCAGTGGAAAAACAACCTTAACCAACCGCTTAAAAGAGCGCTTTCAAGAAGACGTAAGTGTAGTTTACCACGACAACTATTACAAGCGCCATGATGAGTTAACCTATGAAGAACGGTGTAAGTTAAATTATGACCACCCGGACGCTTTTGATACAGATTTAATGATACAGCACATTAACAACTTACGCCGCGGTACCCCTGTTGCGTGTCCCGTATATGATTATACCGTGCATAACCGCTCAACAGAAACGATAACCATAAACCCCACACGGGTAATTATCGTTGAAGGAATTTTGATTTTTCAAAACGAAGAACTGCGCAATTTAATGGATATTAAAATTTTTGTGGATACAGATGCCGATGTGCGTATTTTGCGGCGGGTACAGCGCGACGTAAAAGAACGTGGACGCAGCATTGACTCGGTAGTAAATCAATACCTTACCACCGTAAAACCAATGCACGACCAATTTGTAGAGCCCAGCAAACGTGCCAGTGATATTATTGTTTTAGAGGGCGGGCACAACATAGTGGCTTTAGATATGATTATTCAGCGGGTGTACAGCCATTTAAAACAAACTGAAAAAGAGATAGAAAAGTAAAAGGAGTAACCCATGAATGACACACCTTTTTTTCAAAAAATAGAGCGGTTAAGCCAAAGTAAAACACGCTTTCATGTGCCGGGACACAAGGGGAACATTACGGCTATACCAAAATTTGCGGCGATTTTGCCGTATGACATTACCGAAATTGAGGGTGCCGACAATTTGCAAAACCCCACGGCTGAGCTGGCACAAAGCCAAGAAAACATGGCAAAGCTATACCAAAGCGGTGCTACGCTTTACAGCGCAAACGGCAGCACCAGCTGTATAGAGGCTATGCTAAATTTGTTTCTTTGTCCAAAGGACAAAATAATTATAGCGCGCAACTGCCACATCAGCGCTGTGCGCGCCATGGGTTTTATCGGGGCTGAGCCCATTTGGCTTTATCCCCAAAAGGCACAGCCGCAGGCGTTGGAAATTGAAAAACTTTTGTGGGATACGGACGCAAAGACAGTATACATAACCAGCCCGGATTATTACGGAAACATGGCAGATATTTCAAGTATACGCCGTGCCTGTGACAGGCATAACGCCATTTTGCTGGTAGATAATGCGCATGGCGCACATCTTAAATTTTTGCCGCAGGACATACACCCTTTAACACTTGGTGCAGATGCCTGTACAGACAGCGCCCATAAAACGCTTCCCTGCCTTACAGGTGCTGCTATGCTGCATTTAAAAAACGCAGCTTTAGCTAAGCGTGCCCGGCAACTGTTAAACCGATACAGCAGTACGAGTCCTTCTTATTTAATATTGGCCAGCTTAGATAGCGTATGCGGCGGACTGAAAAACGGTATTTTTAACTTTGCCCATATTACAGAGCAAGTGTCGCGTATAAGAGAAGAATTTTGTGATTGGATTTTACCTGTAGATGACCCGTTTAAGATAACCCTATGCCCCGAAAAAATAGGCTATACTACCACTGAGATAAATAAAGAACTGGTTTATGATGGTATTTACCCTGAATTTGTAAGTGACCGCTATATTGTTTTAATGGCATCTACCTCTAATACCAACATAGATTTTTCTTTGCTAAGTAAAATATTAAAAGGCTTTACGCCAAAAGCACCGCTGGTAACAGAGCTGGAAAAACTGTCTCCCCCTACCATTATGTGTAATTTGCGCGAAGCCATGTTTGCGCCCAGTATAGAAGTAAACACCTGTGTGGCGGCAGGACGCATAGCCGCAACGGTGCAAACCCCCTGCCCGCCCGGAATACCCGTAGTTGTTCCCGGAGAAAAAATAACACCTAATATTGTCCGTATGCTTATGAAAAGTGGTATTTTAACAGTAGATGTGGTAAAATAAAACAATAAAAAATCCAATACATACAGTAGCTATTTCCATTTAAGTGAATAAAGCTTGTTTTGCGCAGATATACTGGAAATAAGGAAAGTGTATTTTGCAAAAAACGGCCATAGAAAAGGAGTAATTTTTTATGAAAATGATTACCGCGATTGTGAATAAAGAGGACTCCGGTGCAGTTTGTAATGCACTTACAAAAGGCGGATTTTCCGTGACAAAGCTCTCTACAACAGGCGGCTTTTTAATGGCGGGCAACATGACGCTTTTAATTGGCACCGAGGACGAAAAGGTAGATGAAGCAATCGAATTGATTGCAAGCTGCAGCCGTCAGCGCACAGAGGTAGTACCAAGCACCGCCAATTACGGTATTGGTGTTACCACTACTTATCCGTTGCAGGTTACTGTGGGCGGCGCCACCATATTTGTTACAAATGTAGAACGTTTTGAAAAATTATAATGCTGGAACAAATTGTTGGAAACACCATATTAAAAGAAAACTTACAAATTGCGCTTAAGGCCAATCGCTTGGGACACAGTGTGTTACTGTGCGGCGAAGATGGCCTTGGGCGTGGATTTGCTGCTCGTGCGCTTGCCGCGGAATATCTGTACCCGAACGGGGGTTCCGGTGCGGCACAGGTAATGGCAGGTACCAGCCCGGAATGTGTTACCATTACAGGCGAGGGTGCAAGCGGACAAATACGCGTAGAGGCCATACGAAAAATGCGCTTAGACATTTTTGAAACTGCCTTAAGTGCCCAAGGGCGCGTAGTAATTATAAAAGATGCACAAAATCTAAATCAAAATTCTGCAAATGCGTTACTAAAGATACTGGAAGAGCCACCGGAAAGCGTGCTTTTTATTTTAACGGCAAACAGCCCGGCGGCGCTTCTGTTAACCATACGCAGCCGCTGTAATTGTTACAGCCTAATGCCCCCCACTGTTTCACAGTGCATTGCATGGCTGCAAAGCTACGCAAAAAACCAACGAGATATTTCACTTTTGGCCACCGTGTATAACGGGCGTATCGGCAGCTGCAAAGCGGTTTGCGACAGCTCTTCTCGCAGACAGCTGCTTGAAAAAGCGTTAAAAGCCGTAGAGGCGGTAAATATGGCTGATACCTACACTCTTTTGTGTATGTTTGCACAGCTGGAAAAGGACAAGCAGCAGGTTTTACTGCTGTTACAAGATATGATAGATATATGTGCCGCAGGTCTTTTAGGGCAAACTGCGGTAGGTTTATGTCAAATAACTTCTGCCGCCGCAGCAAAAATAATACCGCTGCTTAACGATGCGGCACTTCAAATAAATGCCAATGCAAATTTAAAGCTGGTACTAAGCGTACTGGCAGGTGCGCTGTGCAACAGCGTAATTCTTTCCGCTTGAAGCACCCTTTTAATTAAGCCGCAAAGGGTGGCACTAAAAACGAAGTTGGGGCGGCACCAACAGTGATTAAGGAAACCTAAGTATGACAAAAGTAATAGGTGTACGTTTTAAGCCCTCCGGCAAGGTGTATTATTTTGACCCTTGTGACACGGCTTTGGAAAAGGGCCAGTTTGTAATTGTAGATACGGCCAGAGGTACAGAGTGCGGCGAGGTAGTACAAGGTACCCACGAAGTACCCGATGCAACCATTGTAAAACCGCTAAAAGCAGTTACCCGCATTGCGGACGATATTGACATACGCCGTATGCAGCAAAACAGACAAGATGAAAAAAATGCTTTTTCCGTTTGTGAAAAGCGCATTGCGCACCACAAGCTGGAAATGAAACTGGTAGATGTGGAATATACGCTGGACCGCAGTAAAATTTTGTTCTATTTTACAGCAGACGGACGTATAGATTTTCGAGAGCTGGTAAAAGATTTGGCAGGCGTTTTTCGCACGCGCATTGAACTGCGTCAAATTGGTGTGCGTGACGAGAGTAAAATGCTGGGTGGACTTGGCATTTGCGGGCAGCCCTTTTGCTGTAGCCGCTTTTTAAGTGATTTTCAACCCGTAAGCATAAAAATGGCAAAAGAACAAGGTTTGTCGCTTAATCCTACCAAGATAAGCGGAAGCTGTGGACGTTTGATGTGTTGCTTGGCCTACGAACAGCCTGCCTACGAATATTTAACAGGCATTACCCCGCCGTTAAACAGTATTGTTAAAACCGCAGAGGGTGAGGGCGTTGTTACAGAAGTAAATTTAATCAGTGGTACGGTACGAGTGCTGTTGGATAAAAACACAGACGCGCCCCCCAAGCTGTTTAATCGTACAGAGGTCACCTATTTGCGAGGCGGCAAACGCGGCAAATCCGGTGGCAAAGGTACAGGCAAAGGTGAACCGGCAGAAAAGCCGGAATAATTGTACCAGTTTTCATGTAAAATTTGCAGTTACTCTTGCAAGTTAGAATGATTATTGATAAAATAGAAAAAAATGGAGGTGTAAACTATGGCTTATAAAATTAGTGACGAGTGCATCGCTTGCGGTACTTGTGCAGGCGAATGCCCTGTAAGTGCAATTTCTGATGCTGGTTCTAAATATGAGATTGATGCAGCTACTTGCATTGACTGTGGTACTTGCGCAGGCGTTTGCCCTGTAAGTGCTATCTCTGCTGAGTAATTAGCAAAAGAAAAGAAGGCACTGTCTTAAAAGCTATTTTGAGACAGTGCCTTAATTTTTATCAAATATAAAAGAAAAGGCACTGTATAGCAGAGCCAAGCAAAATAAAAATTTTGTTTGGCTGTACTATTTAGAATATATGGTATAACATGGAGTATACAACCGAATTACTTGCCCATGGCACACAAGTTTGCGTAAATAAAACACACAGGTTTGGCACAGACGCTATGCTGCTAAGCCATTTTTGCGCACTAAAACGGCTACAAGCTGCCTGTGATTTTGGAACGGGCTGTGGGATTATCCCCTTGCGCTGGCGCGACATGGGCCATATA
>JAQUTM010000038.1 GCA_028694405.1 Oscillospiraceae bacterium
GGGTTGCCCACAACATAAGTCTTTTGAGGCTGCCCTAATTTTTCTACGGCACCCTGTACGGCAGCCAGTACCGCGTCTACATGGGGTGCCAACAGTTTATTGGTAACGCCGGGAAAAGCATTTTGCTCATGAATAGCCGTTTTTATGCCTTTTTTTGCTGCCGCGCGTACCACAGGCCCACTCACATATCCGCCTGCCCCAATAACCAGCTGAGGCTCAACTTGGTTTAGTATACGGTTTGCTGCCACGGGACCCAGCGCCAAATGCCACACAGCCGCAATGTTGCGGCAAATATTTTTAGGGGTAAAGCTGCGCTGTATACCGTGTACTTCTATATGATGAAACGGATAACCGGCTTTTGTTACCAAGCCATACTCCATGCCGCCCTTACGCCCTGCAAAGTGAATTTCTGTGTTTGGATACTTTTCTTTTATGTAGCCGGCTATAGCCAAAGCCGGATTGATGTGTCCTGCTGTACCGCCTGCTGCAATTAAAACTTTCATTTTTTGCTCCTCCGTAGTAACTCGCTTATGTCTTTTCCAAATTGGCACTTCGCGATACATTTAAAACAACACCGATTTCTCCCAGCAGCATAAGCAAGCTGGAGCCACCATGGCTAAAAAACGGTAAACTGATACCTGTGTTAGGAATGGTATTTGTTACAACCGCGATGTTTAGCATCGCCTGCAATACAATTTGAAACACAATACCTACCACGAGCATAGCGCCAAATTTATCTTTGGCGGTAATGGCAATATACATACCACGTAAAAACAGAGCAATAAAAAGCAAAATTACAATAGTGGCGCCAATAAAGCCAAGTTCTTCACAAACAATACTAAAAATAAAATCGTTGGCAGGCTCCGGCACATATAGATGCTTTTGCCTGCTGTTACCTAAACCAAGGCCGGTTAAGCCTCCGCTGCCTATTGCCAACAAGCTTTGCCTTGTTTGATAGTTTTTACCTAAAACGTCTTCAAAGGGATTTTGCCACATGTTTATACGGTCCATTGCAACGGGCACTAAGTCCGGTTTGATAATAATCGCACTTACAATACCTACTACAAAAATGCCGGCTGCCAGTAAAAACCACCTGATGTCGGTACCGCCAACAAACATCATACAGCCGCCTATTGATACAATTAGTATGGTACCAGAAAGATGAGTCTCCAATACCATAAGAATAACCACAGGCATTAAGGCCACGCCAAAGGGAATTACACCATGCGTTAAAGTTTTCATTTTGGCGTATTTTAAACTTATCATATGTGCAAACACCAAAATAACGGCAAACTTTGCAATTTCACTGGGCTGTACGGTAGAAAGCCCCGGAATACTAATCCATCGGTGCGCACCGTTAATTTCTGCGGTAAACAATACCACCACCAGCAATACCAAGCTGACGCCGTAAAGCGGCCATGCCAAAGTATGAAAGCGGTGATAATCAAAGTTGGCGGCAATAAACATAACAATTATGCCTACAATGGCAAACAGTAACTGCTTTTTTATAAAATAGGCGCTGTCGTCAAAACGATAATAGCCTACCGCGTAACTTGCGGAATATAACATTACAAGCCCAAAAATAAGCAACGTAAGCACCAATACCAAAAAGGGCAAATCCATAGGAGCTTTTTTTTCCTTTTTTTTCTGTTTTGCTTTAAAGGGCGTGTTTGTAACACGCAACGTTTTTTCTGCCAAGGGAATCGCTCCTTTACAAGTAAGGTTTAACCCGCCCTATATAGTGATATACAGGCCCAAACCGCTTATATCAAGTAGTTTTTTGCGTTTACAACACAATTTAACACGATACATAAATATAAATGCAGCTAAGCAATACGCACACTAAAGTGACAAAGCTAAAACCGGTAACAATTTTTATTTCACTCCACCCACACATCTCAAAGTGGTGGTGAATCGGTGACATTTTAAACAGTCTTTTACCGTGTGTCAATTTAAAATAGGTAACTTGAATTACCACACTGGCTGCTTCAATCATATAGATAAGGCCAATTAAAAACAGCAGTTCGGGGTGACCCATGCCAAACGCCAAAGCAACCACTGCTCCACCTAAAAACATACTGCCTGTATCTCCCATAAACACCTTTGCAGGGTAAAAATTCCAAGCCAAAAAGCCTGCACAGCCACCGGCAATGGCGGCGGCAAAAAGCCCTAAAGTAAACTGGCTTAAAAGACTTGTAATAATCATAAACCCAAGACTGCCAACAAAGGTTACGCTAGACGCAAGACCGTCAATGCCATCAGTTAAGTTTACCGCATTTACAGTGAAAATAATCAATAAAAATGTAATAGGATAATAAAAAATGCCAAAATCAATTATGCCTAAAAAAGGAAATTGAACCGCAGTTGTCAGCTCGCCGTTTAAATACAGGCTAATTAAAAACACAGTTGTAATAAACACCTGCATAATAATTTTATATCGCGCTTTTAAGCCTAAGTTGCGTTTTTTTACTACTTTTATAAAATCATCTACAAAACCCACAAAGCCAAAAGCCAACGCCGTAATAAAGCACATAAACAAATTATAATTTGCTTTTACATAAGCAGCGCCCATTAAGTCGGGAATTTGGCTGCCTATGCACATGGCTCCCGACAAAATGCCTACCAATGTACCCAAAATAAACATCAATCCGCCCATTGTAGGCGTTCCCTGTTTGCCCTTGTGCCAAGTTGGTCCTATTTCTTTTATGGTTTGGCCATACTTCAATCGCTTTAAAAAGGGAATAAAGAAAAAACCGCTGAGTGCTGTCACCGCCAACGAAGTAATCGCCGTTATCATAAGTGCAATTCGTATCATATGTTTTACTCTCCTGTGTTTATATAGTGCCTACAGTTCATAGTACGCCTGTAGAATTTCCTCAAATTTCATACCGCGGCTTGCCTTTACTATTACGGCATCACCCTCGGTGGCGTTTTGGGCTATAAGCTGTGCTGCCTCCTGCTTTGTGGTGGTGTGGTAAGCTCTTTTATGTCCCGCTTTACACGCGCCTTCGTAAATATACTGCGCCTGCTCACCGTAAGTTATCAGTACGTCTACACCCTTTTGCGCTGCATAAGCCCCAACTTGCATATGTGACTGTGTGCTTATTTCGCCCAATTCTAACATATCTCCAAATACGGCAATGGTTTTTTTTGCTTTTAACGCTGTAACTGCATTAACAGCGGCGCGCATACTATCGGGGTTTGCATTATAGCAATCCTCCAAAACCGTTATGCCTTTGTGCTTTACAAGCTTTTGACGCATACCCGCAGGCGTATATTTTTCCAAAGCACTTACCGCAATATAGGGGCTTAAACCCAAACGTGTGGCAAGCGTATATGCACCCAAAGCGTTATAAATATTATGAGGGCCTACCGCAGGGATATAGGCATCAAAATTTCCGTATTCTCTATCTACAATGGTAAAATGCTCGCCTTCATCGGTCGCCTTACGTTTTGCATAAATAGTTGCATCCGGGTTTTCAATGCCATAGGTAACTTTGTTAAGATGGGGAGGCACTACGGCTTTTTTTAAGTAAGCATCGTCGCCGTTTAATACCAATAGCCCGCCGGGTTCCATGCCATCACAAATTTCCATTTTAGCTTTTAAGATATTATCTTGTGTTTTTAAATTTTGTATGTGGCTTACACCAATGCAAGTTATAATAGCAGCCTGCGGCTTTACGGCAGATGTAAGCTTGTGTATGTCTCCCAAATTGTCCATTCCCATTTCCACAACGGCAAAAGCATAGGTATCGTCAAGCCGCATTAGGGTATTAGGTACGCCAAGTTCGTTATTTTGGTTGCCTTCTGTTTTTAAAGTTTTACCAAATGCCGCAAGCACACAGGCTACAAATTCTTTCGTGGTGGTTTTTCCAACACTGCCGGTTACACCAACCAAAATAGGGCTGTAAGCGTCACGATAGTTGCCCCCTATCTTTATCATCGCATCTTGGCTGTTTGGCACAACAATTAACTTATCCGCAGGCACATGCTCTAACAAACGCTCGGCTACAATAAAGGCTGCCCCTTTCTCCAATGCTGTTTGGGCATAGTCATGACCGTCTACGCGTTCCCCTTTAATTGCAACAAAAATACTGCCGGGAATTACGGCACGGCTATCTGTAACCACCGCCGTAATAAAAGGGGGTTGGCTAACTTCAGCAATTCCCTTTAACAAATCTTTCGCCTGTACCTGTTCCATTAAGCTTTTACCTCTCTTTTTGATAAGCTGTGTTAAACAGTCTATCCGCTATTACCTTTTGCAAGCAAAATACAAAAGCACTTTTTTTACAGTCCTTTTTGTGCTATCCAATCTCTTACAATGCGATGTTCATCTAAATAGATGGTTACGCCGTCAATTACCTGATAATCCTCGTGACCTTTACCGCAAAGCACTAAAACATCGTCTTTTTTCAGTTGTTCCAGTGCAAATAAAACGGCTGTGCGCCGCTCCACCTCAGCATGGTAGGGCTTTCCGCCGGCCTTTAGGATAGGTTCCACATCGGATAAAATAGCCTCGGGATTTTCTTTGCGCGGATTATCGCTGGTAAGCACAATATAGTCTCCGTATTTTAATGCAGCATGCGCCATGGCAGGGCGTTTTTTTGCGTCGCGCTCGCCTGCACAGCCAAACAACACCACCAAGCGTCCCTCTACAAAAGGTGCCACGCTGGACAGCATTTTTTCAATGCCGTCGCCCGTGTGGGCATAATCTACAATAACAGTAAAATCGCCATGATACAAAACTTCGCTCCGTCCGCAAACGCCGTGACATTTGCTAAGTGCCGCAGCGGCAACTTGTGGTTTTATACCGCAGGCAATGGCACAAACAGCCGCCGTTAAAGCGTTGTGTACCGAATAATCTCCCGGCATAGGGAATTGTACGCGTTCAATAATTCCTTTTCCCACCATGGCAAATTTTGTGCCGCCCGCCGAGAGCTTAATATCCCTTGCCGTGTAATCTGCCTCATCATTGCCCGCACTAAAAGTCAACACGGGTACGTCAGGGTAATCCTGCATAATGCGCTGCGTGTACGGGTCATCTAAATTCAATACCATTTTATCACACTGGGCAAACAGCATCTCTTTCGCCTTAAAATATGCCTCCAGCGTGCCATGATAATCCAAATGGTCCTGTGTTAAATTGGTAAATGCCGCACAGGCAACGTGCAAGCCGTATAATCGCAGCTGATGCAGTGCCTGACTGCTGGCTTCCATTACGGCATACTCGCACCCCGCCATAACCATGCGGGCAAATAAGGCATTTAAATCCCAAGGCTCGGGTGTCGTGTATTTGGCAGGCACCTCCATGTTGTCAATTTCTACATGAATAGTTCCAATTAAGCCGCATTTGTGGCCTGCCTGCTCTAAAATTTGTTTTAGCAAGCTTGTTACGGTCGTTTTGCCGTTTGTGCCTGTAACTGCTATCAGCTTTAGCTTATCGGCAGGGCGACCAAAGAAATTTTGACACAGCAATGCGTATGCCATGCGTGTGTTAGGTACAATAATTTCATTGGACAGCCCCAAAGAGCGTTCGCACACAACGGCTGCCGCGCCTGCCTTTAAGGCTGCGGCGGCAAAGTCATGTCCGTCACTTGTTATGCCTTTTGTACAAACAAATAAATGTCCGTTTCTTACTTTACGAGAGTCCTGTGTAACCGCACACACCTCTACATCGGGTAAATTGCCTGTATAGGTTATGCCTTTAAAAAGCTCTTTTGTGTTCATGTGCTGCACCTCTCTCAAAATTTACTCGTAAATATCGCCATCGCTGGCATCATTATTAAATGTTACGGTAACAATGGTACCCATAGGCACTTGTGTGTTTGCCTCCACCTCTTGCGTAACGGCAACGGTGTTTGCGTCGGCACCTGCCGAACCTACACGTTTAATATTTAAACCTGCCGCAGATAAAATTTGCGCGGCACTTTTTGCGTTATAGCCAACTACATTTGGTACTGTTACAAGATTATTGTCCAGTCCCTCTTCGGTATACAAAACAACTGTGCTTCCCTGTGCAAGAGCAGTACCCGAAGTTGGATATTGTTTTACCACCACACTGCCATTGCCGATTATTTTAGGCGTAAAGCCTTTATTTTGTAACGCAACCTGCGCTTTAGCCAAATTAACCGTAACAGTGTTGGGAACGCTTACCTCGGCTACGGCAAGTTCTTCACTTGTATAGCTGGCCTCAACGCCCAAATACGGCATAACCTCGGCAATAACACTGCCTACTACCGGAGCACTTAATTGACCGCCGTAGGAAGAATAGCTATGCGGTTCATCTAAAACAACCAATACCGCAATTTGCGGGTCATTAGCGGGTGCAAACCCTACAAAGCTTGCTATACGCGCCTCTGGGTCTCCGCTATCCAGCTTTTGGCTGGTACCGCTTTTACCGCCCACACGATACCCGCTAACATAAGCATATGTACCGTGACCGCTTACTACGTTTTCTTCCAAAATACTGCTTATGGTGGCGGAAACTTCCTCGCTGATAACCTGACGTTTTATACTGGGAGTCAACTCTTCTATAATATTGCCCTCTGCGTCCAAAATTTTACTTACCACATGGGGCTGTACTAAATTTCCTCCGTTAACTGCCGCTGCTACAGCGGTTATCATTTGAATAGGCGTAATTTTACTGCTTTGCCCAAAAGAGGAGCTGGCAAGCTCGGTAACGCCCAGCTGTTCGGCTTTGTAAACAAATCCCTTTTGTTCTCCAGGTAGGTCAATGCCCGTTTTTTCCGTAAAGCCAAAGCCGCGTAAATAGTTATAAAACACATAGGGACCCATGGCCGCGCCAATTTGAATAAAAGACGGATTGCACGAGTTTATAAGCGCCATTGCAAATGACTGCGTACCGTGGCCGCCCGCCTCGGCGCAGCGCATAGTGTGCCCGCCCACTACTATGCTGCCATGGCAAGTGTAGTGGTTGTTTAATGTAGCGCTTCCACTGTCTAAAGCCGCGCTTGCAGTTACAACTTTAAAAACCGATCCCGGCTCATAAGCATCGTTTACGGCTTTATTGCGCCATTGCTCATAAATTGCAGTCCAGTAAGCATCGTTTCGCTTTGTATCGTCCGTAATAGCTTCTATTTCTGCCGTTTTTGCGGCATCAACCAAAGTATAGGGGTCGTTCAAATCAAAATCTGGCAGAACGCTCATGGCTAAAATTGCGCCTGTGTTTACGTCCATAACAATACCTACACCTTTTTGGCTGACATTATGCTCTGTTACCGCAAAGGCTAAGTATTTATCTAATACATGCTGTATCGTTTCGTCGATTGTAAGCACCAGTCCATGGCCATCAGTGGCCGGATATTCGGCATCATACGAATAGGGCATTTCAATATTCCAACCGTTTTTAGCGCTTACAATGCGCCCGGGGGTACCTGTCAGCTGTTCATCATAATAGCTTTCAATCCCCGATAAACCTTGATTATCTCCGCCCACGCAGCCTAAAACTGCGCTTGCAAAATCGCCAAAGGGATAATATCTTTTGCTGCCCTGCTCAAAGCCGATTGCCGAACCCAAATTGTTATCCACAATATATTGGCGCAAGGTGTCTACAGTAGGTTTATCAACTTTTTTCTTTATCCATTGCCAACTGGAAGTTGTTTTTCCCACTTTATCCCGTATCGTTTGCTCATCTACTTCTAAAATAGTGGATAACCCTGCAATAATCGTCTCTTCATAAGACAAAGTTGCAGACACGCTTTCTCCCTGTTTTTCCAGCTCTTTTTTGCGCGCAGCTGCCCAGCTTTCAGAATCCTGTTTAATCTGATGCGGGTCAATTACCACATCGTAAACGGTTGCACTTTGCGCTAAAACCTTCATGTTTGTGTCGTAAATAGTACCGCGATTGGGCACAATTACCGTATCCTTCAGCTGTTGTTCTGTCGCTTTTTGGCGATAATCTTCATATTCTTGTATTTGTAGTTTGGCCAAATTATAAAAAATAAAGCTTGTTGCCCCCACAAAAATAATTACTAACGATATGATACGCAGCCGTATACCGGGAATATTGCGGGCTTGGGGTTTATTGTCATCTTGCACGGTTGTTTTCCTCCTCCGCTAAAGCCTGTTTTTTATCTATGCATAAACAGGCTTTAAGGGCAAAGAGAAAAACGTCTCTTTGCCCTTATATTTAAATAAAGCAGTGCACATAGGTACTGATACCACATTTATATGCAAACATGGTCTATATCATTTTATTTTGTTAAGGTATCAGGTATTCCATTGCACTCATAAATCCTGTAGACAACATCTCCCAAATACTGGAGAATTTGCTTTCGGGACGTTCTATTTTATTTTCACTCTCCAGCGTTATATATTCTATTTGGCTTTTATCCATTTTTATTAAGCCCAATCGCTGCGTCGCATATTCCTCTACATTTTTTACGCTGATTTTACTGTCCAGCTGTAAATTCAAATAAGTAAAGTCGCTTTGTGCCTCTACCAGTGCCGCCTGCTTTTCTGCCACGCTGCCGCTAAGCTCGGTTAACTTTGCACGGCTTGCCAACACACTAAATATCAGCGCTAAAACAATAGCACCCAAAAAAATTAAATTTAAACTGTGAAAGCGCGCCTTGGTAAGCCCTTTCTTGCCTTGTGCTACGGTTACGCGGGGACGCGCCGGCTTTTCCTCTCGATTTTCAAATATACTTAAATCGTAAGCTTCTTCGTTTTGCAATGGGCTCACCTCCTTTTGTGCTTTTAAGCAACGTGTACACAACTACACGCAGCCCCTGCAAATGCTGTTATTAAAGTTTTTCAATAATGCGCAACTTGGCGCTGCGGCTGCGACGGTTTTCTTCTTGCTCCTGTGCACATGCTTCCAACGGTTTTTTGGTAATTGGTTTTGCTTTGGCCTTGCCCCCACAGACGCATACAGGAAATTCGGGTGGACAAGTACAAGCAGTACACCACTGCTTAAACCGTTGTTTTACCAACCTGTCCTCTAAACTGTGAAACGTAATAATACAAAATCTCGCTCCGGTATTCATACTTTCAAACAGAGCATCTAAGCCCTCACTCAGCGCATCTAACTCTCCATTTACAGCAATGCGTATTGCCTGAAAGCTGCGTCTGCTTGGATTTTTATCCTTGCGACGCACGGCGGGCGGTAAAGCGCTTGCAATGGTATCTGCCAACTGAGCAGTTGTTAAAATTGGAGTTGCCTGCCTTACCTGCTCTATTTTCCCTGCAATTTTCCAAGCAAAAGGTTCCTCGCCATACTCTTTTAAAATGCGGCTCAGTTCCTCACGGCTTGCGGTGTTCACCAAATCAGCTGCGGTAGGGCCTTCTTGGCTCATGCGCATATCTAAGGGTGCGTCTCCGTTATAGCTAAAGCCGCGTTCACGCTTATCCAGCTGATGGGAAGAAACGCCTAAGTCAAGCAAAGCGCCATCGATACCGTCTATCCCTAAATCCGAAAGTGCGTCCTTCACATAGCGAAAATTAGTACGATATACAGTAGCAGGTAGTCCTGCTAAGCGCTCACTGGCAGCCGCAATGGCGTCAGGGTCTTGGTCTAAACTAATTAATCTGCCATTGGTAAGTCTTTTGGCAATTTCTCTGCTATGGCCTGCACCGCCTGTTGTTCCGTCCACATATATTTTGTCCGGACGAATGTTCAGTCCATCTAAACATTCCTGCAGCATAATTGGCACATGTGTAAAATCCGCCATATTATCCTCCCATTCTGGCTATTGCCGCTAAAAGGCAATTTTATCTTTAAAGCTTTTTAAAATTCCAGTTCTTCCATTGCCTGCGCAATCGGTCCATCAGCAAATTCGTCCTGCATGGACGTCCACTTTTCGGCGCTCCATATTTCTGCGTGACTGCCAACACCAATTACTACAATTTCTTTATCAAGCGCCGCATGCTTACGCAAATTGGGGGGCAATAAAATGCGCCCCTGCTTGTCCGGTTCAACCAGCGCTGCCCCGGCATATAAAAAACGAGAAACATTGCGGCTTTTGACCATGCTTTTTTCGGCTAACAGCCCGGCTATACGCTCAAATTCTGCTTCGGCAAAAGCCACGCAGCAGTCGTCTAACCACCGCGTAACGTAAAAACGTTCACCGATTTCCTCGCGAAATTTTGCAGGAAAGCCTATGCGGCCTTTCGCATCAGCCGTATAGCTGTATTCGCCTATCAGCACGTTTTCACCTCATCCTGCGCGAAAGCTTTTACTCAAGCGTATCCTACGTAATAAGTATTTATAAAAATTTATACTTTACAAGAAATATAAATATTTTACCCACTTTTACCCACTTTTACCCACTAAAGTAAATTTATTATAACGTTTTACCCATTTAAAAGCAAGACTAAAAACATATAAAACCTGAAAAAAAGGCTATCGACATTTTTCTTTTACCCGCGTCCGGGTGTATCATTATTTTTAGCAAAAATTCCTATTATTTCCAAATAAGCACCATAAAATGCCATTTTTAGTCATTTATTTTTTATAATTCAAATAAGTAATTGCCCCTTTATGACTTTTCAAAGCAAAAAAAATAAGTTTATCTCGTTCTGCTTGAGATAAACTTATTTTTTTAATTTTTAATTTTTATCGTTGTAGCTATGAAAAATTTGCTGATTTTCAGGCTCGCAATTTTCATGTAAAATAGTGGATTTAGCTTTAGGTCGAAAACAACGTCGGACTAGATAACATATGCCTAACAGCACACAAAATACCGATATGCCTCCTAAGCTGCCTATATAATCAAAACAAACATCCAGTACACTACAGCTTCGTCCCGGTATAAACATTTGATGCAGTTCATCGCTTATGGCGTAAAGTAAGCAAAAATTACTGGTTACAGAAAATTTAGTAAATAAACCGCAACGCGTAATACACATTGCCAACATTCCCAAAAAGCCCAGTACCGCATATACCGCAACGTGGGCACCTTTGCGTACAAATGTATTTACCACATCTGACAATTTTACGTTGAATGTATCTTCTAATTTATCACCGGCCTGCACCAAAGCCGAATAATAGTAAGGCGTTAGATTTTCTACAATTTCTTCATTGCGTAAACTGCTGGCCTCTTTATTCTCTCCGGAAAGAAAAAAAATAACCATCGCCCACGCTACTACTAAGCCAACACAAAAAACATTGCGTATAGCACTCAAAAATTTATTTTTCATATTTTATAAATTATTTTTTGCAGTTTGTCGTAAAGTACTGCGCACATTTTTTACCTCTGCCGCGCTGCGCGCCAACTGTTCCTCTGTTTGGCGCAGCATATTTTCACAGTAATCTGTCACAGTGGTACGCATTTCACGGGCACTGGTTTGGCTTGCATTTAAAATTTCTGCCGCACGCTGCTGTGCCTGCTTTACAATTTCCTGTTCATTTATCAATGCACGCGCACGGTCTTCTGCTTTTTTAACAATCGCCTCGGCCTCACGGCGCGCAGTTGCCACAATATCTGCACGGTCTTGTACAATCGCCTTAGCTTGTCTAATCTCACTGGGCAAGTTAAGGCGTATTTCATCTAAAACATCACGCACCTTATCGGTGTCTACCACACGTTTTCCACCGCTGAAAGGCATATTTATGCCTTCCTCCATAGATTCATCTATCATATCTAAAAGTTCGTCTATGTTCATGTTTTTCTCCTTTGCGTACAATATTGGTTGCATTTTATATGTTCTCTTTTATACGTTTCTCAATTTGTTCTCTTACTGCAGCAGGTACAAAATCTGCAATGCTGCCGCCGCCTTCTCCAACCTGCTTCACAATACTGCTGGAGAGATACATATATTCACTGTCGGTATTTAAAAACATCGTCTCCAAAAGCGGATTCAGCTTTTTATTAATCAGAGACATCTGAAACTCATACTCAAAATCGGTAACGGCACGCAAGCCTTTTACCAATGCATCTGCCTTTACCTGATGCGCATAATCTGCCAGTAACCCGCTGTAAGCATCTACCTTTACATTGGGCAGGTATCGTGTACAGCTGCGTATCATATCCACCCGCTCTTCATCAGTAAAAAGTGGTACTTTCGTAGGATTTTTAAGCACCAATACAATTACTTCATCAAACAGCTTAGCGGTACGTTCAATAATATTTAAATGCCCGTTTGTAATGGGGTCAAAGCTGCCGGGACAAATAGCTATGGCCATGGCTTATTCTTCCTCTCCCTGTGTAAGATATTGGTACTTTGTTACTAAAACTTTACCATATTTATATTGCTTTACCTTGGTTAAATTTTCTACCTGCTGCGGTAAATCAATTTCAATCTCACTCTCGCAAAAAACTACGCCGTTGGGCGCACATACCTGCGCTACCCGTGGTAAAACATTTTGTAATGTGCCCTTATTGTAAGGCGGATCTAAAAACACTACCTGAAATTTTTCTTTACTGCCCAGTAAAAAGCTTAAAGCAGTATCCGCGCTTGTAGTGATAACTTTTGCATTTTTTACAAGGCCGGTATCCTTTAAGTTTTCATTTACAACCGCAATAGCCTCTTTGCTCTCATCAACAAAGGTACATTTTAAAGCGCCGCGGCTTAAAGCTTCTATACCCATTTGGCCGCTGCCCGCAAACAAATCCAGTACATTGGCGCCCGGCACCAAAAATTGTACCGCACTGAAAATGGCTTCTTTTACCCGTGCAATCGTAGGGCGCGTAGCCAATCCGTCTAATGTGGCCAAATTTTTGCCTCGCGCTGTACCAGAAATTACTTTCATAATCGTGTTTCCTCTACCGTTTTAAATCAATTTTATGCGGTTTTCTTTCCCTTTTTTGTATTCTTTATTATGGCTGTAAAAGGTTTTGTTGTCAAGTATTGCCTGTTATGCAGACAAAATATACCTTACATGGTAGGGTGATAATACAAATACACTGCCTTCGCCGCCTTTTGCGTTACTCCTTTTACTGCCTGCAATTCTTCTTGCGTGGCTTGTCCCACCGCTGCAACTGTCTTAAAAGCTTTTAACAGGGCTTTAGCGGTTTGAGGACCTACACCTTCAATTTTTGTTAAACTTATTCCTAAAGTTTTGCTTTTTGCCATTTGCCGTTGATACGTTATGGCAAATCGGTGCACTTCGTCTTGTACGGAAGTAATAAAAGTAAACACGCCTCGATTCATATTGATGGCAATTTCCGCACCATCCGTATCAACAATCGCACGGGTACGGTGTTTATCATCTTTTACCATGCCAAACAAGGGAACATCTGCAAAAGCAGTGCCAAACAACACGTTTTTTACTACGCTCACCTGTCCTTTACCGCCATCTAGCAGTATTAAATCCGGCTTTATGCCAAATTGACCTGTGGCACCCTGCTCATACTCTTTTACTCGGCGGCTTAAGGTCTCGGCCATGCTGGCGTAGTCATCTGTACCCTGTACGCTGTTTATTTTAAAGCGGCGATATCCGCTTTTTTGCGGTTTACCGTTTTCAAACACAACCATTCCTGCCACGCTGGTACCGTCACCCCAGTTACTGATATCATAACTCTCTATTATACGCGGCGGTGTTGGCAGCCCCAATAAAGAGGCAAATTCGTCCAAGGTACGCTCTTCTCTTGTGTGGCGTCCGCGCTCACGCGCTAAGCGCTCTACACCGTTTACATAGGCCATTTGCACTAGTTGTGCGCCTTCTCCTCGTTCCGGCACATATAGCCGTACATTGCTGCCGCGGGTTTCGGTAAAAAGCTGTTGCAGGCTATCGCTGTCCTGTGGCAAAGCATCTATGGCTATTATTTTTGGTATTTCTCCGCCGCCTAAATAGTAACTGGGCAAAAACTCCTCTCTTAGCGCTCCTGTATCAGTAGTGCCTTTAAAAACAAACTCTTTTTTATCAATAAGACGACCCTGCCTGATGCGCAAAATTGCTACACATAAATTATCTGCTGCGCTTGCAAGCGCAATTACATCTTGTTCCGGCACCTTTGTAGCTACAACCTTTTGCCCTTTGCTTACTTTTTCTATTGCAGTAATCTGGTCTCTCAGCAGAGCTGCCTTTTCAAAGTCTAAGCGCTCGGCGGCATCTTCCATGCGTTGACGCAGGGTTTTTAAAATTTCACTTTTTCCTTGCTTAACAAGGCGAATAGCACCGCGCACGCTTTCGTTATAATCTTCTTGTTTAATTTTGCCACTGCACACACCCATGCACCGTCCAATATGCGCATTTAAGCACGGTCTGCCTTTTCTAAAATCCTGCGGAAAGTTTTTTTCACATGTAGGCAAGCGAAAAGCTGTATTTGCGGTTTCTACCATTTCTCGCACAGCAAAGCTGGAGGTGTACGGGCCTATATACTCGGCGCCGTCATCTTCTATTTGTAAAGCGGCCGTTATGCGCGGGTAAGGTTCGTTAGATACCTTTACATAACTGTACCCCTTATCATCTTTTAATAAAATATTATACTTAGGTAAATGTAGCTTAATCTGACTGCATTCCAAAACCAGCGCTTCAAACTCGCTTTGCGTTACAATTACATCAAACTCAAAAGCATTGTTAATCATTTTGGTAACTTTCGCATCATGGGGAACCCCCTCACGAAAGTATTGACTAACACGCGTGCGCAGCCTTTTCGCTTTTCCGATATATATAATTTCAGAGGTTTTGTCTCGTATGATGTAAACCCCCGGTAATAGCGGAAGCATTTTTGCCTTTTCGTATAGTTCTTGTTTGGTCATATTTTTCGCCTTTTTTATATAGTTTATAAACTTACTGCATTTTTGCAAATACAGTAAGCATTTTTTG
>JAQUTM010000039.1 GCA_028694405.1 Oscillospiraceae bacterium
ACGAGCTGTTGCTGCCCTTTGTAGAATTGAATACAGAATATTATGATTTGGGATTGCCTTATCGTGATGAAACAGCTGACAAGGTAACTATGGACGCAGCTTTGGCAAATAAAAAATATTGTGTTGCGGTAAAATGTGCAACCATTACTCCCAATGGTCAGCGTATGACAGAATACAATTTACACGAGATGTGGAAAAGCCCCAATGGTACAATTCGCGCTGTTTTGGACGGCACTGTTTTTCGCGCACCTATTTTAATTGACTGTGTAAAGCCTGTAGTGCGCAACTGGCAAAAGCCCATTACCATTGCTCGTCATGCTTACGGCGACATTTATAAAGCTACCGAAATGCGTGTACCCGGCCCCGGCAAGGCAGAGCTTTTATTTACCGCGGCAGACGGTACGCAAACGCGCCAAGAGATATATGATTTTGAATGTGCAGGTGTGCTGCAGGGCAGCTATAATAAGGATAGCTCTATTTGCTCTTTTGCACATGCTTGCTTTACATTTGCTTTAGATACCCAACAGGATTTGTGGTTTTCTACTAAGGATACAATATCTAAAAAATATGACCATACCTTTAAAGATATTTTTGCAGAAATTTATGAAAATGAATACAAAGAAAAGTTTGAAAAAGCAGGCATCACTTATTTTTACACCCTTATTGATGACGCCGTAGCCCGTGTGGTACGCAGCGAGGGCGGGTTTATTTGGGCATGTAAAAACTATGACGGCGATGTAATGAGCGACATGGTGTCTACAGCGTTTGGGTCTTTGGCTATGATGACCAGCGTATTGGTAAGCCCAGACGGCTGCTATGAATATGAAGCTGCTCACGGGACTGTTACGCGTCACTATTATCGTCATTTAAAGGGCGAAGAAACCTCTACAAACCCCATGGCCACTATTTTTGCATGGAGCGGAGCTTTGCGCAAGCGCGGCGAAATGGATAATATTCCCGAGCTGATGGAGTTTGCAAACAAACTGGAGCAAGCAAGCCTGCAAACCTTAAACGAGGGCATAATGACAAAAGACCTGTGTGGCTTATGTGAAGGGCTTACTCCTACGGCCGTAAACACTTTGGATTTTATTAAGGCTATTCGTGAGCGGTTAGAAGCACTTTTGGTTTAAATTACAGCTTTATAAAAGAATGAAACGCGCCGTCTAAGGGTAAACTTTAGGCGGCGTGTTTGTTTAGATTGTATACAAATTGTGAATTTTTTTATGCCATATTGACAGCATAAAAAAGCTGTAGTAAAGTTATTAGGCAAACTAAATATTAAGTAACCTAAGTAATTTAATGAAAGGAAAACAAAATGGATTGCGAAGAACATTACAGTCTACACGGTATGCCCCCCATACCTCCTGATTTTGACAGCAATAGCTTAAGTGCGCAGTTATTGGTAGAGATAAACACCTTAAGGGCCGCTTGGATACGTTTAAAGCCTCATGTGGATTTAAATAAATCTCAATTTTCTCTGTTGCTTACTCTTCATTTTATGATATTGCATCAAAATTTACCCGGTATTAGTGTGGGAGAACTGGCACGCAAGCTGGGCCAAGCCACGCCAAGTATTACCCAAAAGCTAAACGTGCTGTTTGATAAAGGCTATATAGAACGCAGCCAAAACGAAAAAGACAGACGAATTACCTATATCTCTATTACACAGTCGGGAAGCCAAATTTTGAAAGACAGTCATGACCAGTTTAAAGAAATGTTAGAAAATTTAACAGAAAAAATGGGTGAAAAGAATATTAAAGAATTGATAATTCTGTTAAAGCAGCTAACAAGTACCGTAAAAGAAATAAGCAATGAAAGGGAACCCTAGCTATGATGAAATTAAAACGATACGCAAAGCCGTTTACAGCAATTATGCTTATGGCATTGGTAATGTTGTTTGGGCAGGCGCTTATAGAGCTGAATTTGCCAAATTATATGTCTAAAATAGTAAACATTGGGTTACAGCAGGGAGGCATTGACAGCGCAGTACCCGAAGTAATCAGCACAGAAGGATTAAGCTTGCTTTCCACCTTTATGACAGAGCAAGACCGCCAACTTGTAGAGCAAAGCTACGATAAAATATCTGCGGGAAACGTGAAAGATGAAAAGCTGGCAAAAAAATATCCCAATTTAAAAACAGTAGATGCAGCAGTGCTAAATACTTCAGATAAAGCGCAAATGGCATTGCTGGAAGATATTTTTGGCCGTAGCATGTATAGCTTTATGAGTTTGGCACAGCAGATGGCTGAACAAAATGAAAACGCTACGGTGGCAGATGGTAATTCAAAAAGTATTGATATTACAAAGGTTTACCCCATGGCGTCCATGATGCAAATGCTGCCCCAAGAGCAGCTACAGCGTGTTATTACAGAAGCGCAAGGTAAAGAAGCAGATACGCTAAAGCAGACAGCAGTGGTGTTGGTAAAAGCCTTTTACACAGAGCTGGGTGCCGATACGGCGCATATTCAAACCATGTCTATCTTAAAAACAGGCGGTATTATGCTGTTACTTAGCCTGTTGGGTGTTATATTTGCTGCAAGTGTAGGCTTTTTTGCCAGCCGGGCAGGTGCGGGCATTGCACACGATTTGCGCGCCGATGTATTTAAAAAGGTTACAGGTTTTACAAACACCGAATTTGATAAATTTAGTACAGCCAGCCTAATTACCCGTACCACAAACGATATTACGCAAATTCAGCAATTTGTAACAATGGGTCTGCGTATGATGTGCTTTGCCCCTGTAATGGGAATAGGCGGTTTATACATGGCGATTAAAAAATCTCCCAATATGAGCTGGATTTTGGGGTTGGCAGTAGCACTTGTTTTAATTTTAATTATCACTATGTTTAAGATTGCTATGCCACGCTTTAAAATTATGCAAAATTTAATTGATAAACTAAACTTGGTAACCCGAGAAAATTTATCGGGTATGATGGTTATTCGCGCGTTTTCCACCCAAAAGCACGAGGAAAAACGGTTTGATAAGGCCAACGTGGATTTAACACAAAACAGCTTGTTTGTAAACCGCGCCATGGCTACCATGATGCCCTGTATGATGTTTATTATGAATGGCATTATGCTGCTTATTGTATGGGCAGGAGCACATCAAATAGAACAAAGCACCATGCAGGTAGGCGATATGATGGCGTTTATGCAGTATGCCATGGAAGTTATCATGAGCTTTTTGTTTATCAGCATGATGTTTATTATGATACCTCGTGCCAGTGTTAGCGCAGAGCGTATTTATGAGGTTTTAAGCACCCAAGACAGCATTGAAGACCCCGTAGCACCGCAGGAGATTGCAAATACAGACGGAACCGTATGCTTTAACGACGTAAGCTTTAAATATGCAGGTGCAGATGAAGACGTACTGCAGCACATTAGCTTTACGGCAAAACCCGGCCAAACTACCGCTTTTATTGGTTCTACAGGCAGCGGTAAATCTACCCTTATTAACTTAATTCCGCGCTTTTACGACGCAACGGCGGGTAACATTACGGTAGGCGGTGTAGATGTGCGCAACATGACACAGCACGATTTACGCAGCAAAATTGGATATGTGCCGCAAAAAGGCGTACTGTTCAGTGGAGATATTGACAGCAACCTGCGCTATGGCGCCGAAGATGCAAACCAAGAGCAGATACGCAAAGCTGCCGAAGTGGCACAGGCTTTAAGCTTTATAGAAGAAAAGCCGGAAGGCTTTGAAACAGAAATCAGCCAAGGCGGTACCAATGTTAGCGGCGGACAGCGTCAGCGGCTTTCGATTGCGCGTGCGCTTGCAAAAAATGCACCTGTTTATATTTTTGATGACAGCTTTTCTGCTTTGGATTTTAAAACCGATGCCACGCTGCGTCGCGCCTTAAAAAAATACACTGAAAATGCAACCGTTTTGATTGTTGCACAGCGTATCAGCACAATTATGAACGCAGAACAGATTATTGTGCTAAGCGAAGGTAAGATAGTAGGCATGGGTACGCACAAGCAGCTGCTGCAAAGCTGTCAAAATTATCGAGAAATTGCACAGTCACAACTGTCCAAGGAGGAGCTGGAAGCATGAGTGAATCAAAAAAAATAAAAATGCGTGGCCCTATGGGCGGTGGGCATGGTCCCGGTGCCATGATGCCGGGTGAAAAAGCCAAGGATTTAAAAGGAACTTTGCGTAAACTGGTTGCCTATTTAAAGCCGTTCCATGTTTCTATTATTGCAGTAATCATTTTTGCCGCCCTCAGTACAGTGTTTAGCATTGTGGGTCCTAAAATATTGGGCAACGCAACCACCGAAATTTATACCGGTATTATGTCTAAGCTGACAGGGCTGGGCACAGGCATTAACTTTGATAAAATTTTAAATATCATTTTTTTCCTGTTGGGACTATATATTGTAAGTGCGCTGTTAAGCTATTTGCAAGGCTTTATTATGACAGGTGTTACCATGAAGGTGACTTATAATCTGCGCAAAAATATTGCCGAGAAAATAAATCGTATGCCGCTTGCCTATTTTGACCGCGTAAGCAACGGTGAAGTTTTAAGCCGCATTACCAATGATGTTGACACTGTAAGCCAAAGCTTAAACCAAAGCTTAACCCAAATTATTACAAGTGTTGCAACCTTGGTTGGTGTATTGGTTATGATGCTTTCTATCAGCCCCCTGATGACGGTGGTAGTATTGTTTACGTTACCGTTAAGCCTTGCTATTGTTACAGGTGTAGTTAAAAAAAGCCAACCGTACTTTAAAGGTCAACAAAAATATTTGGGTAACGTAAATGCGCATATTGAAGAAATGTACGCAGGCCATGTGGTGGTAAAAGCTTTTAATGGCGAAGAAAAAAGTATCGGTACGTTTGAAGAAATTAACAATAAGCTATATAACACCGCATGGAAAAGCCAATTTTTTAGCGGCTTAATGATGCCTTTTATGAAATTTGTGGGTAATTTAGGGTATGTAGCTGTTTGCATTTTAGGTGGTTGGCTTACCATAAAAGGAAAAATCACCTTAGGTAATATTCAGGCTTTTACCCAGTATGTGCGCAATTTTACCCAGCCTATCCAACAAATTGCAAATATCAGCAATGTGCTGCAAAGCACGGCAGCGGCAGCCGAGCGTGTATTTGAATTTTTAGACGAGACGGAAGAAGAACCCGATACACCACAAGCTGTTTCTACACAGGAAATTAAAGGTGAAGTTGCCTTTGCCCATGTAAAATTTGGCTACACCCCTGAAAAAATAATTATTCATGATTTTTCTCATATTGTAAAACCGGGCCATAAGGTTGCCATTGTAGGGCCTACAGGCGCGGGTAAAACAACTATGGTTAAGCTGCTCATGCGTTTTTATGACGTAAACGAAGGCGCTGTTTTAATAGACGGCTATGACGTAAAGCAGTTTAACCGCGGTGAGCTGCGCGATATGTTTGGCATGGTACTGCAAGATACATGGCTGTATAATGATACCATTCGGGAAAATATCCGCTACGGCCGTTTAGATGCCACAGACGAAGAGGTAGTAAAAGCTGCAAAGGCAGCACAGGTGCATCATTTTGTAAAAACGCTTCCCGATGGCTACGATATGGTGCTAAATGAGGAGGCCAGCAATATAAGCCAAGGGCAAAAGCAGTTGTTAACCATTGCCCGTACCATTATCTCTGACCCTAAAATTTTAATTTTAGATGAAGCTACCAGTAGTGTAGATACACGAACCGAGATTTTAATTCAAAAGGCCATGGATAACCTTATGGAGGGACGTACCAGCTTTATTATCGCACACCGTCTTTCTACTATACGAGATGCGGATACCATTTTGGTAATGCGCGATGGCGATATTGTAGAAGTGGGCAACCACGAAACCCTTATGCAAAAGGGCGGGTTTTACAAAGAGCTGTACCAGAGCCAATTTGAAAACAGCCAGGCGGTTTAAAACATTATATAAAAATAAAGCCACAAAAAGCCCGCACTTGCTATATGCAGCAAGTGCGGGCTTTTACTGTTTTGGCTTATTTAAATTTTACGGCAGTACCATAGGCAATTACTTCGGCAGCGCTTTGCATAAGCGACGAGGAGGCATAACGCATATTTACAATAGCGTCTGCACCCATTTCAACGGCTTCGTCCACCATGCGTTTTACGGCAATTTGGCGAGCCTCGTTTAGCATCTCGGTGTAACCTACTATTTCACCGCCTACCAAGGTTTTCATTCCGGCCATAAAATCTTTACCTAAATTTTTAGTTTGTACAATGTTGCCTTTTACAACACCCAAAACCTCAAATTCTTTTCCGGGGATATAATCAATATTTACCAGCAGCATCTTCTTCTCCTCCTTTAATTTCTTTTATGCGTTGTAACAGGGCTAGTATTATGCCCAGTGCCACGCTGCTTAGCACAACTACAAAAATGATAATAACCGCTAAGGGTGCATGTTCAATTTGCAGCTGTGTTACAAAAAAGATAAGCGCGGTTATAAGCAAGCCTACCATTACAACAGCTATTATAATCGGTGCAACATATTTTTTTCTAATATCTTTCTTTTCTACTTGCATAAAGCTCACTCCTTTCTGTTCCATCTTTTCTACTTCCTCCAAAAAGCGCGGAGCATCTAAATCCTGTAGATTTTCGCGGCACAAAGCCAGCTGTTTGCACATTTGGGTTGCATGTTCTAAATTTTGGCGTTGTCGCTCTAAATAAAGAATATGCCTTTGCATACCGTCGGCTACGGTAAGTGTGCTGCTTTGCATTTTGCGTATTTCATCTAAAGGCACCGCTAATTTGCGCAGAAGCTTTATTTGCTGTAGTATGGCAACGTCTTGCAGGCTGTATTCTCGGTAGCCGTTTTGTGCGTTGCGGTTGGGGTGCAACAAACCCTCCTGCTCGTAAAAGCGGATATTCTTTTTTGTGATGCCCACCAGCTCTTCTACCTGATTGATTTTCATGTGAGCCAGCTCCTTTCGCTTTTGGTATCTTTACTTTACACCTTCCATTAAGGGGAAGGTCAATACTTTTTTTAAAAAATGATAAAAAAGAGATTCTCGTCCTGATGCCAGAAGAAGAATCTCTTTTGTTATAGTTTAATTATACAATTATTCTGCCTCAAAAGCAATTTCGGCTGTTTGCGCTTTTCCACTCTCTAACAGGTTTGCGGGGTTGGTATTAAGGGTGTTGGGCAAGGTGTTCCAAGGTTCTACACAAATAAACCCATTTGCACAAACGCACCACAGAATTAAATGATGAAAATTGCTGTCAAAGTGAACCGTTAATTTACGGCCGTCGGCTTTATCAACAAAAGACGCCTTGTTTTTTGGGTTACTAAAAATGGTGTAACTCATACCCTGTGCATCATAAGGAAGCTGAATATTTGCAGGCATAGGACGATAGGGACCGTTTGCATCATTGGCTATGCCGTCAGCGGTAATATTCCATTCCAGCTCGCGCATATCGCTTACTTTAAAATAGGGGTGAAAGCCATAGCTGAAAGGCATAGCTGTTGTTCCTGTGTTTGCATAGGTTTGTTTTAAGGTGATTTTGCTGCCCTGCAATACATAGGTAATGGTTACGCTGTAGTCAAAAGGAAACATCTCTTTTGTTTTTTCGTCACTTACTGCCTGCAAGGTTACACTTGCGGCACCGTTTGTATCGGTAGCAATTACTTTCCAAGCTTGGTGCTGTACAATACCGTGCTGAGGCATTGGATAGCTTTTATCTTTCCACACAAAAGTGTCGTTGGCACAGTTGCCTACGCTTGGAAACAACACAGGCGTAGCACAGCGGGGACGTTCGGGTGGAATTGCCTCATCAAAAAAGTTGCTTTCGTTTATAAACATATACTCTTTGTTGTTTTTTACAAAGCTGGTAAGCATACCCCCGCGGGCAGGGGTAAGGGTAGCGGTTACACCGCTGGTGGTATCTGTCATAACAACAGTATCAAATTTTCCGTTTTTGCCGTTTTCAACTGTAAACATATTGGTTTGCCGTCCTTTTTTTATTTTTTGACGTCCTGTTATACACAGCAACGTCCTATTTTATACATTTTTTATTGTATCACAAAGAATATATCATATGAGTGTGTTATCTTTTTTTCTCTCTTATTTTTTGTAAAAAATATTGTCACCTTGGCGTACCTGCAAAATTTATTTTAAATTTTGAGGTTTAAGTGTTATTGGGGATAGGTTGTAAAATAAAAATGCCCTAAAAGCGGTGTGAGAAGCTTTTAAGGCATTGCAGACAAAAATATTTACAACTAAAAACAGCAGTTTAGGCAGCGGTGTGAACATGTACCACAGGCTTTTGGTTTTTAGCAGCAGGGGCGGATAAATAGCGCCGCAACAGTTTGCCGGGCTTTAAGCGGTAAAATACAAGAGATGTACTAAAGAATACAATGGCATTTGCAGCCATTTGTAAAAGCGTTATCGTGCCCTGTTCCCACGCTGAAAAAACGCCTATACCTAAAATAAAAGCAGCTATGGCAATGCTTTTGCATATTCCGTTTAAAATGCGAAGGCGACGTCTCATAAGCTTTTTTACCTCCTGAGGGTATGTATTTTCTTGTGTTAAGACTATCATAATACAACTAACAGTTGTTGTCAATAAAAAATAACAACTTTTTTTATAATTGTGTTTACAATTACTACTATGGGTTGTATAATAAAGGCAAGAAAAAGAAAAACTTTGTAAAGGAGTTGGTACCATGTTTAGCACACGATTAAAAGAGCTGCGCAAAGCTCGAGGTGTGTCTCAGGTTGCCTTAGCCAAAGAATTAGAGGTAACACAGCAGGCTGTTGGAAAATGGGAGACAGGGCGTTCTACCCCAGACCCTCAAACGGTTACACGGCTTGCAGAATATTTTGGCACCACTACTGATTATATCTTAGGACATGAGGCCATAGCAGCACCTGCGCTTTCTAATATAGAGCCCTATATGCCTGCCGGAGAAACCCCTATACCCATTGTAGGCACGGTAAAAGCCGGTTTTGGTGCTTTGGCTTTTGAAGAGGACTACGGCACTGAGTATGCCAGGGTAAAAGACCCTGACAGTTATTTTTACTTAATTGTAAAAGGCGACAGTATGATGCCGCGCATACAGGACGGCGATTTGGCATTGGTTCACCGTCAGCCCACCTTAGAAAACGGAGATTTGGGCGTAATTGTTTACGGTGAGGGAGAAGGTACCTTAAAAAAGTATATTCGGCGAAACAATGCAATTATTTTGCAGCCTTTTAATCCGGCTTATCAGCCTCAAATTATTATGGGCGAGGATTTATCTAACGTATATATAGCAGGCAAGGTAGTGGAAACAAAGACAAAGTGGTAAACTTGTCCTCAAAAATTAAAAGTTAAAACGGAAGCGAAAAACCGTTTATAAAAATTTTTCAATTTTTAATTTTTAAAAGGTGGCAGGTGGTCACCTTATTAAAGTGCGCTCAAAAAAAGCTTAAGGTGGGAAAAACTTTGGACTTAATGGAAAAGCTTACAATTTTAGCAGACAGTGCAAAATATGACGTTGCCTGTACCTCCAGCGGCGTAAATCGTGGTAAAAGCGCCGATGCAAGCGGCATGGGCAGCGCAACAGCCTGCGGAATTTGTCATACTTTTTCAGCAGATGGGCGCTGTGTATCTTTGTTAAAGGTACTTATGAGCAATATGTGCGTGTATGATTGCAAATATTGCGTGAACCGCGTAACAAATGACGTGCCGCGTGCTGCTTTTACGCCTCGAGAACTTGCAGATTTAACCATAGATTTTTATCGCCGCAATTATATTGAGGGGCTTTTTGTAAGTAGCGGCGTTATCATAAACCCAAACCACACAACAGAGTTGCTTATAAAATGTTTGGAGATTTTGCGTTTTGAGTACGGCTTTCGCGGATATATTCATGCGAAAAGCATTCCCGGCACCGAACCGGCTCTGGTAACACGCTTGGGGCTGCTGGCAGACCGCATGAGCGTAAATATTGAACTGCCCAGTGAAAGCAGCTTGCAAACACTGGCGCCTAACAAAACAAAGCAGGCTATTTTAGCGCCTATGGGGCAGATACATCGTCAAATTGGAGAAAACAAAAGCGAACTGGTAAAGTACCGCTATGCCCCTAAGTTTACGCCTGCGGGACAAAGTACACAGATGATAGTAGGTGCCAGTCCGGAGACTGATTATAAAATTTTAAATTTGACAGAAAATCTTTATAAGAAATATCAGCTAAAACGCGTGTTTTTTTCTGCTTATATTCCTGTAGTGCAGCACACGCTGCTGCCCAGCTTAGAAACTAAGCCACCGCTTTTGCGCGAACACCGTCTATATCAGGCAGATTGGCTGCTGCGGTTTTATCATTTTTCTGCGGCAGAAATTTTAAGCGAAGAAACTCCTAATTTTAATCCTTATTTAGACCCTAAGTGCAACTGGGCAATTCATAATATGCACTTGTTTCCTGTGGAAATAAACGCCGCACCGTATGAGATGCTGCTGCGCGTACCGGGTATAGGCGTAAAAAGCGCACAGCGCATTGTTGCCGCCCGCCGCGCAGGCCGGTTAGACGCTATGGCACTAAAACGTATAGGCGTGGTATTAAAGCGCGCCCAGTATTTTATTACTTGTAACGGGAAAGGCAACGCCGCATTGCATGCCACGCGAGAAAACACTGTGCGCGCGTTAATAGACCCCGCGGCCTATAGTGTGGGTGTTCAACAGTTGAGCTTATTTGATACACAAATACAGCTACCTGTAGAGGAGGCGGTAAAATGTCTGGCGACAGCAATGTAGTATACACCTATGACGGCAGTTTTGAAGGCTTTTTAACCTGCATATATGAAAGCTTTTATAATCGCGAAAATCCGGTAGATATTGTGCCGGAATATTTGTGTCAGCCAACATTATACGTTGAAAAATATATTGCTTCTCAGCCGCAAAAAGCCCAGCGAGTGTATATCTCAATACAGGAAAAAATAAGCGTACAGGCTCAAACTATGGTTCGCCTTGGTTTTTTAACGTGTTTGCCGCAAAAAGAGCTATGTATGCTTTTATACTTGCGTCTTGGGTATAAGGTGGGCAGCAAGCTAACCAATATGCTGGGCAATGCAAGGGTAAGTTGTCTGCACGGTGCAGTTAAAAGTATGCAAAATGAGGCACATTTGCTAAAGGGATTTATCCGTTTTCAAGAATACAGCGGCGTATTGGTTGCAGTAATCAGCCCCAAAAATTTTGTTTTGCCTTTATTAAGCCAGCATTTTGCAACAAGGTATCCAAACGAAAGTTTTTTAATTTATGACGATACAAACCATATGGCACTGGTTTATCAAAACAACAAAACTAAGATTGTGGAGATTGAAAAGTTGACTTTGCCGCCGGTAGATGCGCAAGAGGCAAATTACGCGGCTTTATGGCAGCAATTTTATAAAACCATAGCCATACAGGCGCGCAATAATCCGCGTTGTCAAAGAGGACATATGCCAAAACGTTACTGGAAAAACATGACGGAGATGCAGACAGAAAGCAGACTGAGCGGTAGAGATACAGAAAAAATGATACAGGCAGGAGGAAAAACTATATGACCCAGTTAAAGCCTTTTTATTATAGCCATATAATTTGGGATTGGAACGGGACGCTGCTAGATGATTTACAGCCAAGTGTGGGTGCCGTAAACGAAATTTTAAAAAGTCAAGCGTGTGCACCGCTAACGGTATTTGAATATCAAAATTTAATGGAAGCACCTATTAAAAGCTTTTATAAAAAAATTGTAAATTTTGAAAAGCTGTCTTTTTTGCAGGCTATAGAAATGTACAGCTGTGCCTATGAAAAATATGCTGGAAATTGTAATTTGCGCAGCGGAGCAAGGCAGGTATTAGAGCTTTTAGAGGCAATGGGCAGCACACAAATGATTGTATCGGCTTGTGAAGAAAAAAGATTGCTTACCCAAGCGGCTAGGCTGGAAATTTTGCAATATTTCGATACTGTTTTGGCAGCCGATAATGCCTGTGGAGAAAGCAAAATAGAAAGAGCTGTACGTTATTTTGAACAAAAAGAAGCAGAGATGCAGGACGTAGTAGTAATAGGAGATACAACTCATGATTTTGAACTGGCTAAGGAATTGGGATGCGAATGTGTATTGATTGCAGGAGGGCACGAGGACGTGGAACACCTACTGAAGTGTGACGCTTTGGTGTTTAACAGCTTGCAAGAATTTTTGTGGTATGTCCAAGATTCGGTACAGCAGTTAGCGGGGTAAAAACTTAATCACACTTTTAAAATGGTAATATTTTGGATTGTAAAGTGGAAAAAATTACCTTATAATGGGAAAGAGTGGAATTAGTACAAACCAACCATTATATGAGGTGATAAGCGGTGGAAAAAAGATGTGGGAAATTTGATTCAAACGCGGAAAAGTTAGATTCTTCTCGGTTTTTTTGTGCATTTGAAAAAGCAGAAAACGGAAAAGTAATTTTAACAGAGCAGGACGCGGTTTATAGAAAAATTTCACACTGTAATACAGGAACACAAACGGAGTATGAGCAAGCGTGTATTTGTACTTGGTTTGATAAATATAAAGGAACAAACGGATGTTTTACTTGTTTACGTAGCTTTAAAACAGAAAACGGACAAGTTTCTCATTGGAGAGTGACGTTTCAGTTTACGCAGAACCGTTTAGAATGTATAGGTTGGTATTTAAGCGAGGAAAGGTATGAGCAAATTTGCAAAGACTTTTTATTGCAAAAAAGCGCTGCACCTGTTTTAGAAGCGTATGACCTTTCATTTTTGCTGTTTCCGGAAAACGGATGCCACTACAGAATAGAAACAGCCTGTGAGACAGGGTCTGCTTATTTAGAAGTTGCACATAAACACTTTTATATAGATTCTTTTTTTAGAAAAGAAAGAGAGAATTATACGCTTAAATATCTGTCGGACTGTATAAAAAAACAGGCTCCTATGGCGTTTTATGATATTTACACCGTGGGTTTGTACGAGGTGTTTATTCATATTACGTTGTTACCGGTTATACATACCGAAAAAACCTATATACTGCTGCTTGCAAAGGTAGTAGATGAAACCGTTTGCGCGTTTGCCAATGCGGGTTATCTGCAAATTGCAGACAGCTTATTTAAGACGCCAAGTTTTGGGGTTTGCATTTTAAATTGCGAAGATAGACAAAAAATAGTGGTAGAGCACAGTAACGATTGTTTTACAGAATTATTTTTAAAAAACAGATTTTCCTTAAAAGACTTGTATGCTACTACTTTTTTTGAAAAAAGTTTAAAGGGAATTACAGGAGGAGGAACTTTTGCTGCAAATATCATGGCAGACCCTGCGGCAGTGCATTATGTCAATACGGTTCCTGCTTTTACAGATGGAAAAGTCTCTCGGGTGCTGGTTATGCTGCTTCCAAACGGTTCGGTTTCGTTGCGGTGCCGTAGCTTATTAGAAAAGCTTACGCCCAGAGAAATGCAAATTATGTGTTTGATTATTGCGGGATATACAAACCGCTATATTGCACACACGCTTTCTATATCAGAGGGGACTGTAAAAAAAATAGCTTACAACATTTATCAAAAGTTGAATGTGGTTTCTCGCATAGAATTGCTCAAGCGGGTATTAAACATTTAGCCCGACACCACAAAAAATAAGTGTTTATATATAAACTATAGTGGTATTGAAAACCCTACTTTTTTCCTATACAATTAAAAGAGTGGTATAGGGAGAATGGAGGTGAATCACATTGCTGAGTGAAGAAGTGTATATTTCGGAGCTTTGTGCCACTTATCTGTATAAAATTACACAAACAAACAAACAAACTCCTTGATGAGTTAGGACTATGTACCGTTTATGGTATAAGTGTATATAAAAAAGATTGCCCTTTACCTACTAAAAATGAAATTTGTGAGATTGAAGATATTTCGTCCAACTTAGCTTTTGTGGAAAATTTGCTAAAAAAAGTTGCTCGTAATATGGTGCGCCCCATTCATATAAAAGACGTTATATTGGATGCTATCTCCTAAAAGATACTTATTTTTTGCTGGTGAAAACTACAAAAATTAAGGCAGCTTGATGCCCAAGATACATCAAGTTTATTGTCGATAATATAAATAGCATTATAACATAACAAAAAACACCCTGCTTTATGGAAAGCAAGGTGCTTTTTTGTTTTTAATAAGAAAGAAATAAAAAAGAAAGATTAAATTTACAAAACACGTCCGTACATTTTAGCCAAAGAAGAAATTGTTTTAGAAAGAGAAGCAGTAAAATAATCCGGTATCGCACGCCAAACCCAGTTTCCACCCAAAGTGGAAGGGATATTGATGCGCGCCTCTTTGCCCAGACATAAATAATCTTGCAGCGGAATAATAGCCATGCTGCTAACGCTGCCCAAAGCTGCCCGAATAAAACCATAGGTAAAGTTACGGTCGGGAGTAATATCCAGATAAGCCTTTGCAAACAAAACATCGTCCGCCGGTGCAGAAAATTCCCAGTCGGCGGTGGTTGTATTGTCGTGTGTGCCTGTGTAAACTACAGAATTAGCAGTATAGTTATGGGGTAAATAGTCGCTCTCCTCGCGGCTGTCAAAAGCAAATTGCAATACCTTCATGCCGGGAAAACCACTGTAACGCATAAGCTCTAATACATCTTCGGTAAGATAACCCAAATCCTCTGCAATGATGTTAATATCAGGCAGCTGACGTTTTATACTGTCTACAAAGGTTTTACCGGGGCCTTTGCACCAATGCCCGTTAACGGCGGTTTTATCT
>JAQUTM010000040.1 GCA_028694405.1 Oscillospiraceae bacterium
GAATCCGTCTATTACAAGAGATGTAGGCGGAGAAGGCGTACAACAGGCTTTGCTGAAAATTTTAGAGGGAACTGTATCAAATGTGCCGCCGCAAGGTGGCCGTAAGCACCCTCATCAGGAGTTTATTGAGATAAACACAAAGGATATCTTGTTTATCTGTGCAGGTGCGTTTGAGGGATTGGAAAAACATATTCAGCAACGTACCGATACTTCTGCGCTGGGATTTGGAAGCAAGTTAAAAGAAAAATCTGCAGACGCCAAACAAACCTTGCTGCGCCAGGTAGAGCCACATGATCTGGTGAAGTTTGGCTTAATTCCAGAGCTTATAGGGCGTATTCCTATTGTTACTGTGTTGGACGCTTTAGATGAAGAGGCATTGGTTCGTGTTTTGCAAGAGCCTAAAAATTCTATTATTAAACAGTATGTTGCTATGTTCAAAATGGACAGTGTAGAACTGGACGTTACTACTAGCGCGCTACACGCTATTGCTAAAAAGGCTATTACCTTAAAAACAGGCGCACGCGGCTTGCGTAGTATAGTAGAACAGGCGTTACTGAAAGTAATGTACGACATTCCCAGTGACCCAACCATTATAAAAGTAATTATTGATGAAGACGTAATTAATGGCGCACAACCTAAATTAGAGTATGGTGCTGTACGCAAACGTTACAAATCTTTAATTTCCAGTAGAGTTAAATAAACGGATTATAAAGACAGGCAGCTAATATTTGCTGCCTGTCTTTTGTTCTAATTTGTTTTGATTGCGTGAGACACACCGCTGTTTTTATTGCAAATAGAACAGAAATAAAGTATAATATTAAACTAATGTATTGTATCCTAGTATGAAAAAATCGGATATCAAAGATTTACCAAAGCAGAGCAAGTATCGCATTATCTTTAGGAGGGTATACTATGGCTGTTAAAGTGAAAGTTAAAATAGATAAAAATACCAACATTGTGCCAATGCCGGCTATTGCATTACGCGGTTTGGTGGTTTTTCCAAACAATGTAATTCATTTTGAGGTAGGACGTGAAAAATCTATTGCCGCGGTAGAGTGGGCCATGGAGCACAATACGCCCGTATTTTTAATTGCACAACGCGATATGGATATGGAGAACCCTACTCGAAACGATTTATTTGCGTATGGGGTAGTGGCAGAAGTAAAACAACTGCTGCGTATTTCTGACACGTTAGTAAAAGTATTGGTAGAGGGTAAATATAGAGCCAAGCTGCTAGAGCTGGAAACAGAGGGAAGCTTTTTAAGTGCCACAACCAAAGCTGCCCCTTTGCGCGGTTTGCGCAATGCTAACACAGAAAATATAGAGGCATTGGTGCGTAGCATAAAAAATGCATTTCAGTATTATATCACCTTAAACACACGGTTGCCAAAAGACGTGGCCTATAATATTCTTACCTCTGACAACGCACAGTTTTTAAGTGAGTATGTACCCAGTAACATTTTATTTAAATATCAAGATAAACAGTTGATTTTAGATGAAAATACCTTGCAGGGCCGCTTAGAAAAGCTGGTAGAACTTTTTAACAAAGAAAACAAAATTATTACTATAGAAAAAGAGATACAAGAGAAAGTAACTGATAATTTAGATAAAAATCAGCGCGATTACTATTTTCGCGAGCAAATCAGAGTAATGAGCGAGGAACTGGACGATTACGATGATACCCGCCATGAAACGGAGATTTATCGTGAAAAGCTAGAGAATTTGCATTTAGACAAAGAGATAGAAGAAAAGTTAAATAAAGAGATTGACCGCTTAGCTAAAATGCAGGGCTCTGCCCAAGAAGCAAGTGTAATTCGTACTTATTTAGATACTTGTTTAGAGCTTCCATGGAACGTTATTACAAAGGATAACTTGGATATTAAAAAGGCAGAAAGTATTCTAAATAAAGACCATTATGGATTAACAAAAGTAAAAGAACGGATATTAGAGCTGCTTGCTGTGCGCAAGCTTAGTGCAGATGTAAAAGGTCAAATTATTTGTTTGGTAGGTCCTCCGGGTGTTGGTAAAACCAGTATAGCGCGCAGCATTGCCGCCTGTTTAGGGCGCGAATATGCGCGTATGAGTTTAGGCGGCGTACGAGATGAGGCAGAAATCAGAGGCCATCGCCGTACCTATATTGGTGCTATGCCGGGTAAAATTATAAGTGCTATGCAAACCGCAAAAACTCGTAACCCTCTTATCTTGATGGACGAAATTGATAAGATGGCCAATGACTTTAGAGGGGACCCCGCAGCTGCACTTTTGGAGGCTTTAGACCCGGAGCAAAACAGCACGTTTAAAGACCATTATTTGGATATTCCTTTTGACCTGAGTGAAGTGCTGTTTATTACTACAGCTAACAGCTTAGACACTATTCCGCGCCCACTGCGAGACCGCATGGATATTATTGAACTGCCTAGTTACACGCGAATTGAAAAGTTTAATATTGCAAAAAAACATTTAGTGCCCAAACAGTTGGATAAAAACGGATTAAAAGCGCATGTGAAATTCAGCTCAGCAGGTATTTACGGCTTAATTGATGGCTATACTGCGGAGGCGGGAGTTCGCGGATTGGAACGCGCAATTACAGAAGTTTTGCGCAAATGTGCAAAGCAGGTAGCCGCACAAGAAATAGAAACCATTACGATAACTGCGGTTGGCTTAGAAAAAATATTAGGACCCAAACGTGTAAAACCGGCATTTTTCAACAGAACAGATGCGATTGGCATCGCCAACGGGCTTGCTTGGACCAGTATAGGCGGCGAAATATTGCCTATTGAAGTACAGTTAATTCCCGGTGGAAGCGGAAAATTAGAAATTACCGGTTCTTTAGGTGATGTTATGGTGGAAAGTGCAAAATTGGCGCTTACTTACGCTAAGGTACATGCAGAAGAGTATGGATACAGCGCAGATGTATTTAAGAATTTGGATATTCACATACATGCGCCGGAGGGAGCTGTGCCCAAAGATGGGCCGTCAGCAGGCATTACACTTGCCACAGCGCTTATCTCCAGTTTATCGGGCTTAGCAGTACGCGGTGATGTGGCAATGACTGGTGAAATTACTCTACACGGAAAAGTTTTGCCTATTGGCGGATTAAAAGAAAAATCCATGGCCGCTTACCGTGAAGGTATGAAGCTTGTGTTAATACCAAAGGACAACGTAGCCGATTTATATGAAGTGGACGAAGTGGTAAAAGAGACTATTAAATTTGTACCGGTTTCTACAATTCAAGAAGCATTGGAAATAAATCTTATAAAAACAAAAAAGCAGAAAAAAGATTACGCAACTGCGCCAATGCCTCCCCAAGCTGCTAAAAAGCCCAGCGCCACTGTTGTACAATAAGAAAGGACATACAATGAATTTTACAAAAGCAGAGTTTAAGTCCTCTTACGGCTTGTCCTCCCAGCTTCCCGAAAGTGACCGTGCCGAAATTATTTTTTCAGGTCGCTCCAATGTGGGCAAATCTTCCTTGATAAATAAATTGTGCAATCGTAAAAGCCTGGCGCGCGTAAGCAGCACGCCGGGCAAAACCGCTACCATTAACTTTTATGAGGTGGACAACACTTATTTTGTTGATTTACCCGGATACGGTTACGCAAAGGTTTCTCAAAGTGAACGGGATAGATGGGACGATTTGATTAACAGCTATTTTGAATATGAACGTCATCAGACGGTTTTAATACAATTACTAGATAGCCGCCATGCGCCCAGCAAAGATGATCTTATGATGCTGGAATATTTACAGCATCGGGAAATACCTTTTATTGTGGCATTAACAAAGGCAGATAAGCTGAAAAAAAGTGAGCTGCAAAGCAAAGCAGAAACATTTTTGGCACAGTGTGCTCCATACGGCTGCGACGGTGTGTATTTAACCAGCGCAGACAATGGGTTTGGTATTTTAGAGTTGCAACAAGCTATTTGCGCGTATTTAAGCGTAGATGAAGCAGAATAAATAAGGCGTTGGAGAAAGAATATGGCGTATAATGAGTTTGCGTATTTTTATGATGAGTTTAACGAGGATGCAAACTACGAAGCTTTGTTTAGCTATGTAAAAAAGCAATTAAATAAATATGGTGTAAAAAATGGTATTGTAGCCGATTTGGGCTGTGGTACAGGTGATTTAACGCTCATGCTGGCTCAGTGTGGTTATGATATGATAGCGATTGATTACTCTGAAGAAATGCTGGCGGTTTTGGCAGAAAAAGTACAACAAGTTGGCGTGGCGAATGTATTGATGCTGCGTCAAGATTTGACAAAGCTTGACTTGTACGGCACCGTAAATGCTGCCGTTTCCACTTTTGATACCTATAACCACATAGGACCTTTTAATCGTTTTGAAAAGGCTATAGCAGACGCTGCGCTCTTTATGGAGAAGGGTGCAGTGTTTGTATTTGACCTAAATACCCCTTATAAACACAAACATATATTAGCGGACCGTACATTTGAAATGGAGACCGAAGATGCTGTTTGTATATGGAAAAATGATTACGATGACGCAGAAAAGAAAAGTTGTATTCATATTGATATAAAATATTATGATAACGATGATAAAACAGAAAACTGCTTTGAGGAAGAATTTTACGAATATGTATACACGCAACAGCAGGTGTGTCAAGTATGCGAAAAATATGGCTTAAAGATAGTAGAAATTTGCGATGGTGAAGCGTTTGTTCCTTTGAAAACGGACAGTCAGCGTATGATAGTTACGGCAATTAAGCAATATACGCAAAACGAAAATTGTAATAAAATTGTAAACTGATTTAAAATAGCTAAGGAGAAAAATATGGCTAACTTAGTACGTTCTATATCCGAAAATGGCGGAGCGATAGTATGTGCAATAGATTCTACAGAAATTGTACGAGAGATGGAGCGCATTCATAAAACCAGTGCAGTAATGTCTGCGGCACTGGGACGGTTGATAACAGGGGCTTCTTTAATGGGTGTCATGCTTAAAAGTGCAGATGACAGTGTCACTTTGCGCGTACAAGGTGATGGCGGTGCCGGAACTTTGCTTGCAGTAGCAGACGGTGTTGGAAATGTGCGTGGATACGCTGATAATGCAAGAGCAGAGGCAGCTACACAGAGACCGGACGGCAAGCTTAATGTAGGCGGGGTAGTGGGTCAAGGTATGTTATATGTAATAAAGGATTTGGGTCTAAAAGAGCCGTATGTAGGACAAGTGCCTTTGATTAGCGGAGAAATTGCCGAAGATATTACAAATTATTATGCAACCAGTGAGCAGATTCCAACAGTGTGTGCTTTGGGCGTTTTGGTTGACAAGGACTTAAGCATTAAACGTGCGGGTGGTTATTTGCTGCAGCTTTTACCGGGTGCCACGGAAGAAGAAATTACTATGTTGGAACAAAATATAAGCAAAATTCCCAGTGTAACTAAAATGTTAGAAGAGGGGAAAACTATTTATGATATATAAAATCAAGTATTAGAAGGTTTCAATCCTAATGTTTTAGATGAGGAAGCGGTACACTATCGCTGTAATTGCAGTCAAGAGAGAGTAGAACGCGCTTTAATAAGCGTCGGGAAAGAAGAATTAGAAAAATTAAAAGCGGAAAAAGACCAAATAGAGATGAGTTGTCATTTTTGTGAAAAAAAATATTATTTTAAAGCAAGTGAAATTTTAGCTAGTTTACAGTAGTTTTTTTAAGAGAAAATTATGGCTTAAAAGTATATTTTTTACAATAAATTTTTGGCTTTGTATCGCGGCTTTTTAGATTTTAAGAGAAAATGCGCAAAAAAAAATGTGTTTTTGTCTTGACAAACCGTAAAATATACGGTAAAATAACATTCGTCGCTTGAGGGAAACAACTTAAAGCGTAAACGCAAAAAGGTTTACGTTAATGGGAGTTTAGCTCAGCTGGGAGAGCATCTGCCTTACAAGCAGAGGGTCACAGGTTCGAGCCCTGTAACTCCCACCAGTAATTTCTTCAAGCGATAACCTGCGGGTTTAGCTCATTTGGTAGAGCGCCACCTTGCCAAGGTGGAGGTAGCGAGTTCGACCCTCGTAACCCGCTCCATTTTCAGTAACCACAAGGTTATTGAAAGAATATTGATGGGGGAGTTTAGCTCAGCTGGGAGAGCATCTGCCTTACAAGCAGAGGGTCACAGGTTCGAGCCCTGTAACTCCCACCAATATTCTGGCCCAGTGGTTCAGTTGGTTAGAACGCCGCCCTGTCACGGCGGAGGTCGAGAGTTCGAGTCTCTTCTGGGTCGCCATTTGCCTCTGTAGCTCAGTCGGTAGAGCAGGGGACTGAAAATCCCCGTGTCGATGGTTCGATTCCGTCCGGAGGCACCAAATTGCGGGTTTAGCTCATTTGGTAGAGCGCCACCTTGCCAAGGTGGAGGTAGCGAGTTCGACCCTCGTAACCCGCTCCATTTAAATAAAAAAACAGTTTGCTTTTTTGCAAACTGTTTTTTTTATACATAAACTTAAATGTGTGGTATACTTTAAATATGTATTTTGCTTTTTGTATGGTGCATATACTTGTTTGAGGTGAAGTATATGGAAAACTTATATAAAGCAGTATGCCTGGTGTTGGCTGTTACCATTTTAATGTTGGTTATTCATCTATTTGACGGTGTACATGAAAAAGCAAAAGTTTATTCTTCCGGTACCGCGTCAACAATTTTTTGTATTAGATAAAAGGATAGACGAGAATGAAAGAGAAGTTAAAAACTATATATGTGTGCACCAACTGTGGCGAAACCTCTATTAGATGGATGGGGCGTTGTCTGAGCTGTGGTGAGTGGAACACACTTGTAGAAGACGTAGTGAAAGAACCTTCTAAAAATAAAGTAAGTGCCGGGGCTGCACGGGCTGCAACCACGACCACTTCTTTAGTGGCTACCCGCTTAAAAGATGTAAGCGCCAGTGATGCGGAATCTCGTATTGTTACGGGCATAGGAGAATTGGACCGCGTTTTAGGCGGAGGAATTGTAATAGGCTCGGTAGTGTTGCTTGGCGGTGAACCCGGAGCAGGTAAGTCTACCTTGCTTTTGCAAATTTGTGCGCAGATTCAAGATAAAGTAGATGTTTTGTATATTACAGGTGAAGAATCTTTGCGCCAGATAAAGCTACGCGCCCTGCGCTTAAAGGTTTCGGGAGATTCTATCCATTTGGCCGCCGAAAACGATATAGAAGAAATTTGTGGTTTAATTCAAGCAACAAAACCCGGTTTGGTGGTAATTGACTCGATTCAAACTATGAACTGTGCAGAGCTTTCTTCTTCTACAGGAAGCGTTTCACAAGTAAAAGAGTGCACCGCACGCCTGATTGAAGTAGGAAAACGTTTAGAAATACCCATCTTGATAGTAGGCCATGTAAATAAAGATGGCGCCATAGCAGGCCCTAAGGTTATGGAGCATTTGGTGGATACCGTGTTGTACTTTGAAGGTGATAAAATGTTGCCTTATCGGGTGCTTCGTGGCGCTAAAAACCGCTATGGCTCTACCAGTGAAATAGGAATGTTTGACATGACCGGCAGCGGTTTAACCGAGATTGTCAACCCCTCTAAACAGCTTTTAGAGGGAAGACCTCTGGGCGTAAGCGGAAATTGCGTTGCTTGCACAATGGAAGGCACACGCCCAATATTATCGGAAATACAGGCGTTGGTGACAAAAACCAGTTTTGGTACACCACGTCGTACTTGTTCCGGATTTGATTTTAACCGTGCCAATTTGCTTTTTGCAGTATTAGAAAAGCGCGCAGGATATTTTTTAGGGAACTTAGACATTTATATTAATATTGTGGGCGGGTTACGTTTAGATGAAACTGCCTGTGATTTGGCAGTTGCGTTAGCGGTTATATCCAGTTTATTGGACAAGCCTGTACCAGATGATACACTGGCAGTAGGAGAGATAGGATTGGGCGGAGAGATACGCAGTGTAAATAATTTGGACGCGCGCATTAGAGAGGCTGCAAGAATTGGGTTTAAGCATATTATTGTTCCTAAACCGAGTTTGGCGCAAATAAATGTAAAAGAATATCCAGAGATTGAAATTATAGGTGTAAACTATATTAAGGAAGCAGCACAAGTGATATGACCAAAAATATTGGGGTAATTTCAAGCCCAAATTTGCCGCAAGGACTTGTTTCTACTGTTGTGGTTTCACCTCAAAATACAGCCGTTTTGGACGCTTTGCGGCAACGAGACATTGAGGTGTTGTGTACGCAACCTGCAAAAATGGTTTCGACCCCTGTAAATATACATGCAGATATGTTGTGCTTGTATTTGGGCGATAATCAAATTGTAGTAGAAGAAAGCCAGCTGATTTTAAAAAAGCTGTTACAGGCTTATAATTTAAGCGTAAAACAGTTTAAATTGAAAAGTGGCGGGTATCCTTTTGAAGCTGCATTAAATGTGGGTTTGATAGGGAAATTTTGCTTTCAGAATTTTAAAGTTCTCAATCGTCCTTGCGAACTTAATAAATTTCAGCTTGTGCAGATAAAGCAGGGATACACAAAATGCAATATGGCTATTGTAAATGAGCAAGCTATTATTACTCAAGATATTGGAATAGCAGTAGCAGCTAAAAAACAGGGGATAGACGTCTTGTTAATTGAAGAGCAGGAAATAAAGCTTGCGCCGTATAATTATGGATTTATAGGCGGTTGCTGCGGTTTAATTGCGCCGGACAAGCTGGCTTTTACAGGAAATATTATGTGCCATAAAAGTGGAAAGCTTATCTATAATTTTTTAAAAAAATATTGTGTAGAACCCATTGCGTTACAAGATGGGCAGTTGGAAGATATAGGTGGAATATTACCGATAATAGAAAAAACATAAAATAATAAGAATAATATGAGGAAGAGAAGCGATTGACAAAGAGATAAAGATAGTGTATATTTTAAATAGCAGTTATTTCGCTAAATGTAAGTTTAGCGAAATTTAGGGTATTAAATACATCAAGTTTTCTAATAATCTTCTTTTTGGAACTTTTGTGTGCGTTTTTTGTTGTTTGAGTTTTAAAAATTAAATAGTACAATAATTCTTATAAAATAGATAAAAAATAAAATTAAAAGAGGTTTTATTTGATATGAGCACTTACATTGCCCCCAATGGAAAAAATAATAATCAGTTTGAAGATTGTCCGTCTGTTTTGCGTGAATTTCTTACTTATGCCGGCACAATTAAAAATCTTTCGGTACGAACTGTAAATGGATATTATATTGATATTCGCACTTTTTTGCGTTTTATGAAACTTAGACGTGGATTGGTTCCAGATTCTATAAATTTTGAAGAAATTTTGATAAATGATGTAACCTTAGAATTTTTAGGAACAGTGACAAAAGCAGATGTATATGAGTATCTGCACTATGCATTGAATGTGCGCGGAAATGCAGCAGTAACACGCGCTCGTAAGCTGTGCAGTATCAAAGCTTTTTATAAATACTTAGTATCTAAAAGCAATCAGCTAAAACAAAATCCTGTAATAGATATTGAAGTGCCTACCATACGCAAATCCTTGCCCAAATACTTATCCTTAGAAGAAAGCTTAGAATTGCTGAATAACGTTGGCGGAGATTTTCCTGAACGAGACTATTGTATTTTAGTATTGTTTTTAAACTGTGGAATGCGCTTAAGCGAATTGGTTTCTATCAATACAAACGATTTCAAGGAAAACACTATTCGCATTCTTGGTAAAGGTAATAAAGAGCGTACAGTATATTTAAATGATTCGTGTATTTACGCACTGAACAACTATTTAGGTGTAAGGTCTTCCCTTTCTAAAGTTGTAGACAAGGCGGCGTTATTTTTATCCAGAAGGACGGGTAAACGCTTAACACCGCGTCGTGTACAACAAATTGTAGATACCTGTCTGCAAACAGCAGGTCTCGCCGGGAAAGGGTATTCTACCCATAAATTGCGCCATACCGCAGCTACTCTTATGTACCGCCATGGAAATGTAGATATGCTTGCCTTAAAAGAAATTTTAGGCCATGAACACATTACCACTACAGAAATATATACACATATTTCTACGCAGCAGCTTGAAAATGCTGTCAAGAGCTCTCCGCTCTCTAAAGTTAAAATAAACAAGAGTATTCCCAAAATAGGTGAACCTTTACCACTAAAAAACAACGCGAAAGAACAGCTCGATGAGAGCGTAGATGAGGGTGCAGAAGGAGCACAAAACAAAAGTACGAAAGACATGGGTGCATCGGAATAAAACGATATTTTTGGTCTTTATAATATGTGTTTGAAAAAGGGCAAGTGAGCTTTGATAGGATTGTACGCAAAAATATAAAATCAGCAGAGAAGATACGATATTATATGGAAAAAAAGAAACAAGGTTTTTTATAACGCCTGCCGTTCCCAAAGACGCATATAAATAGCAAGACATACCCCCTACCCCGGCGCCTTTAATAAAGGTTAAAAGTAAAATAAAAGGAGCACCAAAGCAGCTTAACCCTAAAAATAAAATTAAAAAATTTATCAGTAAGGACGAAAAAAAAGTATTGGAAAACGCTGTAAGAATAGTTGCATTCAGACGCTCTTCTAAAAGCTGCTTCATAAAAGCAGCTATGTATTGCACAGTAGTATTTTTGGCAGACATAATATAAAGTGCCCCCACCAATACACCTGTAAAATACAATATTATCATGATTAGCCAGATTGATTTATCCTTACGCTCTAATTTAAAAAAACATAACCCTTGCATTTTACGTCTCCTCTCATGCTTTGTACAAGCATATGCGTAAAATGCAAGGGTTATGTTGTTATTTTTAAATTTACAGCGTAGCAGCTTTTAAAGCAATAGCACATTCTAAGCGCAAACGCATCAATTCGCAGCTTAATTCGTGAGGCTCCAGTACATTTTTGTTAAAGTTATAGTTGTTTGCATTGCAGCCGCCGCTACAATAAAATTTAGCCCAACAGTTATCACATTTAGGTTTATTATAAATATTGGCTGCAGCAAATTTTTCCTTTAAATCCAAACGAGTAATGCCTTCATCAACGGTACCCATAATAAAGTCTTCGTTACCTACAAACTGGTGACAAGGATAAATTTCGCCGTCCGGAGTGATGGCAACATACTCGTTTCCGCTGCCGCAACCGCGTAAGCGCTTAATCGCACAAGGACCTTGATCCAAATCAATCATAAAATGGAAAAAGTTAAAATCACCCTTTTCCGCTTTTCTGCGGGCAACCATAGTTTCCATCAAACGAGTATAACTTGCTTCAATTTCGCTCAAATGCTTTTCGCTAATGGCGTAGTCATCGTCTTCAGGACCCACTACAGGCTCTACACTAATTTGGTCAAAGCCTAAGTCGTAAAGATGCAGTACGTCGGCATCAAAGTCTAAATTATACTTTGTATAAGTGCCACGCACATAATATTCTTTTGTACCGCGATTTTTAATCAAGTTTTGGTAGTTAGGCACAATAGTATCGTAGCAGCCGTCTCCGTTTACGCGTACGCGCAGTTTGTCATTAACGTCTTTACGTCCATCTAGGCTCAGCACTACATTGGCCATTTCGCGATTGATATACTCTGCTTTATCGGCATCCAGCAAAAGACCATTGGTGGTAATGGTAAAACGAAAGTTTTTGTGATGTTTTTCTTCTAAGCTGCGTGCATATTTTACAATTTCTTTTACTGTATCAAAGTTCATTAAGGGCTCCCCACCAAAAAAGTCCACCTCTAGATTATGACGATTTTGGGAGAGTTGAATAAGCATATCAATGGCTTTTTTACCGGTATCTACTGTCATTAGCTTGCGCACTCCGCAAAAACTGCCTGTGCTTGCAAAGCAATAGCGGCAACGTAAATTACAATCATGCGCTACGTTTAAGCACAAAGCTTTTACTGGGGCAAGTCCTGTGGCATTTTTAAACTCCTCATAGCTGTCATCGCTATACAGCATTTCGGCGTCGTATAGCTTTAACAGCTCATTAAAAGCCTGAGATAATGCTTCTTGGCTATATTTTTTCAGTAAGTCGTCAGAAAAATCGGGTGCCGCTTTTTCTCTGCAATTTTCCTCGGTTACAATGTCCAACAAATCGTAAATAATTTCATCTACAACGTGTACAGCTCCACTGCCTGTATCTAACACAATGTTAAATCCGGCACGATTATATTTATGTATCATAAACGTTCCTTTCTGTTGTGGTAATCAGTTATAGTATAAAAATCTCGTAAGGAGAATTTAAATTTTTGCAAAAATAAAGGACGGCTTTGCACCGCCCTTTAAACCTATGCAATTATTTGTCTTTGCGCTCGCACTTGTTATTTGCAACTGTGCAAGAGGTTTTGCAAGCGGATTGACAGGAAGTCTGGCACTCGCCGCAACCGCCTTTACAAGCGGATTGTTTTAAATTAGCAGAATTGATTGTTTTAATATGTTCCATAATTGAAAATGTACCTCCAATACGTATTACCTTTATATTATATCATATCCTGTTAACGTGTCAATGGCGAGTCTTGGCTTTTTCGTAAAGATTAATACCCAGAATTCCTCCTAAAGCGCCTGAACAGCTAAAGGCTATCAACTTTATTACAGTTAACTGTGTAAAGTCTCTTTGGCCGCTTATAAGGCTAGCGACAAAAAGCAAGGCAAACAGCCCTAGTCCCGCTAAAAAGCCACCCAGCATACCGTGTTCGCCTATCATACGCGCAAGCACAATACCGCTGACAAAAGCTGCCAAACAGCCTGCACCTGTAGAAAGCGGCGTAATCCAATAAAGCGGGATATCCACAGAAGCAATAATAAAACTAAGGATTGTAAAAAGCACTAAAACCGTAAATACGCCACACACAGCTGTAAGTAAGGCCCAAAAGACGTATTTAGAGCCCACCGCATTCTGTTTCATTTTGTGTGTACCAGACATAAAAACACCCCCGTCCTTACTAAATAGTATTCCGGACGGGGGTGTTTTATACGTCTTATTCTACAGTTAGTTTTTCTACACTTTGAATTGCCCAGCGTTTGAAACGAATTTTAGTACGCTCACTGCCGGTTTCAATTACAACGGTATCTTCTTTTACACTAACAACAGGGCCTACAATCCCGCCTATTGTTGTTATAATGTCACCAACCTCTAAAGAGTTGCGCATTTGTGCCAATTCTTTGTCTTTTTTCTTTTGAGGGCGAATCATAAGAAAATACATAACACCGATAACCAATACCATTGGTAAAATCATACTGGTAAATGCACCGGCAACGGAAACGTCAGCACTAGCTAAAAAAGTTAAATTCACAGTTTGTCCTCCTTGTTTTGCTAATTTATAGCATTCTAAATAGTAATTATATAGGTTTCAAAAACGTTATGCAAGTTTTTTGCGAGTTAAAGCTGTAAAATTCATAAAAATTTTAAATTCTACGGTCTAACAGGTCTACATATTGGTCATGGAATTGCTCAAAAGTGCCATTATCTAATTCTGTACGAATGCGCGTCATTAAATTATTGTAAAAATGCAAGTTATGCATAACGGCTAAACGCCCTGCCAGCTGTTCATTTGCTTTAAATAAGTGGCGAATATAAGCGCGGCTGAAGTTTTTGCAAGTGGGACAATTACACTGGCTGTCAATAGGGCCGGTATCTTTTTCATACTTTGCATTTATAATGTTGATTACACCGCTCCAAGTAAAAATATGTCCGTGACGGGCATTGCGGCTTGGCATAACACAATCAAATAAATCTACACCGCGAGAAACTGCTTCAATAATATTACCGGGCGTACCTACGCCCATTAAATAACGGATTTTATCTTTTGGCATATAGGGTTCCACCAAAGAAATTACTCGATACATTTCCTCTTTTGGCTCGCCTACTGCTAAACCTCCGATAGCGTAACCGTCTAAATCAAGTTCAGCAATTTCCTGCATATGCTTTACGCGTAAGTCATCAAAGCAGCAGCCCTGATTAATACCAAACAGCATTTGCTGTGGATTGACGGCAAGACCTTCTTTTTTTAAACGGTTTAGTTCTGCTTTGCAGCGAACAAGCCAGCGTGTGGTACGCTCACAGGAATTTTTTGCATATTGGTACGCAGCGGGGTTTTCCACACATTCATCAAAAGCCATTGCTATGGTAGACCCCAAATTAGCTTGAATCTGCATACTTTCCTCAGGACCCATAAATATTTTTCGGCCGTCAATATGAGAAGAAAAGTACACACCCTCCTCTTTTATTTTGCGGAGACCCGCCAAACTAAATACTTGAAACCCGCCACTATCGGTTAAGATGGGACCCTCCCAACGGGTAAAATTGTGTAAACCACCCATCTCGGCAATCAATTTATCGCCCGGACGCAAATGCAAGTGATAAGTGTTACACAGCATTACTTGACAGTCCAGTTCATTTTTTAAATCTAAAGCGGAAACGCCGCCTTTTATAGCTGCCGCAGTTGCAACATTCATAAAAGCAGGGGTTTGCACAGTTCCGTGTACAGTTTCAAACTCTCCTCTTCGGGCAGTGTTTTCGGTTTTAACTAATCGGTACATTATCTTCTCCTAACTTTACTATAGCGTTTTATTCAGGCAGGGTATCTGTAATCAGCATAGCATCACCAAAGCTGAAAAATCGATACTTTTCCTCCACCGCAATGCGATAGGCCGTCAT
>JAQUTM010000213.1 GCA_028694405.1 Oscillospiraceae bacterium
AAGAGAAGGAAGTTGTTTTATGCGCTACAAAGTTGCGGCTTTTAGCTACCGTCAAGATGAAATTGCCTATTTTGAAAAATTTTGTAAAGATTATGATATCGATTTGGTAAGCAATAAATGCCCCCTTACCTTAGAAACCGCCCATTTGGCACAAGGCTGTAAAGCTGTAAGCATCATTACTACGGCCACCGACGCCGTTTTGCTGCAAAAGCTGGCTGATATCGGGGTAGAATACATCTCTACACGCACCATAGGCTACGACCATATTGATATAGAAAGTGCAAAAAAGCTGCATCTGCATATAGGACATGTAAACTATTCGCCTTACAGCGTAGCGGATTACACCGTAATGCTGTTATTGATGACAATGCGTAAAATCGGTCATATTATAGAGCGCGCAAAAGGACAGGACTTTAGCCTAAAGAACATTCAAAGCCCGGAGCTGCACAATTTAACCGTAGGTGTTATCGGTACCGGACGCATTGGCTCTACGGTTATTCAAGAGCTTTCGGGCTTTGGCTGCCCTATTTTAGCTTACGATACCGCTCCAAATGCCACGGCTGCCAAATATGCCTCTTATGTAGCTCTTGATGAACTGTTTGCAAAAGCTGATATTATTACTCTTCACGCCCCTGCACTGGACTCTACTTATCATATGATAAACGCCCAGAGCATAAATAAGATGAAGGACGGCGTAATGATTATTAACACAGCCCGCGGCAGCTTGATAAATTCCGCAGATTTGATTGATGCCATTGAAAGCGGTAAAGTGGGCGCTGCCGGTTTGGACGTTGTAGAAAACGAGACCGACCTGTTTTATTTTGACCACAAGTACAAACCGCTTTCCAATCGCGAGATGGCTGTTTTAAAATCTTTTCCCAACGTAACGGTTTTGCCGCACACTGCGTTTTATACCAACCAAGCCGTCAGCGACATGGTTGAAAATTCTTTAAAAAGCTGTAGGCTTTATTTTGAGGGAGCAGAAAATCCATTTACAATCGTTTAGAGGTTTTTAAAAAATGAATTGTAATCAACTATTAAATATAACTACCCGCCTGGGGTATCTTTTGCTGGAAAACGGAGCGGAAATTTATCGCGTGGAAGAATCTATTTTGCGCATTTTTCAAGCGTATAATTTACAAGACAGTTCTATTTTTGCCATACCCACCTGTCTCATCGTCACTGTGTGTGACCACGAGGGTAACTCCGTAAGCCGTGTAAAGCGCATTACACAGCGCGGCACCAATTTGGCAAAGGTACACTACTTAAACAGTCTGTGCCGCAATATATGTGCCACCACACCTGACGAATCCTATATTTTAGAGCAACTTGACCAAGCCGAAACGATAAAAACCTATTCGTCTCTTTTGCAAACCTTAGCCTTTGCCGCTTTGGCTTTCTTTTTTGCGCTATTTTTTGGAGGCACGTTGGCAGACGCCTTTTGTGCCGCACTTTGTGGCGCACTTATCCGAATTTGTCGCTTTCAAATGGAGCGCTTCAATACTAACTTTTTCTTTGTAAACGTGGCCGCAAGTGCCCTGGCAGGCGGTTTAGCTGCTTTGCTGGTGCATTTTGGGATAGGTGACAATTTAGACAAAATTATTATAGGCGCTTTGATGAACTTGGTACCCGGCATTGCCATTACCAATTTTATGCGTGATATTATCGGCGGTGATTTGGTAGCAGGCATTACCAAATTGGCAGAATCTTTGCTGATTGCTTTTGCCATCGCCCTTGGCACCGGTATTGCTCTGACACTTGCAAACATGAACTGGGGGGCTATATAATGGAACGTTTTTTGCCCTGCTTGTACGCATATGGCGCCTGTTTCTTTTTTTGTATTATCATCAATTTTAGAGGTAAAATTAAATGGTTTGCCCCTCTGGGCTCTTCTTTGGGGTGGCTGACCTATTTGCTGTTTAACTTTGTGCAAAACGATTTGCTGCAATATTTTATTGCAACCGTTGTGCTGTCTATTTACGCCGAAATAATGGCACGAGTATTTAAAGTACCCGTTACCGGCTTTTTGCTGGTTGCCCTTTATCCCTTAGTGCCCGGCGGCGGTATCTACTACACTATGGAATATTGTATTTTAGGTGAAACTGCTAAATTTATGGAAACGGGACTGCACACTTTTGGCATAGCTTTAGCCCTTGCTGTGGGCATTTTGTTTGTATCCTCCTTGGTAAGACTTTACACTACCATTAAAAGCCACAGCCTTTCTAAAAAAATAAAATCGTAGCTGTACAAACAATGCCCATAGAAAGGTGTTTATTTCTTGACAGGTACTGCAAAAAATTCTACAATATATAATAACGCTGTGTTAATATTTACGGTATAAATTTCAGTGTCTGCTTACGCATAGAAAAGGAGCCTAAATTATGAAAAAACAAGATAGCGTCACCGGCACACCTGTGCCTGAAAATATGGAAGAAACGTTGATAAAGCGGCCTGTAGCCTATTATGCCGCAGGAATATTTTTATTGTTATATGCACTTTTATTCCCTTTTTATTCTTTTGTACATTATTTGCTTGGCGGTTTGCTTACAGTTGCAGTTTTTGTAGTTGCGGCTAAGCTTGCGCCTGTAAAACATATATTGGTGCCCAAAACAGTAGCCCCTGTAAATACAGGCAACAAAGATATTGATGAGGTTATTACAAACGGACGCAAATATATTTTAGACATTAAAGCTGCCAATGATGCCATACCCGACGAAAACAGCACAAATCAAATTAACCGCATGGAAAAAGCCGCAGAAGAAATTTTTAACTATATTGGACAGCACCCTACAGAAACCCCGCAGATACGCAAATTTATGAACTACTATCTGCCCACAACCCTCAGCCTGCTTAATAAGCTGATTGAACTGAACAGCCAAGATGTAAAGGGAGAAAACATTCTTAACTCCATTAACCGCATCGAAGGCATTTTGTCTACCGTAGCAGACGCTTTTGATGCCCAGCTGAATGATTTGTATGCTTCTGCCGCAATGGATATTAGCGCGGACGTGGCAGTTATGCAAAGTATGCTGGCACAAGAGGGTATTTCTTAAAAGTCAAATTATAAATTTATAATATCTATTTGCTGGAGGAAT
>JAQUTM010000041.1 GCA_028694405.1 Oscillospiraceae bacterium
CACATGCTGTGCACCATAATAGCGGCCGATGTGCCCCAGCACTATTTCCATTGCGGTTTCAAAGCTTTGAATAGAAAGCAAGGAGGCCATGCAGGATATAAGCAGCTGGTTCTCCTCTAAAAGGTTGCCATTGTTTAAATCGCTGATAGGCGCAACGGTATTTTCGTTTGCCGGGCTACCCCACATTCGCACACAATTTTTGCCCTGCTTACGCGCCTGTGCCATTGCTTTGCAGCCGTTGAGATACAGCTTTTCAAACTTCTCGGCGGTGATACATTCCGAAAACGCAACCCCGATAGAGGCAGATATCTTTACACTTTCCTCTATAAGTAAATCCGGTGTTTCTACCAAGGCACAAAGGGCTTCCGCTTTGCTTTGCACCCACTGGTTGCTTTCTATTTCGGGTAAAAAAACAGTTATTTCGTCGGTGCTGGTGCGGCCCAATATTGCCGTTGCAGCAAAATTAAGCCTTAACAGTTGCGCCAAATTGATAAGTAGACGGTTGGCATAGTCTGTACCTATCTGTAAAGGCAGCTTTTTAAAACTATCTAAATGAAGCACCAAAATGGCACATTTTTTTTGTGTGCCTTTTTTTAAAATACTGTTTACCATGCCTGCCATGGTAGAGCGCTTATACAAAGTTGTTACAGCGTCACGCTCCGCACAGTTTTCCAAGCTTAATTCTCGCTTTTTAGTTTCGTCTACATTGCGCAGATATGCAAACCCTTTTATCTGTTTGGTACAAGCGTCTTCATATAAGCTTACAGCTGCGCGCACCCATGCAATACTGCCGTTTTGCAAACGGAAGCGGCAGTCCTGCCAAATTACAGTTTGACCTTTTATAAAGCTTGCTTTTAGGGCGTCCGGTAAAAACAGTTCCAGATACCGTCTGCGTGCAGGCATTTCTACAATCGCAAGTGCGCTCTCCTCAACCAGAGAGGTGTATCGATGTGCCTCAATGTTTTTTCTTTCCTGTAGGGCTTTTTGGACAACAGCTTCATCTGAAGCTAAATCAATTTGTACGCATGCCAACAGGTCATCGCCCAACGTATGGTACAGATTTTTTTCTTGCAAATAGCGTTGTTCCGGCTCTTTGTATTCCGGTATATCTTCTGCAACAATAATGGCTTTTAAGGGTTTATCCTCACAGCAGGATACAATCGCACAGCTAAACTTTTTCCAGTCATACCTGCCCGCTTTATTTTTGATGCACAGCACTTCACATACCGCTTTATGTTCACTGTTTAACCGAGCAAACATATTATTTAGCTGCTCTTCACAATTTTTATGTATGTAGCCTAAGGTTATTAAGCTTTCAGGTGCATTTTCAATTATTTTTTCCGTTTCGTACAGGCTGCAAGGCTGTAAAACAGACACCATTTTATGCTGGGAAAAATAGTATTCCCATACATAAACATTTATTTCCGTCAAGACATGCTGAACCTGAATATCAGCTAAAGACGTGGAACTGCCCAAGGATTCCTCACACATACTTTGCTCTCCTGCACGTTATAATATAAAAAATAGACGTTAAAATTTCTAACGCCTATTTTTATAGTGCTGTACCAATGGCAAATACAACATAAAATCACATATTTTCTTTTATTAGTATAGTATAACTTTACAAATTAGTCAACACCTTTAAATGTGCTTCTCTTCCTTTTTATCAATTTTTTTTGCAATCGCCGTACTTTCGCGCAAACAAAATTCCGGTTTTAGCACAATGTCTCCCAGCGGGGCACCTTGCTCTAACAGCAGCAGTGCATGACATGCAATTTTCCCAAGCTGCAGTTTGTTTTGCGCCACTGTAGTAATGGCAGGCGTACAGTAGCGTGCGGCAGGAATATCATCAAACCCCACAACACTAATGTCTTTTGGTACGCAAAGGTTCATTTGTTTTAACTTTTCAACAGTTCGTATCGCAATAAAATCAGAGGCACATACAATGCCCGTTGTGTTGGTTTTTACAATTTTTTCTACCACATTTGGGTTATAGGTGTCGTAATAGCCGCTGTAAAAAACACTGTCTTTGCCAATGGGTAAGCCAAACTGTTGCATGGCTTGTTCAAATGCGGCTCTGCGCTCTGCGGTTATACCCGTGCTGTCCTGCTCGCCGCCCAAAAAAGAAATACATCTATGCCCTAAGCTGTACAAATGCTGCACGGCTTGTCGTATGCCTGCCACACTGTCATAACCCACGCGGGCAACACCGGCGGTATCTACGCCGTTATCTAAAATAACTGCAGGTATTCCAAAGCGTTTTAATTCTCTGGTGTAAGCAGAATCCGCTTTAAACCCCAAAAAAAAGCACCCTTTATAGTCGCCACGCTCCATCTCTTTACAAAAACGCGCGGCAAACTTAGTTTCGTCATGGTCTGCTATAATTTTCACACCATAATTTTGCTCCCCTGCCATCATCTGAAACCCCAAAATGACCTCATGGCCAAATTGGTCTATGTTGGTGTAATCGATGCCTTCTACAAATACAGCAAAATCTCCTTGAGATTGGGGTTTATACTTTTTGATATAATACCCCAGCTCGCTGGCACGAGTTAAAATACGCATACGCGTTTGTTCATTTATATCAGTAGCAGCAGACAGTGCTTTAGACACGGTGCTTTTGGATATTCCCATATCCTGTGCAATATCGGCAATGGTTACTTTTTTATGTGTCAAAGCACTGTCCTCCTTTAATAGCTTTACAAAAGCCCCCATATTTCTTTGGCATATTCTTTGATGGTGCGGTCACTGGAAAAGGTTCCTGCATTGGCGGTATTTATTAAACATTTTTTTGCAAAAGCCTTTTTATCTTGATAATCTTGGTTTACCGCCAAACGTGCATCACAGTATTCTATAAAATCCCGTGCAATAAAGTAGTGATCCGGCTTGTGCCAGCTGGCACCCTCAGTAAGGCTAGTATACAATTCTTTAAACATACCGGTTTCTCCATCGCTAAAAGTACCGTCAACTAAGCTTTCCACCACGCGTTTCAGGCGGGGTTCTTTCTCCATAATGGCTTTTGGGTTATAATCACCTTTTTGCAAAGCTTCTATCTCATCTTTGCGCGCGCCAAAAATATATTCGTTTGCCTCGCCTGCTTGCTGGGCAATTTCTACGTTTGCACCGTCCCATGTACCCAAGGTAACAGCACCATTTAGCATAAATTTCATGTTGCCGGTACCGCTTGCCTCTGTGCCTGCGGTAGATATCTGCTGCGATACATCAGCCGCAGGGATAATTTTTTCGGCATAGCTTACATTGTAATTAGAGACAAACAAAACCTGCATTTTTGTGTTTACATCACTGTCATTATTTACAAGTTTTGCAATTTCGTTTATAAACTTAATAATACCTTTTGCGCGCATATATCCGGGGGCTGCCTTAGCGCCAAACAGATACACTGTGGGGGTAAAGTTTGTAATGCGTCCCTCTTTTATGCCATAATAGGTGTCTAAAATGCCAAAGGCATTTAGCAGTTGGCGTTTATACTCATGCAAACGCTTTACCTGAATGTCAAATAAAAAATCTTCATGCAGCTTTACACCCTCGTGTTTTTCAACATAGGCACAAAGCTGTTTTTTCTTTTCTTGCTTTACGGCACAATATCTCTCTAAAAAAGCTTCGTCATTGGTATAAGCTTCCAACTTTTTCAGCTGTTCTAAATCGGTATACCATTTATCGCCTATTTTTTCGGTAATCAATGCGCTTAGCTCTCTATTGGCAAGCCCCAGCCAGCGGCGCTGTGTAATGCCGTTGGTTTTATTGTTAAAGCGCTGTGGATACAATTTATACCACTCGTGCAAAGCACTTTCTTTTAAAATTTCGGTATGCAATGCCGCTACGCCGTTGGTGGAATGTGTTGCAAAAATAGCCATGCGCGCCATGTGTATGGTGTCACCGTCTATAATGCGGTAAATATTCTGTGCCTCTCCCTGTACGCCTAGGTCAGACAGCTCCTTTTGCAAAGCTTTATCCAGCTTTACCACATAGGGCCAAACGGCAGGCAGTACACGGCGAAACAGCTTTACATTCCATTTTTCCAGTGCTTCGGGCATAACGGTATGGTTGGTATAGGCAAAGGTATCGCGGGCTATTTTTAATGCCTTTGCAAAGGGTATTTTTTCTTCGCCCACTAAAATGCGCAAAAATTCCGGTATGGCAACTGTGGGGTGGGTGTCGTTTAACTGAATGGCATATGCACTGCTAAAGCCGGCAAATTTATCGTCTTGCTTTGCTTTATATTTTTTAATCATGTCTTGCACAGAAGCGGAAGAGAAAAAGTATTGCTGCTTTAAGCGCAGACGTTTGCCGGCGTCTGTATCATCATTTGGATACAAAACTTTGCTTATATTTTCAGCCTCATTTTTTTCTTTTACAGCTCCGTCATATTTTTGTGCATTAAACAGTGCAAAGTCAAACTCCTTTAAAGGCTCAGCCTGCCACAGACGCATGGTGTTTATCATAGCCATATCGTAGCCGATAACAGGCGTGTCGTAAGGCACAGCTTTTACGGTTTGGTCTCCAAAAACAATTTCTACTGTTTCATCTTCTCGTCTTACCGACCAAGGGTCTCCAAAGCGCTGCCAGTCATCAGCCGTTTCGCATTGAAACCCGTCCTGAAAATACTGTTTAAACAGTCCATACTGATAGCGGATACCATACCCGTCTAAAGGTATTTTTTGCGTGGCAGCCGAATCTAAAAAACACGCTGCCAAACGGCCTAACCCGCCGTTTCCCAGTGCGGAATCTTCAATTTCTTCCAAAATAGAAATATCTATATTATGCGCTTGTAACAATTCTTCTACTTGGCCTAAAATTTGCATATTCAGCAAATTGGCATATACCAAACGACCTACCAAAAACTCGGCGGATAAATAGCTGGCGCGTTTGCCGCTAGGTGTTTCCCATTTTTCAAACACATGTGTCATAGCCGCCTTACTAATGGCATCATAAAGCTCTTTTGCACTGGCCTGCTCCAGAGTTTTATGACAGCCTTGGTAAAGCTGCAGCTCAATTTGTCTCTCTAGCTCTTCTTTCATATTAAATCCTCCTAAAGTATTATAAATGCATTTTGTTTCGAAAATAATTATATAATTTCGATATTTTCTTGAATTATAGCATACGCATAGATGTAAGTCAATGTTTGCACTGTATAAAAAAATAAAGCGCCGCTTTTGCCTTTTAACGGCAGGCTGTTATACAGCTATGCCCTTAAACAGCACATCAAAAGCAACGTTTTTTTATTTTATATTTTTGTTTTTACAAAGAAACTTTTGCCTTGTTTCTATCTGTGCCATTTTAATAAATATACCTCTTATCATACTTTATATTTTACTCTTAGTGTGCCGTTTTGTTTTTTTATTATACACTTTTTTCCTTTAACCCTTGGCGCTGTATTTATAAAAAAGATAATAAATTTAAAAACTTTGTCGTTTTTCTTAACGCATCACTGTATATACTACAAACCGTCCGTCTGCGCTATTGTTGATACAGGTGCTTAAGATAACAAACACTTCTCCTACCTATGGCGCAGCCTTTGTTTTAACAGCAGAACGCTTGGCATTGGTCGCTGACGATGAGCGTATGAAATGTCTTATAACGGTAATTGTGTAATCCTTCCGCTTGCAGATTTTGTGGTTTGCAGGCTTCCAGATAGCTCAAAGGGTCCATTTGCTTTGCCTGTGCGGTCTGTTCTTTGCTTAAACTTTTCCTGTTGCTTCACCTCATTTTTATCTTTTTCCCACGTGTATCCTTCCGCTTGCAGAAGGGGTTGTAGGGGGAAAGCGCAACAGCCCATTTCTGCAAATAGCTACATTTGTCCCTTGTTTGTAAACAATTTCCTTTCAAACATTGCCTACCCATCACCGAATACCGGTAAGCTCAATGACAATAAAAAAGCACCCGACAATCAAGTCAAGTGCGCTGTATAAAATAAAAAATAATTCTGCTGTAATTAAAATATTTCAAATTATGCCACAATAGTACAAAACGCTTTTGCTCATTTGTCGGCGGCTATTTTTCGCGTTGGAACTTCTCAATCCCCTTCATTTTAGCCCCTAATTTAGCCCATTGAGGTACAAAATAGAGTATTTAGCCCCTATTTAGTCCATTTTTGATTCGCCAAAATGTTGCAAATCATTTCAAAACAAAAAGCCCGAAACCGCATGGTTTCGGGCTTTTTTGATGCTTTTGTAGTAAAATTAGCGCTTAGAGAATTGCGGTGCGCGACGAGCGGCTTTAAGACCGTACTTTTTACGCTCTTTCATACGCGGGTCACGAGTTAAGAAGCCGGCTTTCTTCAAGGAAGTACGCAGGTTCTCATCATATTGCAACAAAGCGCGGGATAAGCCGTGACGGATAGCGCCGGCTTGACCGGAAACGCCGCCGCCTGCTACGCGAACAACGATATCGAATTTGCCCTCAACACCGGCTACTGCCAAAGGTTGACGAACAATCAATTTCAATGTCTCTAAGCCAAAAAAGCTGTCGATGTCACGATCGTTAATTGTAATTTTACCTGTACCGTTGTAAACGCGTACACGGGCTACAGAACTTTTACGGCGACCTGTACCGTAGAAATATGGTTTTGTCTCGTACATATTCGTTTACCTCCTACAGTGTGTATGCTTCGGGCTTTTGGGCAGCATTATCATGTTGTGCGCCTTTGTAAACGCGCAAACGTGTAAGAGCTTTTGCACCCAAAGTGTTAGAAGGCAACATGCCTTTAACAGCCAAAGTCATAGCTTTGTCAGATTTCTCTGCCATCATTGTGCGGGCTTGAACAGCTTTCATGCCGCCTACCCAGCCACTGTGGTGGTAGTAGTATTTTTTATCCAATTTGCCGCCTGTCAATACAGCCTCATCGCAGTTGATGATGATAACATGGTCACCACAGTCTACGTTAGGTGTAAAGGTAACTTTGTTTTTACCACGCAAAATTTTGGCAGCAGCGGCAGCAGTACGGCCCAAGGGTTTGCCTGCTGCATCGATGATGTACCATTTGCGCTCTACTTTTTCAGGGTTAGCCAGAAAAGTACTCATTTTTATTCCTCCATTATTTAACGGTTTGTCACACACGCAACACACCCACAAACGTGGCAATTTTGCGTGTGTGACAAAAATCAGTCTATGCGCTCTTTCGCGCAAGTTAGATTATACCTTATCTTTTGCTATAGTGTCAACACCTTTTTTCTGTTTTTTTAATTTACAATGGGCGTACTCTTATTATCTCTCGTTTTCTCTGTTTTACTCATTTATCCTCTTACCCTATTTTTGTTTTTGTTGTTGGGTTTTACAAATTTTTACCGCTTATTTTGTAGATTCAGTTTTTTATACAAGTTAAATATGGTATAATAGCCAAAAATATGCTCAAACTGTGTTTTTGTCCAAAGAGCATTTAAGCAGCCAATTACTCGGGTAAGTATACCATAGGTACTGCCTGTACATTATAGAGGTAAGATAATCTACGGAGGATTTATGCAACGTTTAGAGGGTTTAATGCGCAAAGCTGCGCAACAGTACCATATGATAGAGGCAGGCGACCGCATCTGTGTAGGTGTCAGCGGCGGAAAGGACAGTGTAGCACTTACCATTGCTCTCTCCAATTTGCGCCGTTACTATGAAAAACCGTTTACGCTGCAAGCCATTACGCTGGACCCCGGCTTTGGCGGCAAAGAGATGGACTACAGTGTTTTACAAGCGCTGTTTGAAAAACACCAAATTCCCTACACCATAAAACGCACCCAAATCGGCGCCATTGTTTTTGATGTGCGAAAAGAGCAAAACCCCTGCAGCTTGTGCGCAAAAATGCGCCGCGGCGCCCTGCATGATTTGACAAAAGAGCTTGGGTGCAACAAACTGGCTTTGGGTCACCACTTAGATGACGCTATTGAAACTTTTTATATGAATTTATGGCAAAACGGCCGCATAGGTTGTTTTGAACCTGTCAGTTACTTGTCGCGTAAAGACCTTACAATGATAAGGCCCCTGATATTGGCAACCGAGCAAGACGTTACGCACGCCATTAAAAGCGCCAATTTGCCCATTGTAAAAAGCATTTGCCCTGCCGACGGCGTTACTACACGCCAGGATACAAAAGAATTTGTTCATCAAATGGTGCGGCAAGACCATGCCTTTCGAGGAAAAATGCTAAATGCTTTTCAAACCGGCGGCATAAGCGGCTGGTGCCCTTTAGAAACAGGAAATCGCCCTCCTATTAAAAACAAACAGGATTAGATTGATACAATACAATAAAAGAGGTTTTACAAATGGAATTTGAACGTCGTTGTTGGGTTGAAGTAAATTTAGACATAATTGAACAAAACTATAAAGCCGTTAGCGCTGCTGCGGGCGGCCTGCCGGTTATGGCAGTGGTAAAGGCCGACGCCTATGGCCATGGTGATATTGAGGTTGCCAAAACTTTAAACAACTTAGGTGCCTGCTGTTTTGCCGTAAGCGGTTTGTATGAAGGTATTCGCTTGCGCAATGCAGGTATTACCAAGCCTATTTTAATTTTGGGCTATACAAATCCCTCTAACGCGGCAGAGCTTGCCGCCCATAATTTAATTCAAACCTTAGTGGATACACCCCATGCACGAGCCCTTTCCGCCGCAGCCGTAGCAGAAGGCGTAACGGTAGATGTCCATGTGGGGGTAGATACCGGTATGGGACGCATCGGCTTTAATGCCAAACACGGCGTTGCCGCTTGCGCAGCAGAAATTGCAGCAGCTATTCAACTGGAGGGCCTTGCCGCCACCGGTATTTTTACACATTTTGCCGTTGCCGACAGCGCCGATCCTGATGATATTGCCTATACCAAAATGCAGTACAACCTGTTGAGTGATGTAATAAAAGAGCTTGCTGCCATAGGCATCAGCTTTGCCTGCTGTCACTGCTGTAACTCTGCTGGCATCATGGCATATGATGATATGCGCATAGATATGGTGCGCGCAGGCGTTATTTTGTATGGCTATAACCCCAGCAACGATGTGCCCTGTCCCACCATTCACCCCGCCATGCAGCTAAAAACCATTATCACCATGGTAAAAGACGTTTTGCCGGGCGAATATTTAAGCTACGGTCGCAAATTTTGTGTTAGTAAGCCCATGCGCGTAGCCACCTTGGCTATTGGTTATGCCGACGGATATGTGCGCAGCTTATCGGGTAAAGGCGTAGTGAGTGTAAACGGCAAAGGTGCACCTGTGCTTGGCACGGTTTGTATGGACCAATGCATGATTGACGTTACCGACATTGATTGTAAACAGGGAGATATTGTAACCGTATACAACGGCAAGAACGGGGATTCTATTGATGATGTTGCCGCGAAAATAAACAGCATTACCTATGAAATTATTTGCGACATTGGCCGCCGCGTACAACGTGTGTATGTGCGTAACGGCAAAGAGGTAAGCATGGTTAACTATATGTTGGATTAAACAATCGCTTTAAAAATAAAAAGGTGAAAAGATGAAAAATTTATTAGTAGTAGTGGATTATCAAACAGACTTTGTAACGGGAGCGCTTGGCTTTGCACAGGCACAGGCATTGGAAAAAGGCATTGCAGAGAAAGTGCGTCAACACCTTGCACAGGGTGGATTTGTCATTTTTACAAAAGACACACATACGCAGGATTATCTAAATACGCCTGAGGGAAAATTTTTGCCTGTTGCTCACTGTATAAAAGACACCGAGGGACACAAATTATACGGCAGCCTATCCGCTTACGAAGAAACCGCAGATTTTTCGGTACGCATTATAGAAAAAAACAACTTTGGCAGCGCCGCTTTGGCAGAAGAAGCCTGTGCCTTGCTTAACGGCACACCGGATTCTATTGAACTTTGCGGTGTAGTAACCAACATCTGCGTTATCAGTAACGCTATTCTGCTGCAAACCGCATTTCCAAACGCTACCCTTACTGTACATGCAAACCTGTGTGCCGCTGTAGGCAGCGCCCATCAAGAGGCACTTTCTATTATGGCGGGTCTTGGTATGCACATTGTTTAAAACTTTTGGCAAACAGGCTGTTTTGTGCAGTCTGTTTTTTTCTTTATTTCTAATTCTTTACATCATATTCATGTTCTACGATTATCTTTAACAACTCGTTCATAACTTATTTCTATTATAAAAGGTATAATAAAAGTAAAGTATAGCAAAGCAGAAAAGAGGGCATACCATGCAACCTTATGTTTATTTTGACAACGTAAGCAAATTTTATCAAATGGGTGAAACCAAAATAGCGGCCGCAGATAAAATTTGCTTTGAAATTGAAAAAGGCGAATTTTGCATTATAGTAGGTCCCAGCGGTGCGGGCAAAACTACTGTGTTAAATATGCTGGGCGGCATGGACACCTGCGACGAAGGACATATTTTTTTAGACGGTAACGAAATAAGCCGTTATAACCAAAAGCAGCTTTGCCAATACCGCCGCCATGAGGTTGGATTTGTATTTCAGTTTTACAATTTGGTGCAAAACCTGACAGCTTTGGAAAACGTAGAGCTTGCCAGTGAAATTTGCCAAAACCCTTTAGACGCAAAAGAGACCTTGTGTGAAGTTGGGCTGCAAAACCGTTTAGGCAACTTTCCGGCTCAGCTGTCCGGCGGAGAGCAGCAGCGCGTAGCCATAGCCCGTGCCTTGGCAAAAAACCCAAAAATTTTACTTTGCGATGAACCGACAGGCGCTCTGGACTACAAAACGGGTAAAGCTGTTCTTAAGCTTTTGCAGGATACCTGCCGCAACAGCGGCCATACCGTAATTGTAATTACCCATAACGGTGCCTTAACTGCCATGGCCGACAGAGTAATTCGTGTAAACAGCGGACGTGTGCTTTCTAACGAAATAAACCCTACGCCTATACCGGTAGAAAAAATAGAGTGGTGACGGTAGTATGAAAACCTTTCATAAAAACATTTGGCGCGAGATTAAACAAAGCCTAAGCCGATTTTTGGCCATTTTTTCTATTGTGGCGTTAGGTGTGGGCTTTTTGGCAGGCCTGCTTGCAACCACACCTGATATGCGCTTTTCGGTAGACGCTTATTATGATAAAAGCCGCATGATGGATATACGGCTCATCAGCACCTTAGGGCTTACTGCGGAAGATGTTAACGCCATACGCAGCATAGACGGCGTACAGCAAATTATGCCTGTTTACACCGCCGATACCGTTGTACAAAGCACCGCCGGAGATACCTTTGTTGCGCGCCTGCAAAGCTTGCCACAAGACACAAGTGACAGCAATGAAAACTATTTAAACCGTTTGGAATTGGTATCCGGCCGTATGCCGCAAAAGCCAAACGAATGTGTCGTGGTTACAAACCTTTATTCTGGATTGAAAATAAACTTAGGCGACACCCTTGCCTTTACCGATGACAACAAAAATTTATCGGATAAAGTTGCTGTCTCTGATTTAACTGTAGTGGGTATAGCAAACAGCGCCTGTTATTTTAGCGTAGAAAAAGAGACTACCACCGTTGGAAACGGAACGGTAACGCTACACGCCTTTACACCAGAAAGCACCTTTTCCTACGACGTTTACACAGAATTTTACATTACTGTAGCAGGTGCAAGAGAAATTGTAGCTTTTAGTGAAGCATACGACCAAGCCGTTGCCGCTGTAACCGATAAAATAGAGGCCATAGCAGATCAGCGCTCGGCACTGCGCACCCAAAGTGTGCGCCAAGAAGCACAGCAAACTTTAGATGATGCCAAAGCGGAATATGAAGATAAAAAAGCCGAAACCGAGCAAGAACTGGAAGATGCACGCATAAAGCTTGCTGACGCTGCCACAGAAATAGCAGATGCCGAAAGAAAACTGGCTGACGGCAGAAAAGAACTTGCGGACGGAGATTTGGCTTATGCTGTTGCCCTGCAAGAATTTCCTGTAACCATTGCAGATAAACAGGCCCAAATTGACAGCGCACGCCTAGAAATAGAAGAGAACCGCCAAACCTTAATACAGGCGGGCGAAAGCCTAAGCCAGGGACAGGCGCAGTTAGATGCACAAAAAGCTTCGCTTACACAGGCAAAGGCAGGGCTGGAATATCAGCTTTCTCTCACCTTACCTACCGACCCCACATACCCTGTTTTGCAGGCACAGCTGCAACAGGTAATTGAGGGTTTGGCTTTACTGGACAGCGCTCAACAGCAGCTGGACAGCGGATATGAGCAAGGTACTGCCGGTTGGAGAGAACTAAAAGCCGCAGAAGAAGCCCTTACAGATGCCCAGTACGCTTTAGACAAAGCTGTTGCTGATGCTCCTGCCCAATTTGCTCAAACAAAGCAGAAGTTGGAAGATGCGCGCCAAGAGCTAGACAAGGGCGATAAAGAGCTTGCAGACGCCAAACAAGAATATGCCGACGGCTTAGCTGATTACCAAGCCGGTAAAAAAGAAGCAGACGAAAAACTTTTAGAGGCAGAAGACAAATTGATTGACGCCCAAAACCAGATAGACGACATTGAAGAAGCCAGTTGGTATGTGCTGGACCGCAGCGCCAACCCGGGCTATATAAGCTTTGACAGCAACGCCCAAAAGGTTGCCGCTATTGCCCAGGTTTTTCCCGTGTTTTTCTTTTTGGTAGCAGCCTTGGTTACGGTTACTACTATGACCCGTATGATAGAAGAGCAGCGCACACAAATCGGCACTTTAAAAGCCTTGGGCTACAGCAAAATGCATATTGCTTTTAAATATATTTTATATGCAGGACTTGCCAGCGTGGGCGGCAGCTTATTTGGATTAGCGGTAGGCTTTAAGCTTTTTCCCACCGTTATTTACAATGCCTACAGCATGATGTATGCCCTGCCGCCTCTGATTACAGGGGTTAATTTAAAATATGCGGTTTTGTCCTCCTCTGCTGCAATTCTATGCACCCTTGCCGCCACCCTAAACGCCTGTCACAGTTCTCTGGTAGAGTGTCCGGCTACCCTTATGCTGCCAAAAGCTCCGCCTGCCGGTAAACGTATTTTTTTAGAGCGCATTGCCCCCCTTTGGCAGCGCATGAAATTTACCCACAAGGTAACTGCTCGTAATTTACTGCGCTATAAAAAACGCTTTTTTATGACGGTAATCGGTATAGCCGGTTGTACTGCTTTGCTTGTGACGGGCTTTGGCTTACGCGATAGCATCGGAGATATTATTCACTTACAATTTGGAGAAATTTATAAATACAACCTTGCTGTTACCGTAAAAGATGAAAGCGACTTAACCGGACGCCGCAGCATTGAAAGCGTAATAAACGACACCAATGTAATTGAAAGCTACACACTTGTGCACCAAGAGCCTGTTACTTTAACAGCCAACGGCCATGAAAAAAGCAGCTCGGTGTATGTTCCGCAAAATATAGAGGCGTTTTCCGACTATTTTGTACTGCGCAATCGCAAAACCGATGAACCCATTGTCTTTGATGATAACGCAGTAGTTTTAACCGAAAAAATGGCAGAGACCCTGGGACTGAAAATCGGAGATTCTATAACAATAAAACCAGATGACGGCAATAGTGCCCAGTTAACCCTTACCGGTATTACCGAAAACTATGTACAAAGTGCAATTTATATAAGCAGTGCAACCTACCAAAAAGCTTTTGGCACAGCACCCGCTTTTAAATTGGTAACCGCCATTGTACCAAATGCAACGCAAAGCCTGCAAGATGACATTACTACACGGCTTTTAAAAGCCGACGGCGTAGTCAGCATCAGCTTTACGGATTCATTAAAATCCAGCTTTGAAGATATGCTGAAAAACATTGACTACATTGTTATTGTGTTAATCATTTCGGCGGGTTTGCTTGCCTTTATTGTGCTGTACAATCTTACCAACATCAATATCACCGAGCGCCAGCGTGAACTTGCCACCATTAAAGTATTGGGCTTTTTTGATAAAGAGGTATCTGCCTATATTTATCGCGAAACCTTAATTTTAAGCATAATCGGGACAGCAGCGGGGCTTGTACTGGGCGTATTTTTACACGCCTTTGTAATCCGCACCGCCGAGGTAGACTTGGTTATGTTTGGCCGCAGCATTTATCCGCTCAGCTTTCTCTATTCTGCTGTGCTTACCATGTTTTTCAGCGTACTTGTAAACTGGGTAATGGGCAGAAAAATGAAAAAAATAAGCATGGTAGAAAGCTTAAAAGCAAACGAATAGCCCAAAATAGGCAAAGCCGCTTAAAGCCGCCGATATAAGGCGGTTTTAACGGCTTTGCCCCTTTTTATTTGTTGCACTTTATGCTATACTATATTGTAATTTTGTAAATTATCTCGTATCCATTATCAACAGGAGGAACCCAACGTGGCCCAAAATAATATTCGCAATTTTTGCATTATCGCTCATATAGACCACGGTAAAAGCACCTTAGC
>JAQUTM010000042.1 GCA_028694405.1 Oscillospiraceae bacterium
ATAGCCTACGCTGCTGCACAACAGCTGAAAAGGCTTTTCGGCGTCACACTCGGGGCCGGGCACATATTTTACAATGGTCTCAAACAGCGGTGTTAAATCAGTGCCTTCTACGTCGGGGCTGTAGCTTGCGGTGCCCTGACGTCCGCAGCAAAACAGCATGGGGCTGTCAAGCTGCTCATCAGTAGCGCCAAGGTCCATAAGCAACAACAAAATTTCATCAATGATTTCTTTGATGCGTGCGTCGGGACGGTCAATTTTATTTACACAAATTACAATGCTCAAATTTTGAGCCAAAGCTTTTTGCAAAACAAAGCGTGTCTGAGGCATAGGGCCTTCGGCTGCGTCAACAAGCAGCAAAACGCCGTTAACCATTTTTAGTACGCGCTCAACTTCGCCGCCAAAGTCGGCGTGTCCCGGGGTGTCTATCAAGTTAATTTTTGTATCTTTGTACCATGTGCAGGCGTTTTTAGCCAAAATGGTAATACCGCGTTCACGCTCAATGTCGCCGCTGTCCATAACACGGTCAGCCACTACTTGGTTTTCACGGAAAGCGCCGCCCTGTTTTAACATTTCGTCAACAAGGGTGGTCTTGCCATGGTCAACGTGGGCTATAATGGCAATATTGCGCAAATCTTTTCTCTCCATACGTCCTCCATCTGTGTAAAGGGGTGCTGTAAAAGCGCCATCTCTGTAAAATATCTCTTATATATAGTCAACTCATAAATTATAAGGGATAATGCGGCTAAAATCAACAGTTTTTTCAGCTAACCAACAAATTCATCTGTTAAACTTTAGCATATTTGCCAATAAACCAAAAATGCAAGTATAAATTAGCGGTAATATGGTGCTTTTGCATAAAAATATTTTCTGTTGGCGTCATCTTGCTTTGCCGGCAAAAAACAAAAAGTGCAAAATTAGGCGGCAATATCGCTGTTACAAGCAGTTTTTGGGCAGAGGCATAAGTATAAAATGCCCTTGTTTTTTATTGAGTATACAGGTTTGTTGTGATATAATAGAGTGATTTATTCTATCTTGATAAATTTAATTTATAAGGCGGCAAAAGTAAATTTGTTTTTGCTGTGGTTATAAACTGCTTTTTAATAAGGCAGATAAAGAGGGAGGAGAAAAATTGCGCATTTTAGGCATTGACCCTGGCTATGCTATTGTGGGCTGGGGTGTAGTAGATTATGCCGGTATTCAGTTTAAAACAGCTGGGTTTGGCGCCATTGAAACCCCTTCTCACACAGATTTTTCTGTCAGGCTGCAAAAGGTTTACGAGGATATGTGCGCCATATTGGATAAGGCAAAGCCCGACGCCATGGCGATAGAGACGCTTTTTTATACAACCAACCAAAAAACCGTTATTTATGTTGCCGAGGCGCGCGGCGTTATTTTACTGGCTGCCAAGCAGGCAGGCGTGCCCGTTTTTGAATATACACCGCTGCAAATTAAATTGAGTGTGGCAGGTTATGGCAAAGCTTTAAAAAAACAGGTGCAGGAGATGACACGGGTTTTACTTAAATTAGAAAAAGTGCCAAAGCCGGACGATACGGCCGACGCATTGGCTGTGGCTATTTGTCACGCCCACAGCTATCGCGCCAAGCAGTACGACAACACGCTTACAAAGCGCCAGCAGATGGGTTACTTTTAGCAGAGAAAGGATAACAGTATGATATACAGCTTAACAGGTGAAATTATAGAAAAAACCCCAAGCGAGGTGGTAATCAGCTGTGGCGGCGTGGGTTATTTGGTAAACGTACCCATAACCGCCAGCGGCGCAATACCTGCCGTGGGCAGCGTGGGCACCATTTACACTTACCTGAATGTGCGCGAGGACGGGTTGGATTTATTCGGCTTTGCCGATTTGGAAAGTAAGCGTATGTTTCAGCTTTTAATCAGTGTAAGCGGTGTTGGCCCAAAGGTTGGGCTTGCCTTGCTAAGCGCGCTTTCCGTACAGCGCATCGCGCTGGCAATCAGTGCGGGAGATTTTAAAACGCTAACGGCAGCTAACGGCGTTGGGCCAAAGGTGGCACAGCGCATGGTGCTGGAGCTGAAAGACAAGGTGGGTATGCAGCAAGCAGCGGGTGTAACCATGCGTGATGTTACAACGGGCGCACAAAGCGCGGGAAGTACCGCACAGGCCATTGCGGCACTTTCAAGCTTGGGCTACAGCCAAAGCGAGGCGGCTATGGCCATTGCAAAGCTGGATCAGAGCCTATCGGTAGAAGAAATGATACGTCTTGCCCTGCGCGGCATGGCAAAGTAAAAAAGCAGCCATATAATAAAATAAACTGCATTTTATTTTTATTTTCAGCAAGAAAGGGGAAAACAGTAATGCAACAAGATAACACACAATACACCATTACCCTGCGTGATGCCCAAATAGATGACGCACAGGCAATTTGGAAGTTAAATGATAAAGTGTTCGGGTATGAATACCCTTTGGAAACCACCCGCAAGCAGCTTGCGCAGCTGTTAAAAAATCCTTTCTATCGCTTTTTTGTTGTATGCGTGGAGGATAAGGTAGTGGGCTATGCGCAAGCCGCAGATTACGACAGCACTTACGGCGAGCCCATGAAAAACATTATGGCTATTGCGGTAGACGAGGCTTATCAGGGCTGTGGCGCGGGGCGTGCTTTGCTGCAAGCGGTTGAGGCGTGGTCGCGTCAAAGCGGCTGTGCAGGGGTACGGCTTGTCTCTGGGTTTGACAGACAAAAGGCTCACGGCTTTTATGCACACTGCGGCTACGAGCACCGCAAAGACCAAAAAAACTTTACCAAAAAGTTTTAGCATACAGCCAAAAAAGTGAAATTACCGTAGGAAAGGAAACTCCGTTTAGCTATGGATATTATGGATATAGATGAAAATCGCCTGGTAAGCCCCGAGGTTTCGTTTGAAGATGCAGACACCGAGCAAAGCTTGCGTCCGCGTACCTTAGAGGAGTATATTGGGCAGGAAAAAGTAAAGGAAAATTTAAAGGTTTATATTGAGGCCGCTAAAATGCGAGGCGAGCCCTTAGACCATTTGTTGCTTTACGGGCCTCCGGGTCTTGGCAAAACCACGCTTTCGGGCATTATTGCACAGGAAATGGGTGTACAAATACGCATAACCAGCGGCCCCGCCATTGAAAAGCCGGGAGATTTGGCTGCGTTGCTTACCAACCTGCAAGAGGGCGACGTACTGTTTATAGATGAAATTCACCGCTTGTCCCGCCAGGTAGAAGAGGTTTTGTATCCTGCCTTAGAGGACTATGCGCTGGATATTATGATTGGTAAAGGCCCCAGTGCCCAAAGTATACGCATCAATTTGCCGCGCTTTACGTTGGTGGGTGCCACTACCCGTGCAGGCCAGCTTACCGGTCCCCTGCGGGACCGCTTTGGTGTTTTGCTAAAGCTGGAGCTTTACACCCCCGATGAAATTGCAAAAATTGTAAAGAGAAGTGCAGGCATTTTAAATGTACCCTGTACAGCCGAGGGCGCCTATGCACTTGCGCAGTGCGCCCGCGGTACGCCTCGTGTTGCAAACCGTCTGCTAAAACGTGCGCGCGATTTTGCTATGGTTATGGGAGACGGCACCCTCAACGAAAGCACGGCTGCCCACGCTTTAAAGCGTATGGATATTGACAGCTTAGGGTTAGACACCCTTGACCGCAGCGTTATGCGTGCCATCATAGAGATGTACAACGGCGGCCCGGTAGGACTGGAAACCTTGGCCGCAGCCTTGGGCGAGGAGGCCATTACCCTAGAGGACGTGTGTGAACCATATCTGATGCAAATGGGCTTTTTAACGCGCACACCGCGCGGACGCTGTGTTACACAGCTTGCTTACGAGCATTTGGGCATGAGACACCCTGCCCCCGCAGCCCAGCTTTCACTGGAGGATTTGCAATAATCCTGTAAATTTAAAAAACCGAAAATAGATATGCGTGGTTACTTTTAAACGCAATAATGTGTTTTATCAGGCCAAAGCAAACCGCAGCCTAACAGGGCTGTTTAAAAGTTGTGCCGTAACCGCCATGTCATGTAAAGTATTTAGATATTACAGCAGGCAGTACGGCTAATAAGGTGCTTGTCCGCTAGAATATAAAGTTGCAGTAACTTATTCTATTTTTTAAAGGAGCATATTACTATGGGAAAATTATTTGGAACAGACGGTGTGCGCGGCGTTGCCGGGCAGGATTTAAGCCCGGAATTGGCGATGCAAATCGGCCGCAGTGCAGCATATGTGTTAACAGGCAAGCTATCCCACCGCCCTAAATTTCTTATCGGTAAAGATACGCGTATCAGCGGTGATATGTTGGAGAGTGCTTTGGCAGCCGGGCTGTGCAGCGTTGGTGCTGACGTAGAGCTGCTTGGCGTTGTGCCAACCCCCGCAGTGGCACGCATGGTGCAAATGTACGGTGCAGATGCCGGTGTGGTAATTAGTGCAAGCCATAACCCCGTAGAGTTTAACGGCATTAAAATTTTTAAAGGCGACGGCTATAAGCTGCCCGACGAAATTGAAAATGAAATTGAAAAAATTATTTTAGAGGATATTCCCGTAGAATTAAGCACAGGTGCAGCAGTAGGCCGCGTAAGCGTACGCCGTAGTGCCATTGATGACTATGTGGAGTATCTTGCCCAAAACGCAAAGGCAAATTTGCAGGGGCTTAACGTTGCGTTTGACTGTGCCAACGGTGCAAGCAGCGCTGTAGCACAAAAGCTGTTTGTTCGCCTTGGTGCAAACTGTACCTTTATCGGCGCACAGCCGGACGGTACCAACATCAACGACGGCTGTGGTTCTACCCACCTAGATAAGCTGGCAAAATTTGTTGTGGAAAACAAGCTGGACGCAGGTATTGCTTTTGACGGTGACGCTGACCGCTGCTTGGCTGTAGATGAGCTTGGCCAAGAAATTGACGGTGATAAAATTATTGCTATTTTGGCTACCGATATGAAAGAAAAAGGCGAGCTGCCCGATGACACCGCTGTTGTAACGGTTATGAGCAACTTGGGCTTTATGGAGTTTATGCGCGGCCAAGGCATGAAAATAGCAACTACCGCTGTAGGTGACCGCTATGTTCTGGAGGAAATGCGTGAGCACGGATATGGCCTTGGCGGCGAGCAAAGCGGCCATGTAATTTTGTTAAACCATTCTACTACAGGTGACGGCGAGTTGACCGCAAGCCATTTGCTAAACGTATTAGCCGAGAAAAAATGCAAAATGAGCCAATTAAACGGCATTTACACCAAGTTTCCGCAGGTTCTTATCAATATAGAGGCAAATGCGGCACAAAAACTGCGCTTTAAAGATGATGAGTATATTCAGGGCTTTATTGAGAGCCAACAGCAGACGTTGATGGGCTTGGGACGCGTTTTGGTGCGTGTTTCCGGCACCGAGCCTTTAATCCGTGTAATGGTAGAGGGCAAAAACGAAGCCGATATTGCACGCAGCGCCGAAATGATTGCAAATAAAATTAAAGATCGCTTTGTAAAAGCTTGATTTTCGTAAGTAATGTAAACAGCTTTGGCTGTTTACACAAATCGGTCGTTAAAAAAACAAGACAGCCGTTTTGTGCAAACAGCCAAACAGGATATAAAATAGGAGAGACAAAATGAGAGCAGCCAAGGATTGGAAAGACTACGAAATTATAGACGCCACCAAAGGAAACCGACTGGAGCGATGGGGCAGCACTATTTTGGTAAGGCCGGACCCGCAGGTGGTTTGGAAAAACTATGAAATCAGCCCACAGTGGCGCAACCCCCATGCCGTATACCACCGCAGCAACAGCGGCGGCGGAAAATGGGACTATAAGCGCCATGTACAGGAAAAGTGGAACATTACCTACAAGGATTTAACCTTTATTGTAAGCCCTACAGGCTTTAAGCACACAGGTGTGTTTCCCGAGCAGGCCGTTAACTGGGATTTATACCGCCAGCTGATTGCCAAAGCGGGGCGCCCTGTAAAAGTGTTAAACCTGTTTGGGTACACAGGGGGGGCAACCTTAGCGTGTGCAGCGGCAGGCGCTAACGTATGCCATGTAGATGCCAGTAAGGGCATGGTTGCGTGGGGACGCGAAAACGCAGCAGTCAGCGGCCTTGCGGACAAGCCAATCCGCTGGATTGTAGATGACTGTGGTAAATTTGTGGCGCGCGAAGCGCGTCGGGGCAGTAAATATGATGCCATTATTATGGACCCCCCAAGCTACGGCCGCGGCCCTGGGGGAGAAATTTGGAAGCTGGAAGACTGCATTGATGATTTGATTAGCCAGTGTATGGAAATTGTAAGCGATACACCGCTGTTTTTTGCGGTTAACAGCTATACTGCCGGCATAAGTCCCAGCGTAATGAAATATATGCTGCAAACAAAGATGCAGCCCAAATACGGCGGCAGTGTAAGCTGTGATGAAATCGGTCTACCTGTCAGCGCTACCGGCGGCGAAGTGCCCTGCGGCGCCACCGCCATTTGGACAGAACAACAAATGGATACAATACAGCCGTAGGTTTTGTGAAAAATGCGGTGCTTTAAGCCAAAGCAGAAAAGCTTGTTTGGCTTTGGGCACATACGGCAGTTAAAACAACATAAGATAAATGCAGCAGCTTTACTAAAAGCTGACGGGTGAGTTTTCCACCAAAAACGCAAAAGCTGTGGAAAACCTGTCCATTAAGGAGCATAAAATGAACAACGAAACAGAAAAAGAAATGATAACAGCCCATGATTTGGTGTTTCGCTATAATGAGGACGGCCGCCCTGTATTAAACCATGTAAGCATGGGTATAAAAAAAGGGGAATTGGTGGCGGTTCTTGGTGCCAACGGGTGTGGAAAAAGTACACTGGCAAAGCACTTTAATGCCATTTTGCTGCCTGCCGGCGGAACGGTTATCGTAGAGGGTATGGACACCGCTGACGAAGACAAGCTGTATGATATTCGCCAAAAGGTGGGAATGGTGTTTCAAAACCCAGACAACCAAATTGTGGCCACCATTGTAGAAGAAGATGTGGCTTTTGCCCTGGAAAATTTGGGCGTGCCGCCACAGGAAATCCGCACCCGCATAGACGAAGCCATGGAGATGAGCGGTATCTTTAAGCATCGCCACAAGGCGCCTCATAATTTAAGCGGCGGCCAAAAACAGCGTGTGGCCATTGCAGGCGTAATTGCCATGCGTCCGGACTGTCTGGTTATGGACGAGAGCACCGCTATGCTGGACCCCCGCGGACGTGAACGCGTAATGAAAACCGTGCGTAAGCTAAATCAAGATTTTGGCATTACCGTGGTTATGATAACCCACTATATGGAGGAGGCCGCGCAGGCGGACCGTGTAATTGTAATGGGCGGCGGAGAGATAAAAATGGAAGGCACCCCACAAGAAATTTTCAGCCAAGTAGAGCAGGTAAAAGCTTTGCGGCTGGACGTGCCGCAGGCCAGCGAGCTGTGCTTAGAGCTTACAAAAGCGGGCGTGCCCCTGCCCAGAGGTGTTATTACAACCGAAGAGTGTGCAAGGCTGCTGTATCAGCTGCTTGCATAGGCGTCAGGCACCCCCCAAAAGTATAATTATTGCAAACATGACAGGCCGCGGAGCGGCTACACATAACGGCGTGTATCTTTGGCAAGCGCACGACCAAAAGGAGAACAGACCATGGATATGATACGGGTAGAAGATTTAAGCTACGTTTACGCACCCGGTATGCCAAATGCCACAACTGCGGTAGACAAGGTTAGCTTTTGTATAGAAAAGGGAGATTTTGTGGGGGTAATAGGTCCTACAGGCAGCGGAAAAAGCAGCTTAATCACCCATTTTAACGGCATAAACAAACCCACTTCGGGCCGCATTTATATTGACGGCGAGGACATGTGGGCAGACAGTAAAAAAATACGCAGCTTTCGCTTTAAAGTGGGGCTTGTGTTTCAATATCCCGAATACCAGCTTTTTGAGGAAACCGTTTATAAGGATATTGCCTTTGGACCAAAAAACATGGGCCTGTCCGCCCACGAAATTGACCGTAGGGTAAAAGAGGCAGCCGCTTTTTGCGGGCTTGATGAAGCACTTTTACAAAGCAGCCCCTTTGAGCTTAGCGGCGGACAAAAACGCCGTGTTGCCATTGCGGGTGTAATTGCCATGGAGCCAAAGGTGCTGGTTTTAGACGAGCCTGCCGCCGGACTGGACCCCGAGGGCAGAGAAATGATTTTATCGCAGGTAAAAAAATACCACAAAGAGACGGGCAGCACTGTCATTTTGGTAAGCCACAGCATGGAGGATATTGCAAAGTATGCCGACAAGGTGCTTGTGATGAAAGACGGCAAGGTTGCCATGTACGACACCACCCAAAAAGTGTTTGACCGTGCCCCCGAGCTGCTGGAAATGGGGCTAAGCGTACCGCAGGTAACAAAAATCTTTTTAAAATTAAAAGAGATGGGCATTGATATTGATACCGATGTTTACACCATACCTTATGCCGTAAAAACCTTACTGGCCTATAAAGCAGCAAAGGAGGGCGGCACAAATGCTTAAAGATATTACCATTGGACAACATTTTCCGGGCAACAGTCCTGTGCATAAACTGGACCCGCGCATTAAAATTTTACTAACGGTCGCCTTTGTAATTGTGCTGTTTGTTGCAAGTAACTTGGTAGGGCTGCTGTGCAGCTTATTGTTTATCGGCGTTTTGTATGCCGTAGCCAAAATACCGCTGAAAACTATTCTAAAAAGCTTAAAACCTATTTTGCCTATCGTGCTGTTTACGGCTATACTCAACATCTTTTTTGTTGGGGGAACTCCTGTTTTTACATGGCGCTTTATTACCATAACAAAAGAGGGCATTGTGTACGCTGTCATCATGTCTCTGCGCATTGTGGGGTTAATCAGCGGCACCAGCCTGCTAACCTACACCACCAGCCCCATCGCCCTTACAGATGCCATCGAACGGCTGCTGAAGCCGCTTGCTAAGATGCATATGCCGGTGCATGAGCTGGCAATGATGATGACCATAGCGCTGCGGTTTATACCTACTTTAATTGAGGAGACCGATAAAATCATGAACGCACAAAAAGCGCGTGGTGCCGAGCTTGACAGCGGCAGCATTAAAGACCGTATTACGGCTTTGGTACCTGTATTGATACCGCTGTTTATTTCGGCATTTCGCCGTGCAGATGAACTTGCCATGGCCATGGAGTGCAGATGCTACCGCGGCGGAGAGGGGCGTACCCGCCTAAAGCAGTTAAAGCTGCACGCAAGTGATTTTGTAAGCGCCCTTGTTTGCGCAGCTGTTTTAACGGCTATCTGCTTTACAAAAATGCTGCCTGTAATTTTTTAATCCGGCAATAAAATCCCGTTGGAGGAATACAATTATTAACATACTGATTACAATCGCCTATAAAGGTACAAATTATCATGGTTGGCAGGTACAGCAAAACGCATTGAGTGTATGCGAGGTACTGCAAAACGCCATGGAAAAAGTATGGCACACCCGCCCTGACGTAAAAGGCTGCTCCCGCACCGACACAGGCGTACACGCACTGGCATACTGCGTAAGCTTTATTTTGCCAAAACCTATAAGTGCCTACAAGCTGCCGCTTGCCCTAAATGCACATTTGCCTGAGGATATTCGGGTACTTAGCGCCAAAGAGGTAGATGAAGATTTCCATGCAAGGTATTCGTCTATTAGTAAGCAGTATATTTACAAGGTGCGCAACAGCCAAGTGGCTAACCCGTTTATGCAAGGGCTGGAGTGGCGCGTGGGCTGCCCTTTAGATGTACAAGCCATGCAACAGGCGGCCGCCCACTATGTGGGTAAAAAAAGCTTTGCCAGTTTTATGAGCGGCGGCAGTAAAATTGTAGATACTGTACGCGAGGTTTTTGAGTTTACTGTTGAAAAACATGAGGATAATATAACCTTTACCGTAACAGCGGACGGCTATTTGTACAATATGGTGCGCATTATGGTGGGCACCTTGGTAGAAGTGGGATGCCACCGCATTGCGCCACAGCAAATGCCTGCAATTATTGCGGCTGAAAACCGCAGCTTGGCAGGCCCACGGGCGCCCAGCGAGGGACTTTATTTAAGTAAGGTGAATTACTGATATGAAAACAAGCGACATGACCAAAATTGAACAAATTCGTCGCCGCAAAAAGCTGCGCAAGCTGCGTAATGCTGCCATATCGGTTTTTGTGCTTGCTATGGTGCTGTGTTACTTTACAGGTATATTCGGCTCGTCTTTGGCCATTTTGGGAGAAGTGGTGGACAGCGTAAAAATTACCTTAATGCCTGGTAAAGGGTGGCCGGTATCGTTGTCTTTGGCAAATTTTCAACGTGTACAGCCGCTGGGCGGCGGGTTTGTAGCCTCAGGTAAACAGGACGTGGTTGTGTACTCTTCCACGGCGGGCGAGTTAAAACGGTTTCAGCCGGGCTATGCAAACCCTGAAATTACCGCAGGCAACACACGTTTTTGCGTATACAATCGCAGCGGAAAAGAGTTGCAAATTCACAGCCGTACCCGCACCTTGGCCACAAAAACTTACGATTATGCTGTGCTGTTGGCAGAGATGAGCCCCGGCGGCACCTTGGCAGTTGCCACAAAAAGTGACCGCTACACCAGTGAAATACACATATATAATAATAGGTACAATGAAATTTATACTTACAGCTTTGCAAGCGAATATCCGTCGGCAATCACTTTTGCAAATAACGACAAAGACTTTGCTGTAACCACAATTACCCCAAAGGACGGTGCGCTGGGCACCACACTGTATTTGCTAAATATTGCAAGTGACGCAGAAACTGCTACATTTTTTGTGCCCGACGCCTTGGCGCTGCAAATCCATTATTTAACCGGCAACAGGCTGCTTGTGGTTTATGATAATTTTATTGCTGTATACAACAGTCAAACAGGTGAACAAATTTGCGCGTACAGTTACGAGCTGCCCATACAGGCGGCATGTACAAAAAATCAAAACACCGCTTTGCTGCTGGGCAGCAGCGCAAAAACTTTAATACTTTTAAACGACAGCTTAGAGGTTTTGGCAATAGCACAGGTAGATACAACGGCTCAAGATGTGCTGATTGACCGAGAACATGCATATGTTTTAACAGAAAACAGTGTAGAAACCTATACTTTAACAGGGGAGGGCTTAGGTAGTACAGCTTTAAATGCGCAGCCGCTTAAGCTGATAGGTGCCAAAGAGCCGCTGGTACTTACCGCCGCAGAGGTATGTGCATTAAAATAGGAGATTAAATATGAATTTTGCGATAATATTTGATATTGTTTTACTGGGTATAGCGCTTAGTGTTATGCTATCGTACGCCCACAAGGGTTTTGTTGCAGGCATTATAGAGCTGGTGGGCAACGTAATTGCTATTGTGGGCGCAACGGTAATAAGCAGTAAAGCTTCGCCTGCCTTGTTTGAAGCTTTTTTCAAAAATACTTTTACGGAAAAGGTTTCCACCACTTTGGCAGAAAACGAAGGGATTGTTACCTTGCAGCAAATTGCCGAAAAGCTGAAAACGCTGTTGCCCGGCAATATTTTGGAAAGCTTAAACCTACAGCAAAGCACCGCTGCCATTGACGCCACGGTGCCGGGTGCAGCGATGCAAATAGTAGAGGACGTGGTACAACCTTTATTTGTACCCATACTTGCTTTTGTTGTGTTTTTTGTAAGCTTTGCGGTTATTAAATTATGTGTAAACTTTATCAGCGCAACCATGGTAAATATCAATCGTATTCCTTTAGTGGGCGGTGTAAACCGCACATTGGGTATGGTTACCGGTTTTGCCATTGGCCTGTTGTATGTGTACATAGGTTTATGTATTGTTTGGGCGGTTTTATCGGTTACAGGGGGCATTTGGGCCTTTACACCGGAAAACTTGGCCAACAGCACCTTGTACAAGTATTTTATTTTATATAATCCGTTTTCTTAAAGGTTGTTTTAAGGGTGTGAAATTGCGGTAATTTTTCACACATTTTGTAAAATATAGGGGGAACGTAAATGAAACATATACCAAATATGCTAACCTTAATTAGAATTGTATTGATACCGTTTTTTGCTGTTTATATGTTGCAAGGTCAATATCTGCAAGCCGGTATTATACTGGTATTAAGCGGCTTATCAGATGTGCTGGACGGCTTTTTGGCCAGACATTTTGGTTGGACCACCTATTTAGGACGTGTACTGGACCCGGTAGCTGACAAGCTGACGCAAGGCACGGTTTGTATTGTTATGTCTGTTTTGTACCCTCAGTATATTGTCTTTTTTGTAGTAATGATAGCAAAAGAGGTTACAATGTTAGTAATGGGCGGATACCTGTTTAAAAAAGGTGCCGAGATAGAGGCGTCGCGGTGGTTTGGCAAAGCGGCTACTGTAGTGTTTTACACAGCTATGGTAATATTGGTGGTTTTTCCACAGCTACAGGGTATGCTTGTATATGCATTACTGGGCATAACAACAGCGTTGGTGCTGTTTGCATTTGTGATGTATGTGCCTTTATTTTTACAGTGCTTTTCTCGTATTCAAACAGAAAAAGGAAAAGATTAGCACTCTTTTAACTTGATTGCTAAAAATTTTGTATTTATTCAAAATTTGTTTATAATTATCCTTTATAATAACGTTACACCCAACAAAGGGTTACACTTTCGGTAGAAAGGAACATACGAAATTTGATTTGTGTAAAATGTAATAAACGCCAGGCGATTGTATTTGTACAGCGCAGTGATGGCGCAAATATGAAGAGTGAGGGCTATTGCCTTACTTGTGCAAAAGAGCTGGGTATTAAACCTGTAGAAGATATGATGAAGCAGTTTGGTATTCGGGACGAAGACTTGGAGGGCATGGAGGAACGTTTTCAATCTATGATGGGAGACGGCGGACTGGACGGCATGATGGAACAGTTTGGCGGTATGCCCGGTTTTGCTCAACAAATGCAGGAAATGGAAAATGATGAGGACGACGGCGAGGACGATTTTAGTCCCGGCGGCAGTCCGGCGTTTCCTTTGATGTTTGGTATGGGTACCGACGCAAGCGGTAACCCTGCAGATATGAGCGCAGGCCCCATAAGCAAAAATGCAAAGGATAAGAAAAAAGACGACAAAAAAGATAAGGGCAGACAGGGAAAACGCAAGTTTTTAGATAATTACTGTGAGAATTTAACCCAAAAAGCCAGAGACGGTAAGCTGGATAATATAATTGGCCGAGACCGTGAGATTTATCGTACGATTCAAATTTTAAGCCGCCGCCAAAAAAACAATCCTTGCTTAATTGGCGAGGCAGGTGTAGGTAAAACTGCCATTGCAGAGGGAATTGCCGAGTACATTGTGGCTGGTAACGTACCTGCACGTTTAAAGGACAGAGAAATTTATCTGCTGGATTTAACGGCGCTGGTTGCCGGCACCCAGTTTAGAGGCCAGTTTGAAAGCCGCGTAAAAGGTTTGATTGGCGAAGTAAAAGCCGCAGGCAACATCATTTTATTTATTGATGAAATTCACAATATTACAGGTGCGGGAGACAGCGAGGGCGCTATGAACGCCGCTAATATTTTAAAGCCCGCGCTTTCCAGAGGGGAAATACAGGTAATTGGTGCCACCACCTTTGCAGAATATCGCAAATATATTGAAAAAGACCAAGCACTGGAGCGTCGGTTTCAACCCGTTAAGGTGGAAGAGCCCAGCATAGAGGACACCATAAGCGTAATGCGCGGCATTAAAGCTTATTATGAAAAGCATCACTATGTAAAGGTGCCGGATACCATTATTGAAATGACGGTGCGCATGAGTGAGCGCTATATTACAGACCGCTTTTTACCCGACAAAGCGATTGACTTGTTAGATGAAGCCTGTGCCTGTTGCAGCCTTGCTCACCCTGAAATTACCACATATGTTGACGGGGAAAAAATGTTGGCAACATTAAATGCACAGTTAGAGGAAGAAGAGCAAGAAACCGAGGAGATGGACTATCAACGAATTGCTGAACTGAAAACGCAGATTTTACATCAAGAGCAAGAGCAGGAAAAGCAAAAAGTATTGGTAGATGAAATAGAAGTTTCCACTGATGATTTGGCAAAGGTTATTGAGCTGTGGACAGGAATACCTGCTTTAAAAATACAGCAGAGTGAATTTACAAAGCTAACCGGTTTGGCACACCATTTAAAAGAGCATATTATCGGTCAAGATGAAGCAGTAGAGCTTGTAGCTGCCGCCATTAAGCGTAACCGTGCGGGAATTGCCAGCCGTCGCCGTCCTGCCAGTTTTATTTTTGTTGGCCCTACCGGT
>JAQUTM010000043.1 GCA_028694405.1 Oscillospiraceae bacterium
CGTATGCCCGTAGTTAAAATTAACCATACTTTTCGCAAGGCATTAAAAAAACTGGCGTCTGAAAACATTGACTGCGGCATTGTACAAACACAAATTTATACCAACTCTGCCGTAGGAGCCCGCTTTTTTGCAAAACACAACATTCCTGCCATTGTAATCAATCACGGCACAAACCACATGGTAATCGGCAACGCCCTTACAAGCTTTGCCGGACGCGTATACGAGCATTTAAACACTGCCGCAATTAAGCATTATTGCAAAAACTTTTACGGTGTTTCTCAAAGCTGTAACCAATGGCTTGCTCACTTTGGCGTTACCGCTACCGATACTTTATACAATAGTGTAGACCCTCAACAGCTAGAACAGCTGGCTTATGCGCCTGCCTGCTCTTTTCGGCAAGCTTACGGGCTTACGCAAAAGGATAAAATCATCTGCTTTACCGGACGATTGGTAGCCGAAAAAGGCCCCCAAAAGCTTGTACAGGCATATACTCTTTTACCCGAAGCTTTAAGGGCAGACACTTATCTATTTATTGCGGGCGACGGCGCATTGATGCCGCAGCTGCAACCACACGCAACCTCACATATTATTCTGCTTGGTAGTTTGCCTTTTGCCAAAATAGTGCCGCTTTTGTGTGAAAGCGATATTTTTTGTCTGCCAACAGATTACCCAGAGGGCTTGCCAACCAGCGTTTTAGAGGCTGTTGCGTGCAAATGTTTTGTAATTACCACAACAAGGGGCGGCAGTAAAGAATTGATAACCGGACGAGATTATGGTATTATTTTACAAGAAAACACACCATCTGCTATTTCTCTGGCGCTTGCAGAGGCTCTTTCTCAACCAAAAGCCTGCAAAGCAGCCGCAGATAAAAGCTACAGCCGCTTATTAGAAGCTTTTACCTGGGAGGCAACGTGTACAAAACTGGAACAAATTGATTGGAGAGCATTACGCTAGCGGAAGGATTGCGAATCGCTTATGAAAACTTTGGTTATTATACCTGCTTATAATGAAGCAGAAAGCATAGAAAACGTGGTGGAAACCCTTACACACCATTATCCCCAATTTGACTATGTTGTTATAAATGACGGCTCTGTTGACAGTACCGCCAAACTTTGTTATATTAACGGCTATAATTTAATAGACTTACCGGCTAACCTTGGCCTTGCGGGCGCTTTTCAAACAGGGCTGCGTTATGCTTATGAAAATGATTACGACTACACCCTACAGTTTGACGCCGACGGACAGCATAAGCCTGAATATATTCAGCCTATGCTGGAAGCTATGGAACAGGGCTATGATATTGTTATCGGCTCTCGCTTTGTAACAAAGAAAAAAACATTTAACTTACGCATGTTGGGCAGCTTTTTCATTTCCTTGGCAATAAAGCTTACTACCGGACAAACCATTAAAGACCCCACCAGCGGAATGCGCCTGTTTAACCGCAATATGACCGCAGAGTTTGCAAAAAGCCTTAATTACGGCCCCGAACCCGATACCATTAGCTACTTGATAAAATGCGGCGCCCGCGTAGGAGAAGTACAAGTGGAAATGGAGGAACGACAAGCGGGCGAAAGCTACCTGAACTTTTCTCGTTCTATCGCCTACATGATTCGTATGTGTCTTTCCATTTTGCTGATACAGTGGTTTCGCAAACGAGATAAAAAGGAGGTTAAAAAAGCATGAGTTTAGCTTTAAGACTTGCTTTGTTTATCGGCTCGTTATTCTTCACTTATTATATTTTACTGCGCATTCGCAAAAGTCGTATGCAAATTGAGGACTCGATTTTTTGGATTTTGTTTTCAGCGGCCTTGATTATTGTAAGCGTATTTCCAAAATTACCGCAAATGGCAGCCCAAATATTGGGAATACAAAGTCCCGTTAACTTTGTATATTTGTTTATTCTCTTTATTTTGCTTGTCAATCAATTTGCCATGACAATAAAAATCTCCCATTTGGAAACACGGCAAAAAAAGCTTATCCAGCAAATAGCGTTGGATAATAATAAACATCGTTCTAACACAGGACGCAACTAAAATAAAAGGCGGTATTTTCTAACACATAGAAAACACCGCCTTTTTTTATGCAAATAAATCGGCTACTAATTTATTTACCAAAGAACCGTCTGCCTTACCTTTTACCAAGGGCATTAAATTTTTCATAATCAAACCCTTTTGTTGCGGTGTAGGCGAAGTAATATCCATTTCAGCCAGAACCTTAGCTATTATAGCTTTTATCTCAGCCTCACCCATTTGCTGGGGTGCAAACTCTTTTAACGTTGCAATTCTAGCTTCGCACTCCGCAATAATATCTGTTCTGTCGGCAGGCGTTGTTGCCAAGGTCTCTTGTGTTTGCTTTAGCTCTTTTAGCACAACTGCATTTTCTTCCTCTTCTGTAAGGTCTGCATTTTTATCTTTCCATTTTGCCTTTAATGCACTTAACAAAGAAGATAAATCTGCTTTTCTTTGCGCGTTTTTGTCTTTCATCGCCTGAAACATCTCAGCGCGAACCTGTTCCATCTTGTTCATAATTTTACAACTCCTTTTTAACTTCTTTCATTATTTTACTTCTTTTTCTCTCGCATATCAATTATTCATTTATCTGAAAGTAAAATTATTTCCCTGCCAATTACAAAAAAGTATTGACAGTTTGGTTAGCGTATGCTAATATATTTTTTGTTAGCAAACGCTAACTTATTTTTTAAATCTTTAGTTAGCATTTGCTAATTAGAATAAAAACAATAACCCCTGTAAGAAAGGACGGAAACATGATGCCTCTTACCCTCGCAATTTCTGGAGAAGATAATATTATTAAAAAAATTGGCGGTAACGCACAGATAAAAAAACATTTGGAAAATCTGGGTTTTGTAACAGGCGGCAGCGTGAAAATAATTTCGGAAATCGGCGGAAATGTCATTGTAAACATAAAAGATTCCCGCATTGCAATCAGCCGTGAGCTGGCACAAAAAATTATGATTTAAAAGCAAAAATTATTAAATGTAAAATACGATTTACAGGAGGAAAATCATGAAAACTCTTAAAAGCGTTAAAGTGGGAGAGACTGCAAAGGTAGTAAAGCTTTATGGCGAAGGCGCCGTAAAACGCAGAATTATGGATATGGGCCTTACAAAGGGCACCCAGGTTGATGTGCGTAAAGTGGCACCCTTAGGCGACCCTATTGAAATTACAGTGCGCGGGTATCAGCTTTCGCTTAGAAAAGCCGATGCAGAAATGATTGAAGTAGAATAACCCTAGACAGAGTATTGCGGCTCTTATTTTTTTAACGTGCAGTTAGCACATGCTAATAGGCACAGAAAGGAACTTTGTTATGAATTTAAAAATTGCTCTGGCAGGAAACCCCAACTGTGGCAAAACTACATTGTTTAACGTATTAACAGGGTCTAACCAATTTGTAGGAAACTGGCCCGGTGTTACAGTTGAAAAAAAAGAAGGAAAATTGAAAAAACACGAGGGTGTGATTATTACCGACCTTCCCGGTATCTATTCTCTTTCTCCTTACACTTTGGAAGAAGTTGTTGCAAGAAATTATTTGCTTGGTCAACGTCCCGACGCCATCTTAAATATTGTTGACGGCACAAACCTGGAGCGCAATCTGTACCTTACAACTCAGCTTACAGAACTGGGTATTCCGGTTGTTGTTGCAATTAACATGATGGATATTGTGCGAAAAAACGGCGACAAAATTGATATTGAAGAGCTATCTCACCAGTTGGGATGCAAGGTGCTTGAAATATCTGCTTTGAAAAATGAGGGTATCATGGAGGCAGCGGAGGCTTCTATTGAGGCCGCAAAAAGCGCAAGCACACTTCCCCAGCACACTTTTTCAGGTGCAGTAGAACACGCCATTGCACACATTGAAGAAGCCGCCGTACATGATATGCCTGCGGAGCAGCAACGGTGGTATGCCATAAAAATTTTTGAGCGTGACGACAAAGTTTTGTCTCAGCTTAATTTAGACGCAGCTGTGCTCTCTCACATTGAGGACGATATTACCGCAGCCGAAAAAGAGCTTGACGACGACGCAGAAAGCATTATCACCAACGAGAGATACATATATATTGCCCAGCTGATTAAAGGCTGTTACAAAAAGAAAAACGTAGGTAAGCTGTCTACGTCTGACAAAATTGATAAAATTGTTACCAACCGCTTTGCCGCGTTACCAATTTTTGCGGTTGTTATGTTTTTAGTATACTTTATCTCTGTTTCTACTGTTGGCACTTGGGTAACTGATTTTACAAACGACGGTCTGTTCGGAGACGGTTTTCACCTATTTGGCAACGGCAGTACACAATATGAAACAGCCCTAAACAACTACGCTGAAACCTCCATTTTTACTCAAGAGGTACAGCAAACTGTCTCTGAGGCGGTATCAGCCCAAGTAATTGGAGCTGCCGATATTGACGAGGCAATACAAGAAGGCGATTTTGCGGTTTTTGAAGAGGCTTACGGCTCTTTTGGTGACTCTTTAAGTGAAAGCGGCTATAGCATTTCAGATACAGTAGACGCTGCATTAGAAGCCGAGACCATGCCTGAAGCTTCTGCCTACGGAGTCTGGATTCCAGGTATTCCTGTTTTAGTAGAAGACGCTTTAACCGCTATTGGCTGTGCCGACTGGCTGCAAGGGCTTATTTTGGACGGCGTTGTAGGCGGTGTTGGTGCCGTATTGGGCTTTGTTCCGCAAATGTTTGTTTTGTTTATTTTTCTTGCTTTTTTAGAAGCTTGCGGTTATATGTCCCGTATTGCGTTTGTACTTGACCGTGTCTTTCGTAAATTTGGTCTTTCGGGTAAATCTTTTATTCCTATGCTTATCGGTACAGGCTGCGGCGTTCCCGGCATCATGGCATCTCGTACCATTGAAAACGAACGCGACCGTCGTATGACCATTATTACAACAACCTTTATTCCCTGCGGAGCAAAATTACCTATTATTGCACTTATCGCTTCTGCATTGTTTGGCGGTGCATGGTGGGTAGCACCAAGCGCTTATTTTGTGGGTATTGCCGCCATTGTTATATCCGGCATTATGTTAAAAAAGACAAAAATGTTTGCCGGCGACCCTGCCCCCTTTGTTATGGAGTTACCTGCCTACCACTGGCCTACCCTTGGTAACATAATGCGTTCTATGTGGGAACGCGGCTGGTCTTTCATCAAAAAAGCAGGTACCATTATCCTGCTTTCTTCTATTGTTATTTGGGCGGGCTCTTGCTTTGGATTTGTACAGGGTATGTTCACTTTCAGTACCGAAATGGAATTGGAAAACAGCATCTTAGGCATTATCGGCAACGCTATTTCCTGGATATTTACGCCTCTTGGATTTGGTAACATTAAAGCTGCTGTGGCAACTATTATGGGTCTTGTTGCAAAAGAAGAAGTTGTAAGCGTTTTTGGCGTTTTAGATTTTGAAGAAATGACTCCTCTTGCAGCATACTCCTTCTTAATTTTTAATTTGCTGTGTGCCCCCTGCTTTGCCGCTATGGGCGCTATCAAACGTGAAATGAACTCTGCCAAATGGACTGCTTTTGCCATTGTATATCAGTGCGTATTTGCATATGCGGTATCGCTTATTGTCTTCCAAATCGGTTCTTGCTTTACAGGCACCCTAAATGTAGCGGGATTAATCTCGGCGCTGCTGGTTTTGGCTGCTATGGCGTATATGCTTTTGCGCCCATATAAAGAGGCAACTACCCTTACGAAAAGCGTTGGACTATAGTAAAAACGAAGGATAAAGGAGCTAACTATGTATTTATTTATAGCAGAAAACGCTGGAACTATTATTGTGGGAGGGATTGTTGCGGCAGTTGTTGTTGCAATTACCCTGGGCTTGATTAAAAACAAAAAACAGGGCAAATCTTCCTGTGGGTGCGGCTGTAAAGACTGTGCCATGAGCGGTTCCTGCCACACTGTAAAATAAGCAAACGGGAGATGCGAAATAATAGACGCATCTCCCATTTTAAAAGTAAAGGTTAGCTATAGCTAACTTGAAAAGGAGTATACAATGAGCGTTGTAATTGTAGGTGGGCACGACTGTATGGTGCGCAAATATATAGACATTTGTAACATTTATGCCTGTAATGCAAAGGTTTTTACACAAATGTCGGGTACTTTAAAAAATAAAATCGGAACTCCCGATTTGATGGTTCTTTTTACCAATACGGTGTCTCACAAAATGGTACGCTGTGCCTTAAACGAAATAAAAGGACAAACTATCACCGTAGCAAAATCTCATTCCAGCTCTATGACTGCCCTAAAAAATATTTTAGAAGCCCATATATCGCAGGAGGATACCGTATGTCAGAAGAATTAGTTATCCGCCACTGTTCCCCTACCTTGGCGGGGTTAAAAACAGGAAACTTGTTTTCTTGCTCTTTTGCGAGTTCCCACCTGCTGAAAGACGAAATCAGACAATTAAACAAGCGATTGGTACCAAAGGGACTGCGCGTGTTACCTTTACGATGTCGTCAAAACAAAGCTCTCATTTATATCTTTAGGCCGGCAAAGCTAAAAAAAGATTTTACGCATAGTTTAACAAGGCAGCTGCTGCAAACGCAGGGATATACCTGTACAAGCCCCGAAAAATGTGTGCTTAAACTTACGGATAAACTACAGAGCAGCGACGCTTTCCCTCATGAAATCGGGCTGTTTTTGGGTTACCCACCAGAAGATGTGCTGGGTTTTATAGAAAATAAAGCTTGCAACTATAAGTGCTGCGGCTGCTGGAAAGTTTACTGCAACGAAGAGCAGGCAAAAAATTTGTTTGCAAAATACAAAAAATGCAGCGATGTTTATTTTAAACAGTGGCAAGACGGAAAATCTGTAGAGCGCCTTACTGTTCCAACTTAGGTTGCCTCCTTTCATTATACATACTAAAATTTTTGTATTGTTTTTTTAATCGGTTACCCTTTTATTCATCACTTTATTTAAAAACAAATACCCCGCTTTTACAAAATTTCGGCTTTATTTTCAAAGTTTGCTTTATACGCTAACAAAATAGTCCTGCATTTTACACGTTATAAAACTTTTACTCTCGTTGCAGCTTATAAACATATAGCTTATTAAGGTATTTTATTTCAAATTGTAAGCTTATCTTTATATAACCTTAAAGCCGCAAAAATGCCAGCGCCAAAAAACCGCTGTCAATTTCATTTTTGCAAAGTAAAACACCTACAAGATATACAAAGTTTCTTGTAGGTGTTTTATTTTGTAAAACCATATTACATACTACCTAAATTTTAGTATATTCTTTACTGTTTCATACTCCATTAAAAAACTCAAAACAGACACTATTTTTGAGATAGAGAAACTAATTTTTTTACCGTACCCGCGTTTCTAATTGTCACTTTGTTGTTTACACAGGAACTTGCAATTTTATACCATCTTGTTCTGGATAAGGTTACTCTTGGTGCCGACCAGAAAATAATATTTTTATAATAATCAACCTGTTCATAATCAGGTTTTGCCTCTCCTACCGCATTATATACTTCTTCAACGGTAATGGGAGAAATTAAGAAAATAATCTGGTGTATCACTTCTTTGTCGGAACTTGCGTCCCACCATTCCGGTGCATTATGCAATGCCTCCGTTATATCTTTAAGAGAAATAACGGCAACCGGAACGTCCAACATAAATTTTTCTTTTATCATAGCTTTACAGCGTCCACCTATGGCGGCTTTGTCACAATCTACTCCCGAAAAAATAACGTTTCCGCTGTTGATATATGTGCTTACATCTAAAAAGCCCATATCTTCAAACGCCTTTTTAAGCAGCGGCATAGAAATTTTATTTTTTCCGCTAATATTTATCCCGCGCAAAAAAGCAATATATTTTTCCAAAAAAAGCACCCTCCCCCATACTGGCCCAAACGGCATAGTTTTATTTTCAAAAATCAAGCTATGGATTAAGCTTTTCTTCATTTATTCTCATTTGTACAGCGAAAATTTGTATCAATATAATTCAAAAACGGTTTTTTGCTTACTTTGTCCACGTTTTGCTGATACCAATTAAAACATTCCTTTAGACCGTCTTGTAAAAAAACAGTGTTTTCCATTATCTGATACTGCTTTGAAACATCAAGAAAATACTGATAGTTATAAAAACTAAAATAATTTCTTTGCTCGATGTTATGGTATATATTTACAAACTGCACTTTTTTTCCAACAATATGATAACACATTTCAACCCATTCACAAACCGAAACACTCTCTTTATTACCAACGTTAAAAATATGCTGATTTGGCCTTGCATTTAGTATGATTTCAATAAATTTGCACATATCTTTTACATGAAAAAATTGTAATTGCATTTTTCCGTCTTGGGGTATGTAAAACGGCCTGCTCTGCATGGCACAATCAAACACAAATGCTTCCCGATACACGTTGTTCATTGGTCCGTATAAATAGGGAGGTCTGAGAATATATGCGCGAGGGTTTCTTTGCAGCAATGTTTTTTCTGCTTCTATTTTATCTGTACCGTATTTTCCCCAATACTTGTTGGCGCCCAATTCGGTCTCTTCTGTAAAAGGCTGTATGCCCCACTGGGGATAAACAGCGCTTGAACTAATTAATATATAGTCCTCATATCCGCCCACAGCATCAAGCAGTAAAGAAACATCTGTTGCAGAATATGCGGTATCAATAATGATATCAAAGTAATAATTTTTAAGAATTTCACCTAAATTGTGTCTATCCGCTTCAATCAGTTTTGCATGGGCAGGTTGCTTTCGACTATTTCTATTAAGCACATAGACATCATATCCGTTTGCTATATAATATTCTGCAATATACCTGCTGACAAATACCGTTCCACCTGTTACAAGCATTTTTTTCAATGCCATCCCCCCAAAGCTACTATAAGTAATCTATACTGGCATTTTAACACAAAAAATAAAAAAGGCCTAGTTTTCAATTATGAAAACCAGACCTTTTGATACCACGCAGAGCTACAAATTTACAAGTGCTTGAGATAAACTGTATTTACCGTAAAAAATTAAATTTTTCTCAACTTTATTGCTGTATGCCATCAATTTAGGGGATAATCTTTAACGTAGCAATTTCATGTGCGTACACCGTAAGGTCTGTAAAGCTATTTTCATTTAAACGCACATGCAAGGATTTATCATTAGATGAAGTATTTAATAAAATCAAAGCGATGGAGCAATCCAAGTTTTGAAAAGCTGTCGCCTCTATTTCTTTACAACATGTAGAAACACCAATCCGTTTAGAATTAGGTTGAATAAACCGACTAAATTGACCGATGTAGTAGTAAGAAGCTTTCTTTTCTATTGTATCTTCTCCCATGCTACACATAATAGGAGATTCACAAAAATTGCCTACATAGTTAGGTCCTCCCTTTTCGTCTAACAGCAAGTTCCAATCTAAAATTGCATTTGTTCCTGCATTCAAATTGCCAATTATGTCATGTGCGTACATTTCTGCTTTTTCTAGCAGTGTCATTCCATCAAAGCGGCTATACTCCACACAGCCTTCAGTAAAATACAGTTTTATATTGGGATATAATCGATGTACCATATCAACCGCTTCAAAATGGTCCCCTGAGTACCAATGAAAAGCTGCACCGGCAATGACACCGTCTTGGCTTAGCGCAGCAGTACTATTTAGCAAACGTGTTACAAGCTGATCTTTGTTGTGATCCCAAATAAAAACATCAACAGGTTGGGTTATAGCTTTTTGCAATGCGGGAAGTAAAAAATTGATAGCAAATTGTGTTTCTTCTTCCGCAGTATATATACAGGAATCCCATGGTTGGACGGCATCAGGCTCATTTTGTACCGTAATGTTTTTGATACAAAATCCTTTATCTTGATAGGCTTTTACATAGCGTGCTATACACTGTGCCCATCGCTTACCGTATTCAGGCTTTAACTTTCCGCCGTTTGTCATCTTTCCATTGGTTTTCATGAAGGAAGGAGGGCTCCACGGGCTAAGCATTAGCTCTATAGGTGCGCCTGCAACTTGCTGGGCTGCCTGTATCATTGGCATTATATATTGTTCATCTCTCAGCGTCTGAAATGACATTAAATTTTCATCTTGCTCATCTTCCATACAAGCATAATTTTCTAACGAAAAATCGCAACTGTTTATATGGGTACGCCCTAAAGTGTAGCAAAGACCAGTTGTTCCAAAATAGGACTCCATTAGGTCCTTTTTCGCCAAGTCAGACAGTTTTTTCCAGTTGAAGGCACTTGCCTCGGTAAAAGCCCCTCCAAACCCATAAAAAACTTGATCTTTTATTTGTGGGTATAAGCAAATAGAATCGTTTTCTTTAAATCCTTCAATCACTTGTAAAGAATTTTCTTGCCAGTATTGTTGGTTTTGCAGATTTGTTTTTGTAACGCTTACTTTCATTCTCTATCGCTCCTTTTTAAGGGTAGTATGTGTACCTCAACAGACTGTATTTTACCCTCTCGCACTTGTTGGGCATAAGGCTGTGAAATAATGCTGCCTTCTATTTTTGTTACTATACCCAAAACATCTTGAAGAATATAGTGCTTGATGATATATTGCCCCGGTATAAGCTGGTCAAGCTCTTCTATGTAAAAAGCTACACTTGTTTTTCCCAAAAAAGTGGCTTGTATTATCTGTTTTTCAGATATTAAATATTGGGGCAGTGCAGGGCAAAATTGCAAACACAATTTTTTATCTTGTACAAAAAACGGTGAAAAGCCAAAGAACATTCCCTGCCACAGCGAAATAAACTCCGCCGTACTGCCCGTAAGCCTTGCTACAAAGCCTTGCCCATGAATTTTGGGGTTTGGGTTTGCTGAAGATGCCAAAAAACTAACATTTTCTAACGTGCTGCGCCCATACTGTTCTGGAGAATAAAAAGGAACTGCCGTAGTTTTAAAAGCATCAAAAAAAGTGGAATACATGCCGGCTTGCAATAAAGACAGTAAATATTTATAAGACATATGCAGCCAAATAGACTCGTTTTCCAGCCAACCGGCCGTAAATGCTTTGGCACGTCCTATTTCATAGCTTGTATCTTGTAAAGAACTGTTTACCTTCAACATTTGTAGCTTTGTATCATACAGAGCACTGTTATAAACAGCGTCTACCATTTTTAGTTTGTTTTGCAGCGAATTTTTTGTTTTTAACCACTTTACAGGTCCTTCTAAAAATAATGGCATTTTTATTTTTTGTAAAGAAGTTGGCATAACACCACTTTCGGGCGTATTTATAATATCGGTAGCTTTATACCAATAATAAGTGGGACATATCCCGTTGTTTTCTTGTACTGCCAAATTTATATCTTTTTCTAATTGTGAGGCAAAGCATACTAATTTTTGTGCTAAACGCTGGGCGGATATTTCTATTTTAATTCCCGATAAGCTGTTGTACGCTTGGTTACGATAAGCATCTCGTATCACATTTCTTTGCGTCCAAGTGTCAAATAAATTTTGCCGTGTAGAATACAAATCCGTCAGATTCTCTAACAAGGTGTGGAACTCCAATGCCAAAGAAATCTTATCCTTTTGGCTTCGTAGCTTTTTGACAGCAAATTGTAGCAGCCGCAACAGCTCGCAGCCATCTGCAACACTTGCTCCAAGCAAGCCCGGTAAGCCATTAAGCGCATCATACCAGCCCGGCTTTCCTCCCTCCATTTCTATTGCTGTACCACTCATATCCAGGGTTGCAATTTTTATCAAGCATAAAAATACTATTTTTTCTATGAGTGTACTTCTTATTTCAATTCCTTGACAGCTTTGTTGCCAAGTTATTTTTTCATGCTTGTGTTTATCCAGACAATGATACTGTCTCAACCCATCTACAGTATTAACATACCGTTTTTTCTGGGGACAAACCCAAGCCTGCGGCGTAAGCCAGCGAAAACTGCAATCCTCAAATAACAGCTCTGTTTCCTTTTCGGGATATACCGCTAAATAGGTTTCAATCAAATCCAACAGATATGTCCAGTGGTCGCACCAATAGCCTTCTTTAAAATCAATCATTACTTCTTGCTGTGCATTTTCTATTACCAAAGAGATAAAGTCAGAAAGCGAATTTATTTCCCAATGCTGAGCCCGCATGGCCACTTGACCCAAAGTAAAAGGCTTTGAAAACAGCTTAAACGCCTCTTCAGCATATTTTTGCGGTACAAACTGTAAAAGCGCTTGGCTGTTTTTTATGTAATATTGCACAGATTGCAATACAAGAGGATTGTAACCGTCTATTTGGATTAAGTCAAAAAATAAGTGTATATTTTCATCTTTAATGCTGGGTTGCAACAGAACATCGCTGCGTCTATTTTGACAAACATCACGAAAGTTTGCATTACCTTGACTGAAATATTCTTTACTCAAAGAAAAATAGTTGTATTCTCTTTCGGCATCTCCATGCTTACGTGAATATATATACACCGGTTTAGTGGAATTTTGCAAGCAAAAAGGATAGCCGCCACGCAATACATTATCCAGCAAATTTTGTTGACTATACAAGTCAAATACTTTATGAGACGTTTTACAAAAAGCTTTTTCACCTATTTCTGCCGCCAATCTGCGAGCGCAAGATAGTTTTTGTTCTACAAAGGAAACATTGCACGCTTTATTTGCAAACTGCCGTGCTTCGACAAGGTTATTTGCCTGCCCTATCATTTCATAAATACAGACACTCTTAGACGGCAGAAGCTTACCTTGCCATGCAAAAAAGCAACTTGGAAAAAGATTACTTGTCATAGATTTTTCTGCCAGAAGATGTTGCAAAGATTGTGAAGCAAATGCATGGGGATAGTGCAGCGATGTATCCCAGCTAAATATTTGCTGAGCATCTGGCAAAACAGGCAATTTTATATTATCTTCAGCAAAAGCAAAAGCAAAATTACCGCTTTCCACTGTAGTAACACAGGCAGAGTCCTCCATACTTGCACGCACTCTGTAATACGGCAGCCTTTCTGGTAGATTTTCCACCTGCATCCATGCTTTGCTTAGCTGTGCTTCATTTTTCAGCGCTGCATTTTTTACGCCATACGGTACAATAGCTGCCAAACCGTCTAACATTTCTATTGAAAGAGTCTGCTCACTTTTATTTTTTATTTCTACCGTGCGGCAAAGGGCAGGTACTTCTTCTTGCGGCGAAATAAAGTATGTGATGTGTACCGCAAACATCTGGTTTTCCCATGAAAGAAGCAGTGCATTCGCTTCAATGGTCATGTCTCCGCAGCTATCTGCAAACGGCTCTATCATATTGTCATTTATTTTTATAAAGGTGCGAAAGCCGGTGTGCTGCACTTGCTGATACGCGGTATGCGCTGCCACAAATTCCATAATAGCATGATCTTTATCTTGCGCTCCAAAGCTGCATACACACTGTCCACGATTGTTATAATTGCACCACATTGGTACGCCCCATGCTCCTGCAATTCCCGGCAAAAAGCTGGAAAAAGCTTGCTTTTGCCCATATTTCTTTTGAACAAATCTACCCAGCTCATCATAATGCATATCACTCATGGCTATTTCCCTCACATTGTAAGTATAATTCTTCTACCCAAATCTCCCCATAAGTACAAGCAAGTTGTAATTCTGTTTCGCCTTTCATAAAAAGGTGCCAATTAAATGCCTCTGTGGGTTGCTGCTGTTGTACTGTCATCAATCCGGAGCCATACGCTTTTAAGCTTACTTTCAAAAAAGCGGACGATAATCTGCCAATGCGGTATGTAACCATATCACCTGCCTTCAAATGCAAATGTAGGGTTTCCCTTTGCGGTTGTTCCTCGCCACCGTAACGGCACCAATCCACACAGCCGTTATGTCCGTCAGCAAATACAAGTCTTGCGCTACTACTTACCCTAAAATCAGTTGACGGCACTTTGCATTTTGGCGCTGCAATCGTTTCGTCAGCATATGCATAAGCGGGAATTGTAACAGGGGGACGCCGCAAAAGAGCGTCTGTTACTTGGGATAAATACTCCGCATTTTTTATAGCTTCCAGTAAGTTATCAAAAATCTTTTGAGCGCGTGTACAATCGGGTTTTTTCTTACCATCTAAATAATCTGTTAACTTCTGCCAGCCCTTTGTCTGTTGAAAGCTCACAGGAGAGTTTTTGCAATCCATCTTTTTATAAGACCAAAAGCACCAGCCTATTCCAAGCTGCTCATAATGGGGAAAAATTGTGGTGTATCATTGCAAGTTGTTTTCACCACCCTCGCCCTTCCATAGCGGTACTTGCAGCCGAGCA
>JAQUTM010000214.1 GCA_028694405.1 Oscillospiraceae bacterium
TTAGATTTGTGTGGTTGGGAAAGTGTAGCGGCAATTAGTTTCTTGTCCGGGTGTACGGTTTTATCTATGAGCGCTTACGCGGTAGGAAAATCCATGTGGGCGAGGGAGAAAAACGTTGATACCCGCACCGGTACACCTTTGGCAATCGGTGCTGCGCTGGGCGGATTGGCAGGTAAGCAGCTATTTGGCAAGTTAGCGGATTTATTTGCTAACCCCAATACGGTGGGCGCGGTACAGGCTGCTTGTCTGCTGTTTATTACTTTAGGCACTTTAATATATACTTTAAAAGCGGACAAAATTCATACGCACCAAGTACGCAAGGTGATGCCGTGTATTATAATCGGTACGGTATTGGGGCTTTGCTCCGGCTTTTTGGGCATTGGCGGAGGTCCTATCAATTTAGTGGTACTTTATTTTTTCTTTAGTATGGATACTAAAACTGCTGCCGGTAACAGCTTATACATTATTTTGTTTAGCCAAACCGCCAGTTTTTTAAATACAATTTTTACAGGGTCGATACCGCAGGTAACTTTAATTACCTTAATTTTAATGGTTATAGGCGGCATTTTAGGCGGCTTGGCAGGCCGCACTTTAAATAAAAAGCTAACGGATAAAGCCACCCGCAAATTACTGGTGGGGGTTATGATAGCTATTATTTGCATTAGCTGTTACAATTTTATAAATTATGCTGCTCTTTAAAATATTTTTAAAGAGAAAGCCAAATTTATACGCAGTTGTGGTATGATTATAATAATATTGTGCAAAATCGGTTTTAATGGGTAAAAGCACATATGTTATCACCATTGCAAGGAGATTTTTTGTGAAAAGTTTAAATTTACTGATTAAGCCCGCATCGGGCCATTGCAATATGCGCTGTCGCTACTGCTTTTATGAGGACGAGATATCCTTACGAAGCGGTCAAAATGAAGATATGATGGACGCACAAACCAGCGAAACGGTAATAAAGGAAGCTTTTGCCGCAGGCGCACAGGAAAGCTTGACCTTTGCTTTTCAAGGCGGTGAGCCTACTATGGCGGGGTTGGACTTTTTTAAAAATTTTGTGGCGCTTGTAAAAAAATACAATACCGCACAGCTGCAAATCAGCTATGCTATTCAGACAAATGGTTTGGCTATTGACGAAGCATGGGCAGATTTTTTTGTAGAAAACGGTTTTTTAGTGGGGGTTTCGTTGGACGGCAACAAGGCCATTCACGACAGCTTGCGCAACGACGCCGCAGGCAGAGAAACGTGGAATCGTGTTACTAAAAATTTGGCGATATTGCAAAAAAAGCAAGTGGAATTAAACATTTTGTGTGTAGTGACAAAGCTGTGTGCCAAAAGCCCGGTTAAGGTTTACAATCAGCTTAAAAAATTGGGTGTGCGGTATTTTCAGTTTATTCCCTGTTTAGACCCATTAGAGGTAAAGCGGGGCAGTATGCCATACTCGTTAACACCGGATTTATATGCCTCATTTTTATGCGGGCTGTTTGACGAGTGGTATCGAGATTGGCAGGGGGGCAACTACAACAGCGTAAGACTGTTTGACGACTATGTTCATCTGATGATGGGTATGCCTGCCGGTACCTGTGCAACCAGCGGAAGCTGCGGCAGTTATTTTGTAGTAGAGGGTAACGGCTCGCTGTATCCATGTGATTTTTTCTGTTTAGATGAATGGAACTTAGGTAAAATTGGCAAGACACCATTAGCAGACCTTTTACAGGGAGAAAAATGCACCCGGTTTTTGCAAGACAGCTTACAGCATCCGCAAGCATGTGCTACCTGCAGATGGAAAAGCATTTGTAACGGCGGCTGCAAAAGAGACTGGATACGCCTAGATAACGAAAATTACAACTATTTTTGTCCGGCTTTTAAAACCTTTTTTGCCCATGCAGAAAAGCGATTGGCAGAGATAGCACAGGCAGAGCTGCAGGCATACAAAACCGCACAGTACAAAGGATAGAAAAAAATCGGCTGCAAAGTTTATTTTGCGGCCGATTTAATTTTATCTGTTAAACGATATTTTGGCTGCAACGAAAAAATGTAAGGAAAGAGTGATTTTATAATACAGTTATGGTATAATATTTGAACAATCGTGGCAGCAGCCCTAGAGCGTTTGCTGCCGTTTGAAAAGTTATAAAATACAGTAACGGTGTTAGATTATTACAAGGCAGGTGGTCGGCTGTTTCCGGCACTTACCGGGTGGTATTTACCGTAAGATAAAGGAGAAAACAGATGAAAATAATGGCTGTAGATTTTGGCGATAGCCGTACAGGCTTAGCTTGCTGTGACAAAACAGAATTTTTGGCAAGCCCGCTTGGTATTATTGAAGAGAAAAATTTTGCAAAGGTGGCTGAAAAAATTGCCCATGCTGTAATGGAGTATGACGCAAAGATGATTGTAGTAGGCTTGCCGCGCAATATGGACGGCAGCGAGGGTGCCCGCGCAGAAAAATGCCGCAAATTGGCAAAATGGTTAACCAATATGCTGCCCGAAATACCCGTAGAGATGTGGGACGAACGCAGCACAACAGTTACTGCGGCAAGCATATTAAGCGACAATGCGGTTTACGGTAAAAAACGTAAGGAAGTGTTGGACGCGGTAGCAGCGCAAGTTATTTTGGAAAGCTTTTTGGCTTACAGGCGCAATCAACAAAAACAAGATTAAGAGATAATAAACAACAAAGCGCTGTCCGGGCAAATCCGGGCAGCGTCAATTTTTAGCATTTTTTATCCGGGAGGAAAAAATGAGCTTTGACATTTTACTATTTGATTTAGACGGTACCCTGACAGACCCCAAGGAGGGAATTACCAAATGTGTACAATATGCTTTGGCGCATTTTGGAATAGCAGAGCCTGACTTAGACCGTTTGATACCTTTTATCGGTCCGCCATTGGATTACTCGTTTATGGAGTTTTACGGGTTTAACGCCAAGCAGGCAAAAGAGGCTATTGAAGTGTATCGCAGCCGTTTTTCCACTGTAGGGTTATTTGAAAACAATGCATATGCAGGCATAAAGCAATTACTTGCACGGCAAAAGCAACAGGGCAAAATCTTGG
>JAQUTM010000044.1 GCA_028694405.1 Oscillospiraceae bacterium
ATGGCATTATAGTTGTAAATAAACCACAAGGGTGGACCAGTTTTGATGTTATAGCAAAATTACGGGGCGTTTTTGCCACAAAAAAAATAGGCCATAGCGGCACATTAGACCCCATGGCGACGGGCGTTTTGCCCTTATTTGTGGGGCGTGCCGTAAAAGCAGTAGATATGCAGCAGGAAAGCGGAAAACGCTATACTGCCACGGTGCTATTTGGGCAAAAAACCGATACAGGTGACATAACGGGGGAAGTGTTACAAACTGCTTCCTGCCGCATAACCTGTGCAGAACTGCAAGCTGTTTTGCCGCAATTTGTAGGAGAAATTGAGCAAATTCCGCCTATGTACAGCGCCATAAAAATAGATGGTCAACCCCTATATAAATTAGCCCGCAAGGGCCAAACGGTAAAACGTGAACCCAGAAAAATTACCATTCAGGCTATAAATTATATAGAAGAAAAAACCGAAAATACCTTTGTTTTAGACGTGGTTTGCAGCAAGGGCACTTATATACGCACGTTACTGGAGGACATTGGCATGGCTTTAGGCGTACCGGCTACAATGGCAGGTCTAGTGCGTACCCAAAGCGGCCCTTATACGCTTGCTCAAAGCTATACCTTGCAGCAGTTGCAATCTGCAAAAGAGGACGGCAGCCTGGAAAGCTTGCTGGCACCGGTAGAAAGCATATTTACTTTGTTTGAACGGGTAGATTGCGATGCCGAAACGTATAAGCGCATGCAAAATGGTGCACCTACCAAAGTGCCACATAAAGACCAACAATACAAATTGTATTATGAGAATAATTTTATAGGAATTGTAGAAGTAAAAGAAGGCAAAATGCAGCCGGTAAAGCTTTTTATAGAGCGTAATTAACAACAGACAGGAGGTGTAGCCATGCTGAGCCATAACAATATAGATAAACTGAGAAATACAGCGGTTGCGCTGGGGTATTTTGATGGTGTACATATGGGGCACCGCAAGGTGATTGAAACGGCTGTGTCGTATGCTAAGCAGCATGATTTGCAGCCTGCGGTATTTACATTTCGGTTTGAAGAGGGCAGCGGGTTTAAAGGAAAAAATTTATTGTCTTTGACAGAAAAACAATATCGTATGGAACTACTGGGTATAGAACATTTTGTTTGTCCCTCATTTAACAGCTTTTGCAGCCTTACACCGCAACAATTTGTAGAAGAAATTTTACAAAACCAGTTGGGAGCAAAAGCAGTGTTTTGCGGCAGCAACTTTACTTTTGGTAAAAATGCTGCGGGCAATGTAGATGTATTAAAGCAAATTTGTCAAAGCTTAGGCATATATGTATTAGCCAGCGATTTAGAAGATTGTGAGGGCGACCATGTAAGCAGTACGCGTATCCGCGCCCAGCTGAAAGAAGGGAACATTCCCTTAGTTAATGAGCTGCTTACCATGCCTTATGCCATTGATTTTACCGTACAGCACGGTAAGCAGTTGGGCAGAACTTTAGGATTGCCCACCATTAATCAGGTGTATACCGAGGATATGCTTTTACCCAGATTTGGGATTTATATCACCCGCACCTGCATAGACGGCACATGGTATCCCAGTGCCACCGGCCTTGGAAAACGACCTACCGTAAATGGTGAAACGCCTACCTGTGAGACGTTTATAACAGGTTATACCGGGAATTTATATGGGAAAAAACCCCGTGTAGAATTTTACGAATACTTGTGTGAGCAGAAAAAATTTGATACACTGGAAGAGTTAAAGACCTGTATCAAAAATGCGGCTTTGGCGGCAGAAAACTATTTTAAACTATAAGTAAGGAAGTTAGTAAAATGAGTTTTTTTGATTTATTTAAAAAGGCACCTGCTCCGACAAATGTGGTGCCCGTTACGGTTGAAACGGATTTTACAAAAGCAGTGGCAGAGGCGTTGCAGCCTTATATACAAGGCCATAACAACTTTAATAATACAGCTTTAAGCATAACGGCAGTTTATACCAAAGCAGATTTTGCGCAGTTTGCAAATCGATTTGAAATACCACACCCTTTTACCAGTGACGAAATGCAAACGGTAACAGATTTACAAAAAAATAGCGAGACTTTACTGCGTGTATGGAATGGAGAAGGCGAGTGTACCCGATTGGCTAACCAGATAATCGCGGGTTTGACACAGTCCACAGGCAATATAGAGCTGCACTTTGGCCTGTGTCCCAACGGACGTTTTGACATTCCCTGTATAGTGGTTTGTTGGTAACGGGTATAGGAAAATACAAAATATTTAAAGATTGTTTTTGTAAAAAAGCAAATTTAAAGCGCCCGGCAAAATATCCATAAAACAATATATTTCATATTTAAACTGTTATCTTTGTTGCATAATTGTTAAGACGAAACGACAGAGTGTGAAAAGTCGCCTGCATTTTTATACATAGAATGAAAGACGATGTTATAAAAATTGCAATGCGTTATTTAAATGAAAAAGTTTAAATATAGGCACAAGAAATAGCCATGTGGTTACATTTACCTACAGCAAGCAGCATGTATAAATAAGTATGAATTAGCCAAAAACATAAAAGCGGAGCTAAGCGGTTAGGATAAGTCTAAGCCGTAAAAACGTAAAATTGCATTAGGATTAAGTTGCTTTTATAAGGATATAAAATGTGGCAAAAAGCGGTAAACAGGTCGATTTTTGCGTACAAATTATCGCTTTACAAAGGTAAATGCCTATGTTATAATGTTATATGTACCTATGCGCTCAGTTTAAGGGAAAACGGTGCCAGTGAAATTCTGCGCACATCACCCGCCTTTTACCGGGCTTTAGGCATATTAAAATGGACAGGCAATTTATGCCGTCCCGAAAGGTGAAAAAACATGAACAAGACAGAAGTTATTGCTGCAAACAAATTGTCCGAAAACGACACAGGCTCTCCAGAGGTACAGGTTGCTCTTTTAACTGCTCGTATTAACGAGTTGCAGGAGCACTTTAAAGCTCATCCTCATGACTACCATTCTAACCGCGGTTTGTTAAAAATGGTTGGTCGTCGTCGTAATCTGCTGGCTTACCTGCAGAAAAAAGATGTTGAGCGTTACCGTGCATTGATTAAAAAGCTCGGTTTGCGCAAATAAGCAGTATACTTGTAAGGCAGGCGGCATATGCTGCCTGCCTTACACTTGTATAATGGTAAACACAATCACATCGTTTAAGGGTGTAAAAAGCGGATTTTTAGCAGTGAATCGAACGGTTTTTTTTGTAAAAACAGTTGGATTTATTGCTAAAACCGCCACCCTTAAACACATTAAAGGAGGCAAAATAATGGTAGCACCCTTCACATCCGCTAAAGAAACTTTTCCAAATTACAAAGTATTTAAAACCGAATTGGCAGGCCGCCCTTTGGTAATTGAAACAGGCAAAATGTGTGGCCTTTCCAACGGCAGCTGCATGGTACGCTATGGCGAAACTGTTGTTATGTGCAACGTTACCATGAGCGAAAAACCACGCGATGGCATTGACTTTTTCCCTTTAAGTGTAGATTTTGAAGAAAAATTGTACGCTGTAGGCCGCATTCCCGGCAGCTTTATGCGCCGTGAGGGTCGTCCGGGCGAAAAAGCCATTTTGACAAGCCGTGTGGTAGATCGTCCTATCCGTCCTTTATTCCCCAAAGATATGCGCAATGATGTAGCTGTTGTTATGACCGTTATGAGCGTAGACCCGGATTGCAGCCCTGAAATTGCAGGCATGATTGGTACTTCTATTGCGTTAACTATTTCTAATATTCCTTGGAATGGCCCTATAGGCGGCGTTTTTGTTGGTTTGGTTGATGGCGAAATTGTAATTAACCCCACCGCTGCACAACGTGAGGTTAGTGACTTGCAGTTGACTGTTGCCGCTACCGAGCAAAAAATTGTTATGATTGAGGCAGGGGCTAACGAAGTAGACAACAAAACAATGTTAAATGCGATTAAAGCAGCTCATGTAGAGATTAAAAAGACAATCGCTTTTATCAATGAGATTCAAGCGCAAATCGGTAAAGAAAAATTTGTTTTCCCCAGCATGGAATTAGACCATGATTTGCTTGAAGCCGTAAAAGCTGAATTTTTAGACGACGTAAAAGCAGCTATGGATACCGATGACAAAACGGTGCGCGATGCCCGTTTGTTCCCCATTCAAGAGGCAATCGCCGCAAAATATGCCGAGCAGTGGGGCGAGGGTGTAATTGGCGAGCTTATGTACAAACTGCAAAAATATGTGGTACGTCGTTGGCTATTAGATGAAGGCAAACGTGTAGACGGCCGCGGAATAGACCAAATTCGTCCATTGGCTGCCGAAGTTGGCATATTGCCTCGTGTACACGGCAGCGGTATGTTTACACGCGGCCAAACACAGGTTTTGACAGTTGCAACTCTTTCCAATGCTCGTGACGCTCAAATTTTAGACGGCATTGACGAAGAAGAGACCAAACGTTATATGCACCACTATAACTTCCCTCCCTACAGTGTAGGCGAAGCGCGTGCACCTCGTAGCCCCGGCCGCCGTGAAATTGGTCATGGCGCTTTGGCAGAGCGTGCATTGTTGCCTGTTTTGCCCAGCATGGAGGAGTTTCCCTACGCAATGCGCTTGGTAAGCGAGGTATTGTCCTCTAACGGCTCTACCAGCCAGGGTTCTATTTGCGGTTCTACTCTTGCGCTTATGGACGCAGGTGTGCCCATTAAAGCTCCTGTTGCAGGCATTAGCTGTGGTTTAATTACAGAGGGCGACCGTTGGATGACAATGGTAGATATTCAAGGCGTTGAAGATTTCCACGGCGATATGGACTTTAAAGTTGGCGGTACCAAAAAAGGTATTACTGCTATTCAGGTTGATATTAAAGTAGACGGTTTGTCTTATGAAGTAATTGAAGAAGCATTTGAGAAAACCTATAAAGCACGTTGCTGGATTTTAGATGAGATTATGGCACCTGCCATTAGCGCACCTCGTGCTGAGGTTAGCCAATATGCACCTAAAATGTCAAGCTTTAAAATCAGCCCTGAAAAAATTGGCGATGTTATCGGTAAAGGCGGCAAGGTTATCCAAGGTATGCAGGCAGATTATGACTGCAAAATTGACATTGCCGAAGATGGCCGTGTAAGCGTAAGCGCTGTTGACAAAGAGAAAATGGATGCTGTGGTAGCCATGATTAAGCTTATTACAGAGGACCCTGAAGTTGGTGCTTTGTACAAAGGTAAAGTTACACGCTTAATGACTTTTGGCGCCTTTGTTGAAATTGCTCCGGGCAAAGAGGGTTTGGTGCATATTTCTAAATTGGCTGACCACCGCGTTGAAAAAGTAGAAGATGTTGTTGCTGTTGGCGATGCAATTTTAGTTAAAGTAACTGAAATTGACCAACAGGGCCGTATCAATCTTTCTCGTAAGGATGCTTTGGCAGATTTAGCAGCCAAAAAAGCTGCACAAGCCGAGTAATTTTAACAAAATAAAAGTTAAAGGGTGTCACTGCTTTTGCGGTGACACCCTTTTTATATAAATAGCAAAAACTGTCAGTTAAAGGCAAGTAGTTGGTTAAAACAAGTAGGCTTATCAGCCAGAGATGCTTATAACGCGGGGAAGGTGATTTTTAAAAATCTTAGATAGTTAACAATTTAAAAATTTTTCGTATTTTACAATATATTCGGGTGTTCCGGCTTCCGGTTTTGTGCAAGTAGTAGGCATGAAACCGTTTTTTTCATAAAAGTGGCGTGCTGCTGTATTCTTTTCCAATACCCACAAATATATGTAAGAAATATGCTGTTTTATAAAAACGGATTCGGCATATGACAATAGCGCTTGACCGATTTTTTGATTTTGAAAAAAGGGGTCTACATAAAGCTCTGCGATTTCCCCCAAATTATTTTGCGGCTGGGGATTAAGATGCATAATTGCCTGCACAAAATGTTCTTCATAAACAAAAAAGTTTTGCAAAAGTGCATCATTTTTTAAAAAATCCATAGCCAAGGGCAATACCTGCATTTCACCAAAAGAAACGTTATCGTTACAGAAGATAGACCGATAAGCGGTACGCTTGGTAAATATCAAGATTTCTGCAATGCGAGAAGCATCTGTTTTAACTGCCGGCCTTATCATAAGCAAACCTCTTTTTGATTGTTGATGTTTAAATTATAAAAGGCGCCCACATTATAACAGTGCGGGCGCCAAGTTTATAACAGAAAAAATATTGATGTTAAAAACTAAACAGCAGAAGCAGTTTGGGTTTCATCTTGTAACGGCAGACCTGTGTAATAGCTTTTATTACCTAAAATAACATTTAACTGCTCTATGGTTAAAAAGCCGTTCCAATAGGCGCAGGCAGCTTTCATATAAGCAGCCCCCGTACGTTCGGCTACTTTAATTAAAGTGCCCATGCCACCTTCATTTCTTTCGTTTGTGTAGGTGTTTACCCACTCATTAGGCAAATTGCGTTTTAGCCGCATAGGTTGCATACGAGAGGTAAGAAACCCGCGTTTTGCAATAAGAGGAAGTTCAATGACTTTTGCAAACGCTTTTTTAATGCCATAAGGGCTACGAAAAAATTTACGAACAAAACGAAAGTCATGAAACGACTCGGTTAAAGCAAGAAAAGGAACTTGCTCTCCAAAAACTTCAAAAATACAGTCACGCAGCAGTGCACAAATTTCTCCAAGCTGGTAGCCGTAAACAGGAGGCGTGGATAAATTTACAGGAATACAGTTTTTTCCGCTATCTTTTTTATAAAGTGTAGAATCAAGGGCAGTTTCATAAAAATTATGGCCTTTTTTCATGCTGTAGGGAGCGTTTTCACTTTGACACAGATAAGTTACATAAGGATGTGCCAAGCTGTCCAAAGCGTAATGTGTTAAAAAGCCCAAAACATAAGATTTTTGAACATCTGTAACGGCGTGGTTAAGCATAGCGGTTAAAAAGGCATTAACTTTTTGTGTGTGCAGTTTTTGCCCTAAATCCGCCATAGGGTATAATTGACTGTATGTCCTCCAAGCTTTGTAAGCAAAAAAGGCATCGGCCCCATTGGCTCCCGCTAAAAACAAATTGCTGTAGGCAACGTTTTCTCCCGAAAGCGTAAGCGCCTTTGTTGCACAGCGTAAATGTGTATAACCTTCCGGCATAATAAAAACCTCATCTTGATATAGTGTAGTTAAAATAAAATTGCAAATTATTATAAATGAATAGTGCAAAATTAAAAAATTGTAGCTTTAATTTATTTTATCATTACAAAGCCAAAAGCACAAGTATAAGGGGTCGAAAACAGGGGAAATGATACCGATGTAATTTATACAGCAAAACAGCGGCAGCGTATAAAAACGCTTGCCGCTGTTTTGCTGTATTGTAAAGGTTGAGAAAAACAAATTTAAAATGTTTGTTAAACGTTGGGTGATACATTTTCTTCTAAAATTTCTTCGGCTTCTATGGGTTCAAAATAAGTGTCTTTAGCTAAATTTTCCACAGTAAGCTGTGGCAGGTACCGACCGTTTACAGAAAAATTAAATTCACCAGATGAAGTGCTGGCTTGTATGGTAATGTGGCTAAAGCGATTGCTTACACTATATATTTTTTGCATAGCTTCGCAGGCAGTAGCAGCGAAATCCAGCGGGTTTAGATAATCTCCGTTCAAAGTTATATTCAAATATGACTCAATGCCTTTTTCATCCATGTTTTCTAATGTGGCTTCGGCAGCGTTAGAAAAGCTTGGCCCGTCGTGGTAAAGGCTTACAGAGGCTTCGCGCACGTCGTTAATGCCTGTAAGGGCGTCATAAATTTCGTTTTGTGCTACAGATTCCAACTTATTTACAGCTGCCACGTTTTGAGGGGTGTATCCTAAAACGTCTGCGGCTTGAAAAGCTACACCTATGCACAAGCTGCCCAGTGCCAGGCAACCGCAGATTAAAATGCTTAAAAAGTCATATTTAATTGTATCTTGAGGAGAAAAAAAGTGATGATATAAAATTTCTGTTCCCAACACAATTAAAATAATAGGGCTGAATTTTAAAAGCCAAAGTAAATCAACATTTTTAACAAAAAAGCTTAAAACAATTAAAATACCGGTAAAAATAAGACATAAACCCATGGTAACAGTACCAACGCGGCGTATGCGCGGCTGAAAAACGGGAGTAGTTTTTTCTTGCATGACAATAATGCTCCTTTAAACGAAATAATAAAAAGTAAATAAAAGGGCAGGCGGCGAAAATCACGCCCACCTGCCCACAAGTAATAGCTAGCGAGCAAAAAACTTTGCAAACGTAGCCAATACCAAGCCGGAGAGTATGCCGCCAATTAAAAATGTAGTAGTGTTGCTGTAAGCTTTACTGCACATCTGTATTGTCCTCCCCACCTTTAAATTCGGTAAAGTCTGTTTCTGATTCCTCAGGAAGAGGTGCTGCGGAACGCGGGCCGCGCACTAAGCGCAAGCCAATGTAAATAATAACTATAGCAATAAATAGGGTAGGAACAGAGTTGAGAATGTTCCAAATCCACCACATATCGTAGGAGATAGAATCTAAAATGCGGCCTAAAACGGGGAGTAACAGGTTAGAATACAGCATGTAGATACCCAAAAAGACAAAAATACCGCCTACAATCATGTTGTTTTTTTCTACAAAAGATTTTATAAGAGACTTGTCAATATCAAAGAAATAGTCATCAGGTGTTTGCAGGCGCTGCTCTTCTGTCATATGTTTTATATTAAAGGTATCAAAAAAAGCGTAAAACCAAATGATAGGCAGTAAAAAAAGCAATGGCTCCAAGCCTAAAAAGCCGGCAATGGCACAAACGGTAAAAAATATCGCCATAAAAGATGCGCCGCGTTTTAAATAGCCTAAATACATCTGGCCGGCACCGGGCATAAAGGCAAAGCAAAAGGTTAAAAAGCTACTTTTTTTCATTATCGTTAACTCCTTTAGAAATATTATCAAGAATTTGGTTGAAGGTATGGTCTATCGCCTCATTGATGCTTTGGGTAAATTGTGCGGCCTTTAGGCTAAGGCCAGCCGTAGGTTGCTGTTGAATGGTTTGTTGCAGCTGAGTGCCGCTGCCGGGATTAAAATTGAAGGGGGAGTCTGGGGCAAAGACGCCTATTCCCCAAAGACCTATGGCAAACACGGCGGCCGCCGCTACAGTAGCATAACGATTAAAAAATATAGTACGCGTTCTTTTGCGTATGCGCTTTAAAATCGGTTCCGCCAAAGGCGTTGGTGGGGCAAGTAAGGTGTCATCGCAAAGCAAACCGGTGTACCTCAAAGTACAACTGTCGCAAAAGCTTAGATGCTCGGCTGCTTCTAAATTTCCTAAATCTGTTAAAGTGCCATCTATCAAGGCTTTCAGTCCGTCATCTGTTATGTGTCCGTCGCTGTTAAATAATTCAAAGTCTGCCATGTTGTTACACCTCCTTTAAACTTAGCTTTAGCATACTTTTGGCACGATAAAGCTGTGTGTGCACGGTTTTTGATGGCCGTTGAAACATTTGGGAAATTTCATCAACTGTTTTATCTTCTAAAAAAAACAGTACCGATACTTTTAAGTAAGGCTCTTTTAAAGCCATTATTTGTTCTCGTACATATGCTATACTTTCTTGCGAAATATAAATATCCTCCGGCGCAGGTGCGCTGTACAAGGCGTCATGTGCCGTGAGCGTTTCGCTGTCATCAGTTTGTGCCAAAGCAACTTTACGGTTATAAGCACTTTTTAAGTAGTCTTTTGCTTTGTTGGTGGCTATGCGTGCCAGCCAAGGCTTTTCGGCACCGGACGGACAGCTGTTAATGTGCAAATATGCCGATAAAAAGGTTTCTTGAGCTAAATCTTCTGCCAGTTGAGAATCTCTTACCATTTGGTAACAGATGGTGTACACCAGCCGCTCGTAACGATTTACCAATTCTTTAAATTGTTCTTCTGTCATAAATGGCAGCTTACACCACCTTTCCTGTGTAATAGGGCGCCCATATTTTTTAACACTGTAAATTGTGGAGCAATTTTGTGTTACGTCTATAATACGAGCCAGAAAAATGAGTTTCTTCAAAAAAATATAAAAAATTAAAAAAGAAAATGCCGCATGACAGCACTGTTATACCATGTGCTGTCATGCGGCGTTATAAGCCGGTAAATTTTAAAGTAAAGCGGTTATACCGGCAAAGATACCGGCAGAAACCAAACCCATCAGGCAGCCTGCAACCAAAACGCCTGCAAGCACAGCCAAAACACTTTTTCCAAATTTTAAATCCAGCAAAGTAGCGGCGAGACAGCCCGTCCATGCGCCGGTACCGGGCAGAGGAATTGCCACAAACAAAAACAGTGCCCAATAGATACCGGGACCTGCTGTATTTTGCATTTTTTCTCCGGCTTTCATACCTTTTTCGTATATCTTTTGAAAAACGTTGCCGATTTTAGGCCAAGTACAGCACCATAAAAGAATCTTTTTTGCAAAAAGTAAAATTATAGGTACCGGCACCATATTGCCCAATACAGCTAAAGGATATACCGCAGCCAAGGGTAAGCCCCATGCAACGCCATAGGGAACTGCACCGCGCAGTTCAATCAAAGGCACCATAGAAATAAAAAATACGGCTAGATAATGAAAGGTTTTTGTCAAAAAATCACACACCTAATCTTTATAATAAAATAGTATTAAAATAGCTCCGCCAATATATACGGTTGCTAGTTTTATAGTATACCGTAAAAAATAACAGAATGCAAATAAAAGCTAACTTTCTATATTCTTTATTGAAAACACAACAAAAATGTGCGATAATAAGAAAAATATATGTCATAGTTATTGTGGCAGAACGGAGAGAAGCATGGTAATTTTTTTAATTGTTTTGGCAATTTTAGTTTTATTGGTAGTATGGGGATTTACTACATACAACGGTTTGGTAAAGCGCAGTTTAAGTTGTGATGAAGCATTTGCAACTATGGACGTATACCTGAAAAAAAGATTTGATATGATTCCAAACCTGGTGGAAACCGTTAAGGGGTACGCAAAGCATGAAAGCGAAACCTTAGAGAAAGTAATTGCTGCGCGTAACGCAGGTGCAGCAGGCCAAACGGTAGAGCAGCGTATGGAAAGCGAAAATCAAATCAGCGGAGCTTTACGCCAAATTTTTGCTTTAACCGAAAGCTATCCCGATTTAAAAGCAAACCAGAATTTTATGCAGTTAATGGGTCAGCTACAAACGATAGAGGCAGATATTGCCAATAGCCGCAAATACTTTAATGCTGTTGTGCGTGATTACAATACTGCTACGATGACAGTACCCAGCAACATTATTGCCAATATGACAGGATTTAGCCCACGGCCTATGTTTGAAGTAGATGATGCTTCCGAGCGCCAAAATGTAAAGGTACAGTTTTAAATAAGTACATGCCTAAAAGGCCCGCTTGTAACAGGGCGGGTCTTTACATTTATAAAACAAATTTTATTGTTTATTAAAACTTTATACCTATTAGATATGGAGGCAGGAATATGAGAAAGAAACTGGCAGCAGTGTTGGCGGCAATGATACTGACGGTTTGTGTGCTGGCGATGCCTGCGGCTGCAAGCGAAGCCGGCTATACCATTGAAAATTATTATGTAAATGCACAATTAAATGAGAATAACACTATAGATATAACGGAGCAGTTGGACATCTATTTTGATGTTGCCAGCCATGGCTTTTACCGTACACAGCCTCAGATTATTTACATGACACGCTTTGAGGAGGACGGGACAGAAAAGGAATATCGCTACTCTATGGATTTGGAAGACATAAATGTAGAGGGCGCTCCCTACGAGATACTTTACGAAGACGAAAACACGATTATACAGGTGGGCGATGCAGACCGTTATGTTACGGGTTTGCAAAGCTATACACTTACATATACCATTGACATGGGCGACGACCGTGTAGATGCCTACGATGAGCTGAGCTATAACCTGCTTGGCACAGACTGGGGTACGGTAATTCGCAATTTTAGCTTTGATTTTACTTTTCCAAAAGATACTGACTTTACAAACCTGAATTTATTTTGCGGTACTTATGGCAGTACAGACAGCCGTGGGCTTACCTACAGCATAGAGGGTAACACAGTAAGCGGTTACTGCGAAAAAAGCTTGCAGCCATATGAGGGCGTTACAATTTATACTAAGCTGCCCGCAGGCTATTTTACCGGTACAAGCAAATTGAGCCCGGTTTCTGCCATTGTTTGTTTGGTGTTAAGCGCTTTGTGCGGCGTTTTTGCGTTTTTCCGCATTGCAACTAAAAAGCGCAACAAAAAAATAGTACAGACGGTTGAATTTTATCCTCCCGAAGATATGAGCAGCGCAGAGGTGGGGTATGTAATAGACGGCAGTGCCGATGATAAGGATATATTATCACTTATTATCTGGTTAGCAGATAAAGGCTATATTGAAATTTCTACCAATAAGGCAGATGAAATTTTGGTAAGAAAGCGCAAAGATATAGAAAAGAAAATGCCACGTTACATACGTCTTGTTATGGAAGGGCTTTTTAGCGATAAATATGTCAACGAAAAAAGCAAAAAAACTTCTGAAGAAAAATGGCACAATCTTACTACACAATCCGAAATTTTAGCTGACAATCTTGAAACTGCAAAGGAAAGCTTAAGAGATGCGTTTACAGGCCCGCGTGAACTGAACGATGCAAGTGCAGCTGTTCCCAGTTATGCAGCAGCTTTGGGCGCAGTAGTGTTTGGCTGTGTGGGCATTTACTTTACAGGTGGTGGGCTCTATTTTAGAATGTTGTGCCTGCCGATTGTTATGGCAGTGGTACTGGTATTGTTTGCGTTTAGCGTTTACAACTATATAGCAAATCGGCAGTTTGCATCTAAAAAATCGGTAATATTTTTAATTGTTTTAACGGCAATTTACGTTTTGTTAAGTTTACCTGTAATAAGCGGTGCTGTTTTGTTTTCCCCGATTATTTCTTTACTGCTGTGCATAGCACCTTTTGTGGGGGTTGTCATAGGGTGCTCTTATCACTCTATTACAGATTATAAGGCAGACACAGTAGGAAAGCTGTTAGGCTTAAAACAATTTATCAAAACGGCAGAGCTGGATAAATTGGAGCGGCTGGTGGAAGATGACCCAAGTTACTTTTTTAACATTTTGCCATACGCTTATGTGTTTAATTTAACCGATAAGTGGGCTAAAAAGTTTGAAAATATACCCCTGGCAGTGCCAACTTGGTATCAAGGAAACAACATGGATACCTTTAGCTATATGTGGCTTTCTAACAGGATGTACACCAATTTAAACAACACTGCAAATGCTATAAGCAGCTATCGCGCAGACCAAGCTGCCCACAGCAGCACAAGCGGTGGCAGCGGCGGTACCAGCTTTGGCGGCGGTGGCGGCAGCTTTTCCGGTGGCGGCTTTGGCGGCGGCGGTGGCGGCAGATGGTAACTGTCCCGCAAATACTTTTATGCAAGTGCATTATTTTTTACAGGTAAAACTCAAAAGTGCAATCTGTATAAATAGATTTTGCAGCTAAGGCAGATATGAAAACCTGTATAAAAAAATTGGTTAGAGTTATACTTTAAAAAATAATTTTTTGCCCTAGGCAGATGTACTTGCTGCTTAGGGCTTTTTTACAGATATTTATTTGAAAAAAGAAAATATAAATACACAAGAGTGCTTGTATGGAAAAATTTCGTCAATTTAAAATATAAAACAAAGGAGTAACACAATGATAAATAACACGATTACATTGCCGCCAACCTACAGAGAACTTTTAAAAATTGACTTGCAAAAAGATAAAAAGACTATGATTTTGGTAAATGCGTTAAGCCTAATTATAGCAATACTTATGGTAGCTGGTGCCGTTTATTTTGTACCTTTAGTGATTTCTTTTGGTGCTCAAGATGATTTAAAACTGTATTTTTTGCACTTGATAGGTATTGTGCTGGGCATGGTGTTATATTTGGTTTTACACGAGCTGGTACATGGTATTTTTATGAAGCGCTACAGCGGTGAAAAGGTAAAATACGGGTTTACCGGGTTATATGCCTTTGCGGGAAGCATGGCTTACTTTAATAAAAAGTGTTATATTATTATAGCGTTGGCACCGGTTGT
>JAQUTM010000045.1 GCA_028694405.1 Oscillospiraceae bacterium
ATTATGAACGCCAACTTTGCCCAAACCATGAGCAGTCTTTTATGGATTGTAATTTTAGTGGGACGTTTGTCTTGTGCCATGCTAAGCAAGCACATTAAAAAATCTAAGTTGTTATTGTTCAGCGGGGCAGGATTTGCAGTTTGTTTTGTTTTCTTAATTTCTGCTCGTTCTTTGTTGCCTGCCGCACTTGGCATTATAGGTGTAGGCTTTTTTATGGCAGGTCTATACCCCACTACTGTAGCAGATATGGGCGATACAATTAAACAGTATCCTCTTTCTATGAGCTTTTTGCTAACCTTTGCAGGCTTAGGCGCTATTATTATGCCTTCTATTGTTGGCACAGTAGCCGATAAAATCGGTATTATTGGCGGCATGAGCTGTGTAGTTGTGGCTGCCCTGCTTACTTTTGTTTCTATTTGCATAAACGCATATAAAAAACGTAAAGCGTAAGCTTATATAAAAATTCAAATAAAAAGGTCCGTGTGCTGTTTTATCAGCTTACGGACCTTTTTATTTTTCAACTTGCTTTAAGGTATTTTTTCTCGGTGCATGATAAGTAGCGCAAAGGGTAAACTTTAATATACTTATCTCTTGCTGTAGGAGGCTTTATCTTGGAACAATTTTTAAAAAACAACCGATGGAGCATTTTAGCCGCTGGTTGCATTATACAGGTTTTTACAGGCATACCGGCCTGTTGGGGCATTTTTCAACTGGGCGTAGTGGAGGAATACGCCTTTGACCCCCAAAGCACCTCCATGGTTTTAAGTTATATTATTGTTGCTTTTGGAATTGGCACCATCATTGGCGGAAAGCTGCAAGATGTTGCAGGACCACGCATCACCTCATTTATTGGTGCCGCCTTATTGGGCGGTGCGTTTATTACCTCCTCTTTTTTGCCTCAACAGCAGATTATTTGGTTTTATTTTGCCTTTAGCGCACCGGCAGGTTTGGGGTGTGGTTTGCTGTACCCCAGCGTAATGAGCTGTGTGCAAAAATGGTACAGCGATAAAAAAGGCTTTGCTACCGGTATTATAGGAATAGCCGTAGGCGCAAGCGGTGCCGTCCTTACGTTGTTAGTAAAAGCAATAAGCGGTAACTTTGGTATGCGCAGTTGTATGTTATGGATAGGTATTATTATTTTGGGTTGTTGCAGTTTGGGAGCCGTTTTTTTTCAAAATCCAGCCAAACAACCTACTGCGTCTAAATGCAACACCTCTCAAAAAAACTATACCGTTTTGGAGATGCTAAAAACGCCGCAGTATTATTTGGTATTTGCAGCGGTGGCAATGGCTGCCCCTACAGTGCTTTTGTTCAGCCCACGTATTATTGAGTTTTGTACTTCCCGCGGTCTAAGCGACACTGCGGCTTTGTGGGCAGTGCCTTTAGGCAGTGTTGCAAGCTCTGCAGGACGCCTTTGTATGCCTTGGGTAAGCGATAAAATTGGCCGTCGATACACAGACATGATTATTTTTGCCGCACTGGGGGGCTTTAGTGCGCTTTTTTGGTTCTCTAAGGTTTACTGGGTTTTGGCCGTATATTGCGGCTTAACCTTTTTTTACAGTGCACAGGCTGCTGTATTACCCACTATTTGTACCGACTTGTACGGCATACAAAACAGCGGCGTAAACTATGGCTTTTTAGCTTTGGGCATGAGTGTGGGCAGCTTGTTTTTTCCGTTAATAGCAAACTGCTTTTCTTCTATGGAGCTGCGTCATATACTGGCCATAGGCGGCAGTATAGCGGGTTTTATTTGTATTTTCTTTGTAAAGCCTACCCAAGGCAAACGTTTGTAAACTTTAAACACCAAAGCGTAAGATATATTTTAACAAAAAAGGCCGCCATTCCAAACAGGAATAGCCGCCTTTTTTTTGTTAACAGTATTAAAAATAGGGTTAAATTATGTTATATTCAAAGTTTTCATATCGCAGACGAGAACCTTCATCTGTCTCCATAGGCAATAAAAAACGTGCAACGGGAGTAATTGCACCATCTTCTATATCAATCCTAAGCAAATTTGCATAGTCTCCGTCAATGCTCTGCACAACAAATTCTTTTGTCTCAAACATATATTGACACCCTCATTTTATTATTTTTCATCTGTAAAACACGCCCGCAAAGCAGGCACTTTTTCAATCACCTTAGTTAAAGCTACGCCAATAACGCCACAGCTGATAATTTGCCCTAACCCTACCGTTGCCATGTTAAACAGCAGCAAGGATAGGCTTGCCTGCTCCGGCATGAAAAAATAAGTTATCTCTGCACCCACAATTACTGCATTAATTAAAATAGGAGGAACCGCAGCCGCCAGTGGCAAGCCTTTTATGCGAAGGTTGCGCGCTTTGTAGGTGCATAGCGCCGCCAGTAAAGTGGCCAAAGTGCCAAACACCATATCGATAGGGCTGGAGCCAATCATATTTGTAAGAAAGCACCCCAGGGTTACGCCCAAAATTGCATCGGGCGTAAAAATTGGCAAAAGCGTTAATGCCTCACTAAAACGCACTTGTATAGCGCCGTAGGCTAAGGGGGCAAAAACCAAACTGATTACTGTGTACACAACAGCTATCATAGCTGCGCGTACCATTTTTTTTGCTGTCATATTCATTTTTAAAACTCCTTTGCACAGCAGTACAGGCCATGCAGTGACAAAATTTTACTTTACAAGTGCCACAACGCTTGTAAAGCAGCAGGAAAATACTCCCGTGCCGAAAAATAAGACAAGCCGGCGTACACGCAATTTATCGTGTGCCTAGCTTTGTCGCAAAGTCGGCTTGTTTAGTATACCATAAAGTTATAATATTTGCCAAATGGGATTTTAAGGTGCATATCGTTTTATTGCAGGCTGTTTTATGCAAAAAAATCCCCGCAGATAAATACCTGCGGGGATTAACGGGCTTTTAATTAGTTTAAAATAGCAAGCTCTGTTTCAGCATCAAACAAGTGCAATTTGTTTGTATCCAAAGCAACGCGAATGTCGCTGCCATTTTTGGATTTTGTGGTAGGAGCAACACGAGCAGTCATCTTGTTGCCTTTGTACTCTAAGTACAGGTAAACCTCAGCGCCCATCAACTCGCTAACCTCAACGTGTGCTTCGATAACAGAATCAGAATGAGCAGCCAAGTATTCAGCGTCATCTTTGATGTCCTCGGGACGGATACCCATTTTAATGGTTTTGCCTACATAACCGGAAATATCCTGTGTAGCTGTTTTGCTTGCAGGAACAGCAATTTTCTCGCCGCCCAAGTCTACAAAGTAGTTCTCGCCCTCTTTAACAAGAGTACCGTCTAAGAAGTTCATTTGGGGGCTGCCGATAAAGCCGGCAACAAACATGTTAACTGGGAAATCGTATAGGTATTGAGGTGTGTTAACCTGCTGTACCAAACCGTCTTTCATAACAACAATGCGGTCACCCATTGTCATAGCCTCTGTTTGGTCATGTGTAACGTAAACAAAGGTTGTGCCCAATTTTTGGTGCAATTTGATAATCTCAGTTCTCATTGCGGTACGCAATTTGGCGTCCAAGTTAGACAGAGGCTCATCCAAAAGGAATACAGCCGGGTTACGAACCATAGCACGGCCCAAAGCAACACGCTGACGTTGACCACCGGACAAAGCCTTAGGTTTACGGTCCAGCAAATGCTCAATGTCCAAAACACGGGCAGCTTCGCGTACGCGTTTGTCAATCTCATCTTTAGGAGTTTTACGCAGCTCCAAACCAAATGCCATGTTTTTGTAAACAGTCATATGGGGGTACAAAGCGTAGTTTTGGAATACCATTGCAATATCGCGGTCTTTGGGAGGTACGTCGTTAACCAAACGGTCACCGATGTAAAGCTCGCCTTTGGAGATTTCCTCCAAGCCGGCAATCATACGCAAAGTTGTGGATTTACCGCAGCCGGAAGGACCAACCAAGATGATAAACTCTTTGTCTTCAATCTCCAGGTTAAAGTCAGAAACGGCTGTTACATCGCTGGGATAAATCTTGTAAATATGTTGTAAAGAAATACTTGCCATAATAAAAGGCCTCCATATTTGTAAATTATTGATGTAGTTCCCCACATCTTTTTTCTTTAATATAATAATAACAGTAGTATTTGTGAAAATATATGGTAAAATATTGATGTGAGGTGGTGAATATTGATGTTTAACCATACAAAGTATTGCTTTCCTGTGCAATATCACGAATACGAGGCTTCTGACCCTGTAAACATTACAAAAAAGGGTCTGCATTTGCTGCTTTTGGCCAACGGACGCTGCGCCGTACAGCAAGAAAATTGCCCCTCTGCTTTAGCCCAAGGCGGACAAATTATTATAACTGCTCTGCCTACTCAATTTATCCCTATGGGTATCTGTCGCTTAATTGGGGTTTCGCTGGTGGGGATTGTGGCTACAGATTTTGCACTGGAGCAAAACGCCACACGCCTTTTGGAAAGCGGTGCCTGTCCCGCCGCACCCGATGCACTGGTACGTCTTGTTACCTTACAAAAAGAAAGAACTGCCGCAGAAACGGCAGCCCTCAGCTTTTCTTTGTTGTGCTTAATTGCCGATGCCAATACGCAAAAGCAAGAGTATCCCCGCCTTGCCGCCGACGCTATGGCAGCTATTCGTCAAAATTACGCTGACCTTTACGGCGTTGATGAGCTTGCCCAAACCTTGGGAATAAGCAAAAGCCATTTGGTACGCAGCTTTAAGGCTGCTACAGGTATTACCCCGGGACAGTATTTAACGCAAATACGCCTAGACGCCGCAAAACAGCTTTTGCTTCATCGAGAATATCCTTTAGAAATCGTGGCTTCGCTGTGCGGTTTTAGCGGTGCCAACTATTTGTGCAAAGTTTTTAAAAAAGAAATCGGCATTACCCCTGCTCAGTACCGCGCCACCCATTTGCCTCAACAGGCAGCCCTAGAACGTACCGCTTTGGAAGATATGCTGTATTTTTAATACCTTTAAACCTAAATTGTGTAAAATTTACAGCCCACGGCAAACACATACTCTGCTTTTAGCAGAGTTACTGCAAAGTACAAAAATCAGCGTGTCTATGAACTGCCAAAAAGGTGACAGGTATAAAATTTAAAATAATAAGCAAAAATCAGTTGTGTCTAATTTAATTAAATTACAAAAAGTTATTCTTCTTTGTCTGTTAAATCTTCCTTGGCAGTTTCCTCTTCTTCAAAAGGCGGCTCTGTCTCCTCTGCAAGAGCTTGCTGCGCCGTAGATGCGGAAACAGTTTTTTCGTTGGCTTCTTTGCGGCCTACCGCATACTGCATTTTGCCTAAAATAAACTGAGCCAGACCCAACCCCACCAATGTGATAAAGGGTATAATAAAAATTTGTAAAACATAGATAATTCCGTTCATTAAATAGCTGCGTGCCCATAAGCTTTCTATTTGCAGCGCGTTAGATATACTGTACGTTACAGAAAACCCCAGCATACTTATTATTTGTGCCACAAACAATGATAAAGCATAATAAGCTAAAATATTAATAAACGGCTTACATGCCTTTTTAACAGAGCTGCCTAAAACAGACATAATACCCTTTTTAGGGCTATATAAAAACACATAAGGTGCTAAAAACAAAAATATGCCGCAAAAAAACTGTGCCGCCAAACAGAGTAAAAAACCTAATGCATCTGCTAAACCGGCTTCGGCACCTGCCGCGTTTACCGTATATTGAAAATTACTGCCTAAAATTTGTACCAATGTAGGCACCATAACCGAAAAAACAGCTAAATTAAATGCGCGTAAAAAGTAACTCGGCTTACTGAAAAAGTGGAAAAGTGTAACCGCGCTGTGTGTTTCTTCGCCGCTTTTTAAATCTATTAAAGATTGATACAATCCAAATTTAAGCGGTGCTAAAAAAGTAACTACAGCCAAAGCACTTGTTATGGGAAACAACGTGCCAAACACCGCTTCGGTTAAAATGGAAATGACGGTTACAATTCCCAGCTGCAACGCAAATAAAAGCCACAGCTTTTTATAGTTCTTTTTGTAAAAATCCTTGGCAAAAAACAACGAAGCTAAAAACAAATAAAACCCACCTAACTAAAAATGATATTGACCATAGCTTTTGTATAAGAGGACAAAAGCCTGCATAATAAAAATATAATAGCATATAATTGTGAACGAAAAAAGACTGCTGCCCATGAATAGCATTGGCAACAGTCTTTCGTTTTATAGTAGCTCTATCAATTATTCCAAAGCGGAGTTGGATATACGCCGTCTTGGTGTTTTTGTGCAATGGCTTGCATTACTACAGGTTTATCCTCTTTATATGTTACACCATACCATTTATCATGGCTGCTTAGCACCTTTACCCTTGCTTTACCTTCGGCTATTAAAGCGCTTACCACACTGGGTAAAAAGTATTCGCCTTTTAAGGGGTTTGTTTTTAACACATTGGTTAAAAACGCGGCAAAACGGTCATTGGTTTCATCAATAAAGCTTTTGGTAAAGCCCCATAAATTCATGCTTACCAAGGTACCTTTTTCAATGTCTGTCCATGTGGCGCCATCGTCTTCGGTGTAATGGCAGCCTTGCGGCGTTTTTTCTAAGCGTGTACGTTCTGTTACGCTTTCCAGGTAACCGTCGTCGCCCGCAACACATACGCCTCGTGCAACATGGCCATTCTCGGTAAGTGTATTCTCTATCAAATAACCCACCATTGCGTATTCGTAGCAATTATCTGTATCAGGGTTAGCACTTAAATAATCATAAATAGTTTTAAAAGCGTCCGGCCCATAGTAGTCGTCCGCATTGATTACGGCAAACGGACCGTCAATTAAGTGACGGGCAGCCAAAACAGCGTGGCTGGTTCCCCAAGGCTTGGTGCGCCCTTCCGGCACACAAAATCCCTGCGGTAAATCATTCAGCTCTTGAAACGCATAGGCCACTTCCATCTGCTGTGCAATACGATTGCCTACTACTTCTTTAAAATCATCTTCATTTTCTTTTTTGATTATAAAAATAACTTTTTCAAAACCTGCGCGCTTTGCATCAAAAATGGAGTAATCCATAATTACTTCGCCGTTTGTTCCCACCGGGTCAATTTGTTTTAACCCGCCGTAACGAGAGCCCATTCCTGCGGCCATTACTACCAGTACCGGTTTTACCATGCTAATTCTCCTAACGCAACTTAATTTATTGTTTTTTCACCTGTATTTAATGGTTGTTTAGCCTTTGTAGCCGTTGGGGTTACCGGACTGCCAACGCCAAGAATCTGCACACATATCTTCTATGCCGTATTCGGCTTGCCAGCCAAGCTCGTTCTTTGCCTTTGTCGGGTCTGCATAGCAGGCGGCAATGTCACCGGGGCGACGCGCTACAATTTTGTAGGCAATGGTTTTACCGCAGGCTTTTTCGTATGCCTTTACAACATCTAAAACGCTATAGCCGTGGCCGGTGCCTAAATTGCATACAAACAGCCCACAGTTTGTGGCCAGTTTTTTAATGGCTGCAACATGTCCTTTTGCCAGGTCAACTACATGAATATAGTCACGAACACCTGTACCGTCCGGTGTGTTGTAATCGTCTCCGTATATGCTTAGGCACTGCAATTTACCCACGGCAACCTGTGCAATATAAGGTACCAGATTATTGGGAATTCCATTAGGATCTTCACCAATTTTTCCGCTTTTATGTGCGCCAATGGGGTTAAAGTAGCGCAACAGCACAATGTTCATGTCGGGGTTTGCATTTTGTACATCTGTCAAAATGCCCTCAATCATCAACTTGGTAGCACCATAGGGATTGGTGGTGGAAAGTGGGAAATCCTCTGTAATGGGTACCGTATGGGGGTCTCCGTATACAGTTGCAGAAGAGGAGAATACAAAGTTTTTAACGCCGTATTTGCGCATAGCTTTTAACAAAACAAGTGTACTTGTCAGGTTATTGTCATAATATTCCAAAGGCTTTGCAACGCTCTCGCCTACAGCCTTTAATGCAGCAAAATGAATTACAGCATCAATGTCCTTGTTTTCGTTAAACAGCTTGTCTACAGCCTGTGCATCTGTTAAATCAATTTCTACAAAGCGAAAATCTTTGCCGCTTATCTCTTTTACGCGCTTTACGCTCTCTGGGCAAGAATTGTAAAAATTATCTGCTACTACAATATCGTAGCCTGCTGCCAAAAGCTCTATGCAAGTATGACTACCGATATAACCGGCTCCACCGCTTACTAAAATCGCCATAATTATTTCTCCTTTTGTGTTGGTTGTTAAGATTATATGTATTGTAGCCCTGCTTTACACTTTATTGAATAGATATTTCAATAAAATATATGGATTTTTTCACTAAAACCGGGCTAATACCCTTATATTGCTATAAACTACATGTATTATTCGCTCATGCATTTGGTTTATTTTGCATTATCTGCGTAAGGTTCATCTCATAAAATTGGCGTGCATATTTTTTTACGGTATCTAAAATAATACCGCACACCAAGCTTAACAGACCCATAACGGCAACCGAGCCCGCTACAATTAAGGTAGGAAATTTTGCAACCAAGCCCGTTTTTAAGTAATCAATTAAAACAGGAATAAAAACGCCTATGCTTAACAGCATTAAAGCTGCCCCCGCGATACCAAAAAACAAAAGCGGCTTATAATTTTTAAAAAGCGCTACAATGGTTTTTATTACGCGAAACCCGTCCCGAAAAGTATTCAGCTTACTTTCGCTGCCCGCCGGTCTGTCACGATAGGCAATCGGGCTCTCTTTTAACAGCATTGCTTTATCCAATGCATGAATGGTCATCTCGGTTTCAATTTCAAAGCCTTTGGATAACACAGGAAACCCCTTTACAAACTTATAACTAAAGGCTCGACAGCCTGTCATAATATCATTGACATCGCTTTGAAAAATAAAATTGATAAGCCCGCGCACTACCCGATTTCCAAAATTGTGAAAAGGCCGCTTATTCTCTGTAAAATAGGTGCTGGAAAGCCTGTCACCAATGGCCATATCCGCCTGACCGTCCCTAACAAATTGTGCAATTCTGGCGGCATCGGCGGCGGGATAGGTATCGTCTCCGTCTACCATAATATAACATTCTGCATCAATGTCACGAAACATACTGCGAATAACAGCGCCTTTTCCCTGCTGGTATTCGTGTACCACAACTGCACCTGCCGCTTTGGCAATTTCGGCTGTTTTATCGGTGGAGTTATTATCATACACATATATAACTGCCTCGGGTAAGGTTGCTTTAAAATCTTCTATTACATTTTTAACCGTTAGCTCTTCATTATAGCAGGGCACCAATACTGCAATTTTATCCATTGTCTACCTCACTGTACAACTGTTTACTATTTACATTCATAACTTTGTCCAGTATAGCAAAAAAACTGCCAAAAGTAAACTTTGACAGTTTTTTTATATCGGTTATTACAACACTTTTGATAAAAACTCTTTTAAGCGGGTACTCTGTGGGTTTTCAAACAGCTGTAAAGGTGTATTTTGTTCCATAATTACACCTTCGTCCATAAACAGTACGCGTGTGCCTACTTCTTTGGCAAAGCCCATTTCATGGGTAACTACAACCATTGTCATGCCCTCATTGGCAAGCTCTTTCATCAGCTGTAAAACTTCACCAACCATTTCGGGGTCCAGGGCACTGGTGGGCTCATCAAAAAGCATAACATCAGGGTTCATTGCCAAAGCCCGCACAATGGCAATACGCTGTTTTTGGCCGCCGCTTAACATATTGGGGTAGCTGTTTGCTTTATCGGCAAGGCCAATACGCTCCAGTAAGCGCAATGCGTTGGCATCTGCCTCCTGCTTTGTTTGCAGCTTTAAATTGATAGGTGCAAGGGTAATATTTTGCTGTACCGTCAAATGTGGAAATAAATTAAAATGCTGAAACACCATTCCCATTTTTTGGCGTACCTTATCTACATTTGTTTTTTTATCGGTTATATTTTGCTCTTCAAACCATATTTCCCCTTGGGTAGGTTTTTCCAGCAAATTAAGACACCGTAAAAAAGTGGATTTGCCACTGCCGGAAGGACCGATTACAACAACCTTTTCCCCTTTTGCAATGTGTTCGTCAATTCCGCGCAAAACTTCATTATCGCCAAAAGACTTGTGCAAATTTTTAACGTCTATCACTTTTGCCAAGCCTCCTTTCCAATTTATTTACTCCTGCTTGCAGCACCAAAACCACAGACAGGTAAATAAGTGCAACCGCCAACAGGGGTAAAAAGGGTTCATAGGTGCGGCTGCGTATAATGTCTCCGCCTTTTGTCAAATCCTGTATAGCTATGTAGCCGGCTACAGAGGTTTCTTTCAGCAGAGTGATAAACTCGTTACCCAAAGCAGGTAAAATGTTTTTTATAGCCTGTGGCATCACAATCAGCCACATGGTTTTGTTGTAATTAAGCCCTAAGCTGCGTCCCGCCTCCATTTGACCGTTATCCACGCTCATAATACCGCTGCGGAAAATTTCTGCCACATAAGCACCGCTGTTAATACCAAAAGCCATGACAGCTGTAACAATTTTGCTGATACCGGCAAAAGGCGCAAACACAACATAGTACATAATCATAAGCTGAATAAGCACAGGTGTGCCGCGAATAACGGTTAAGTATAATTTTGCAATACCGTTTAATATTTTTAACTTTCCTGTTCTGTCGTGTGTTACGCGTATTAAGGCGATTGTAAAGCCTAATACCACACCTACAATCAAGGCAAAAAATGTAATGATAATCGTATTTTGCAGGCCCTCTACTAAATAGCGCCAACGATTGTCCTCAATAAAATTAAGAACAAATTTTTCTTGAAATGTCAAAATCTATACCACCTATCTGTATATTTATAAGCCTTATATAAAAGTATTGTATAATAAAACAGAGGTCTAATCAATAGGCGCCTGTAAATATAACTGTTTCCAAAGCCGAAACTTTCTTGTTTTTCTTTGTTGCCGTTTTTCTTTCAATCACGAAAAATTTCTCTGCCAAATAGTCTACCCGCGCTCCCCAGGCTTACTGCTTAAAACACAGACTTAAAACCGTCAAGTTATTGTTTTTTTATCAGAAAAAGAAAAGCATTGCATTTACATAAAAAGCCACAATATAAAATTAGGGCATCACCGTATTTTAAAAGGGTGATGCCCTAAAACCGCATTTGTCAAAGAGTACAAACACTAAAATTTTATTTTTAAAATGCCGTTACAAATTACACTTTTATTTTTTAACAATTACTACCTGAGAAGCTGTGCAATAGCTGTCTGTAAAGTCAATGCTCTTTAAACGGTCTTCGGTAACGGTCATGCCGGCGGCGCCAAAGCTTGCTTTGCCGCTTTGTACAGCAGGAATAATCGCATCAAAGTCCATATCTTCAATTACCAGCTCATAACCCATTTTGTCGCAAATTGCTTTTGCAAAATCAGCATCTACGCCTACAATGGCGTCGCCTTCGTGATACTCATAGGGAGGGAATGTTGCGTTGGTTGCCATGATCAATTTGCCGTTGGGGTAAGCAGCGTCAGCCGCAGACTCGTAAGGTTTTGCACCCTCTACGCCACCAATGTAGTAATCTAAAATGGCTTGCAATGTACCGTCTGCTTTCAACTCTGCAATGGCAGTATTCATGGCAGCGGTTAAATCAGCGTTGTCTTTGGATACACAAATTGCATAATCTTCAACAGTAAAAGCTTCTTCTAAAACTTTAATATCACCGTTTTGCTGTGCAAATATTTTGGCAGGCTGGTCATCAATAATTACAGCATCAATTTTACCCTGCTGTAAAGCCATAATCGCCTCGGTTCCTTTGTTGTAGCGCTCAATGGTAGCCCCTTCAATATCCTCGGCATAAATGTCTCCGGTAGTGCCAAGCTGTACACCAACGGTTTTGCCTGTTAAATCGTCCACAGAGGTAATTACGGCAGATGCGCCAGAAGCTGCTTGAGAAGAAGCAGGAGCAGAAGCGCCGCAAGCTGCTAAAGTAAGTGCCAATACAAATATAAGTACAATGGCTGTAAGTTTTTTCATTATTCTTTCCTCCTAAATTGTCTATAGCATAGTAGCTATTTATTTTTTATTGTTATCGTGTGTTTAGTATAATACGAATATTTATACTTTGTCAATGATTTTTATAGAATATATATTCATTTTTATGTTTTGCATGAAATCATTACTAAGGCACGTGTATATTTGTGCACTTTATAAAGTATTTGGTTGTAGACTGGTTTAAATTCAATATTTTGCTACTGTTCATTGCTAAAACAGGAAGCTTTTTCTTTAAAATATTTTTGTGTATATTTTATATTGCAATGTATAAATTATCATTTTATAAAACTGTAAAAAAAGCCTTGATAATTTAGTTGCTTTTTAGTATAATAATAGAGCACTGTTGTTGGGGCACAAATTACTAGTTGACACCCATTAAAATTTGTGGTATTATGTCATACGCACTGATTTGGAGAGGTGTCCGAGTGGTTTAAGGAGCCGGTCTTGAAAACCGGTGACCCGCAAGGGCCGTGGGTTCGAATCCCACCCTCTCCGCCAATTTTGCAAATTAGAATTATATTAAACTAATTCACCTTGGAGAAGTACCCAAGTGGTGAAGGGGCTCCCCTGCTAAGGGAGTAGGTTGGGAAACTGGCGCGAGGGTTCAAATCCCTCCTTCTCCGCCAAAAAATATCATCGGTAGAAATACCGGTGATATTTTTTTATCTTACATTAAAAACTGTTTTTTAGCTTTCAAATTGTTTATCCAACTACTTTTATCTTTTTTTAATAAAAAAATATCTCTGAAATTTAAGAAAGCTTTTTCTAAATTAGAAAAAGCTTTCTTTTTTTAATGTTTAACTTAAAGCTTTACAGCTATATGGTTAAATTATTTTTTTGTTGCAAAATTATTTCGGCTTGATATTTTGCATCAAAGGTATCCGAAATAAATTTAGGTAAGCTGTCTTTTGCAAACTGCCTCCAGCTTTCTTCTTCTTTTTTAACCAAAATAGGATAAAATTTTACGTCGTTAGCTTTTGCCGCTGCCAAATCGCTTAACGCATCTCCTATCATCAGCACACGGTTGGGGACATACCCTCTTTTTAACAGATTTGAGATACATTCTGCTTTGCTGCCATTTTCTTGTCCCATAATTTGACTTACATATGCCGCCAGACCACAATGCTTCCATTCCTCTATAACCGCTTTTTTATTTGCGCTGGATACTACCACTATATTTGCATAACCATATGCCTCTTGTAAGGCTTCTTTTACCCCTGTATAGGCTTCAGCAGGACCCATTTTGGCAATTTTTTGATTAACGGTGTTATTCCACAACATTACACGGTGCAGGCTTTGATACTTACCTTGCTGCTGCTGATTATGTAATGTTTCGCCGGATACCCCGGGCGTTTCCCTTATCCACTGTTTCAAGTCTGTTAGTTCGGGAATCATGGCGCCATTTTCTTGAGCAAACTGCAAAATTTGTTCTAAGCCCTTAAATCGATTCATTCCTCTTGTTTGACTATATAAATTGATGTTCATCCATTGTTCTGTGATGATTTTTTCATACTTTTCAAGCTGAAAAACAGTAATAAGTGCCGGACAAAACGCCTGCATATGCTTACTTGTCATGGTGTCCATAGCGCAGCCATCAGAATCTATACATAACAGATATCTTTTGGTGGGTACAAAATCTTGCTCCAATTCCATTTACTCTCTCCTACCAAATTAAAAAGTCTTTATTTAACAGCCTTAACACGCCTTCTGCAAAAAAGTAATCACCGTAGATGATAGGCACATGGGTATCTTCAACACGATGATATGCCGCTGTTCCAAAATTTAAAATTCCGTCTTCTTCTACATTCCAGTTGCAATAGCTTTTTTCTAAAGCTTGCAACATTTTTTTTGCACTGTTTTGGTACAATGGTTTTTCTAAGTCAGGCACAAGCTCGGCAATTTGCAGTAAACCGCAAGCTGCACAGGCGGTAGCCGTGGTATCCCATTGTTCAGGCTTAGCCGGAGCTCGAAAATCCACTAAAGACACC
>JAQUTM010000046.1 GCA_028694405.1 Oscillospiraceae bacterium
ATTGAAGAAATCGAGGTGTGATGATGAGCAAATTAGAGGAACTTATTCAGGAGCTTTGCCCTGATGGGGTAGAGTATAGAAAAATATCAGAGATTTCCAACTATGAGCAACCAACAAAATATATTGTAAATAGCACTAAATATGATGATAGCTTTTCAACACCTGTTTTAACTGCTGGTCAATCATTCATTCTTGGATACACAAATGAAACTGATGGCATTTATGCTGCATCAAAAGATGCTCCCGTTATTATTTTCGACGATTTTACAGGCGCATTTAAATGGGTGGATTTTCCATTTAAAGTCAAGTCATCAGCAATGAAAATGATTACCGTAAATGAGCAAGTAACTACCATGCGTTATTTATATCATATAATGGGACATTTGAATTTCTCTTCAAACGAACACAAGAGATTGTGGATTGCAACTTATTCAGAGTTCAATATCCCTGTACCGCCACTTGAGGTACAGAGTGAAATTGTCCGAATACTGGACAATTTCACGGAGCTTACAGCGGAGCTTACAGCGGAGCTTACAGCGAGAAAAAAGCAGTATGAGTATTATAGAAACTCTCTGCTAATGAAAGATAACACTATTCCTACAGTCCGTTTGGGAGATATTTGCACTACTATTACTAAAGGGACTACACCTAAAGCTTATGCACAGTCAGGTATTGCATTTATCAAAACAGAATGTTTCGATGGCACAAAAATTGTTCGTGAAAAATTATCATATATAGATGAAGATACGCATCACAATTTTTTAAAGCGTTCGATTTTACAGGAAAACGACATTTTAATTACCATTGCAGGTGCAACTATTGGAAAATGTGCAATAGTTCCGAAGGAAATTCTTCCAGCTAACACTAATCAGGCGTTAGCAATTATTCGACTTAAAGAAGGTAATTTGTCACAATATATCATGCACCTATTACAGTCGAATTTGATGAAGGAATATATGCAAAAGAGCATTAAGGGTTCAGCTCAACCAAATTTAAATCTGCAGCAACTAAATGAATTTTGCATTCCATTACCTTCGTTTGAAATCCAAACAAAATTAGTTTCTGTCTTGGACAACTTTGAAACCATCTGTGCCGACCTCAATATCGGTTTGCCTGCCGAGATTGAAGCACGAAAATTGCAATATGAATTTTATCGTGATGCGCTATTGACATACGCTGCAACAGGCAAGATAATCTCTAAGACAGACAGACAGACAGACAGACAGACAGACAGACAGACAGACAGACAGACAGACAGACAGACAGACAGACAGACAGACAGACAGACAGACAGACAGACAGACAGACAGACAGACAGACGAGTATAATTCGTTAATTCGCCTGTGTCAATATGTTTTTGGCACAATTTGTGTGAAATTTGAAGATATTGCAGCTGTTACTCGTGGTGTGCGTGTTGTAAAAAAGCAATTAGATGATAGTGGAGAATATCCAGTATATCAGAACAGTCTTTTGCCAATGGGTTATTACGATAAATGCAATTGTGATGGTGAATCCACTTATATAATTAGTGCGGGTGCAGCGGGCGAAGTGGGATACAGTAAAAACAAATTTTGGGCAGCAGATGATTGCTTAGTATTCAGCAATTTATCTGGTGTTATAAACAAATATATCTACTACTATTTACTTTCAAAACAAGATTATATACGCCAAAATGTGAGAACTGCAAGTATCCCCCGATTATCACGAAATATTATTGAGAAACTGGAAATTCAATTACCTTCCTTAACAGAACAAAAGAGAATTGTAAGTTTGCTCGACCGTTTTGATGCCCTGTGCAATGACCTGTCAAACGGCTTGCCTGCCGAAATTGAAGCACGGCAAAAGCAATATGAATACTACCGAGATAAATTATTGACGTTTAAACAAAAAACGTAAGGAGGTGACCCATGTGCCCTATTTTAACATTGTAGCCGAAAGCTCGGAAAGCACCGTTGTTGCCGAGTACGAGCCTGTAAAGCGCCGCTCGGACAGCTACCAAAGCGAAGCGGCACTGGAAAAAGAATTTATCCGCCTGCTGGGTGAGCAAAGCTATGCCTATGTGCAAATACACACAGAAGCAGAGCTGATTGCCAACCTGCGCCACCAGCTGGAGCTTCTAAACGAATATACCTTTACCGATGACGAGTGGAAACGCTTTTTTGCCGAAAGTATTGCCAGTGCCAACGAGGGCATTGTAGAAAAAACACGCCGCATTCAAAACGACCATGTGCAGATTTTGAAGCGTGACGATGGTTCTACCAAAAACATCAGCCTAATCGACAAAAAGAATATCCACAACAATCGCCTGCAGGTTATCAACCAGTATGCCGTAAGTGAAGCAGACGGTGCTGCCCATGACAATCGCTATGATGTTACCATTTTGGTAAATGGCTTGCCGCTGGTGCATGTGGAACTGAAACGCCGTGGCGTTGCCATACGCGAAGCCTTCAACCAGATAAAAAGATACCAGCGCGACAGCTTTTGGACTTCCAGTGGGCTGTATGAGTATATTCAAATTTTTGTTATCAGCAATGGCACAAACACCAAATATTACTCCAATACCACGCGAAATGCCCATGTTGCCGAAATGACAGCCTCCACCCGAAAAAAAAGCAAAAAGACAAGCAACAGCTTCAAATTCACTTCGTTTTGGGCAGACGGCAGCAACAGGATTATTGCCGACCTTGTGGATTTTACCAAGACCTTTTTGGCAAAGCACACCATCCTGAATATCCTTACCAAGTATTGCGTTTTCACCTCGGAAGATTTGCTGCTGGTAATGCGTCCATACCAAATTGCCGCAACCGAGCGCATTTTGAACCGCATCGAGATAGCTACCAACTATAAAAAGACAGGCACTACCGATGCTGGCGGCTACATTTGGCACACAACAGGAAGCGGCAAAACGCTTACTTCGTTCAAAACCGCGCAACTGGCTTCTGCCTTGCCTTATATTGACAAGGTGTTGTTTGTGGTTGACCGCAAAGACCTTGACTACCAGACCATGAAGGAATACGACAGGTTTCAAAAGGGTGCAGCAGACAGCAACAATTCCACAAAGGTACTGGAAAGGCAGCTTTCGGACAAAGACGAAAAAGGCAGACCGCACGACTATCGCATTGTAATTACCACCATTCAAAAGCTGGGCATTTTCATCAGCAAAAACAAAGGGCACAGCGTTTTTAACAAGCATGTAGTCATTATCTTTGACGAGTGCCACCGCAGCCAGTTTGGTGATATGCACAAGGCAATTACGAAGAATTTCAAGAACTACCATATTTTCGGCTTTACAGGCACACCTATTTTTGCCGTGAATGCTGGCAAAGGCGGCAACCCCGAAATGCGTACCACCCCACAGGCATTCGGCGACAAGCTACATACATATACCATCGTTGACGCTATCAATGACGAGAATGTTCTGCCGTTCCGCATTGACTATGTAGACACCATCAAGAAAAAAGAAGGCGTACGGGATAAGGATGTTCGTGCAATCGATATTGAAAAGGCAATGGCTGCCCCTGCGCGCATATCTGAAATTGTAGGCTATATCCTTGAACACTTCGACCAAAAGACAAAGCGCAACAGCTTCTATTCGCTGAAAGGGCAACGCCTGAATGGCTTTAACTCAATTTTTGCGGTAAGCTCTATTCCTGTTGCCATGAAGTATTATGCTGAATTCAAAAAGCAGCTTGCAGAGAGCAAACGCCAAATGACGGTTGCTACCATCTTCAGCTTTTCACAAAACGAGGAAGACCCCGAAGATGCCCTGCCCGATGAAGATTTTGACACCAGTGGGCTTGACCAGACCTCAAGAGATTTTCTGGACAGTGCCATTCAGGATTACAATGCTGATTTCCATGTAAACTTCGATACTTCTGCCGACAAATTTCAAAACTACTACAAAGACCTTTCCCAGCGCATGAAGAGCCGTGAAGTGGATTTGCTGATTGTAGTAAATATGTTCCTGACTGGCTTTGATGCAACCACGCTGAACACCCTTTGGGTGGACAAGAACCTAAAACAGCACGGGCTGATACAGGCTTTCAGCCGCACAAACCGCATTTTAAACTCGGTTAAGACCTACGGCAATATCGTTTGCTTCCGAGATTTACAGCAGGAAACAGACGATGCTATCGCCCTGTTTGGCGATAAGGAAGCTGGCGGCATTGTTCTGCTGAAAAGCTACAACGACTATTACAATGGTTATGATGAAAACGGAAAATATCATCGTGGCTATAAAGAGCTGGTTGACGAGCTGTTGCAGAGCTTTGCACTTGGGCAACCGATTATTGGCGAACAGAATGAAAAAGACTTTATTGCACTATTTGGCGCAATATTAAGAGCCAAAAATGTGCTGACTGCCTTTGATGATTTTGCAGGCAATGAAATTTTGTCCCTACGCGACTTCCAAGATTACCAGAGTGTTTACATCGACCTTTACCAAAAGCTGAAACCGAAGGGCGATGATGACAAAGAGAATATCAATGACGATATTGAATTTGAAATAGAGCTGATACGCCAAGTTGAAATCAATATCGACTATATTCTGATGTTGGTTGCAAAATATCACGATGGCAACTGCCAAGACAAGAGCATTCTTACCGACATTCGCAAGGCAGTGGATTCTACTATGCAGCTTCGCAGTAAAAAGAAGCTGATTGAAGATTTTATCGAAACTGTAAATGTTGGCACAGAAGTGAATAGCGATTGGCAGAAGTTTGTGCAGGCACAAAAGGAAACTGACCTTGAAGCTTTGATTACAGATGAAAAGCTGAAGCCAGAAGAAACCAGAAAATTTGTGGATAACTCCTTCCGTGACGGCACATTAAAAACCACTGGCACAGATATTGATAAAATTCTGCCGCCTGTTTCTCGTTTTGGCGGTGGAAACAGAAATGCCAAAAAGCAAAGTATCATTGAAAAGCTGAAAGATTTCTTTGAAAAATACTTTGGGCTTGTTTAAACAAAACACAAAAAGACTTGGCAAAAACAAGCATATTTTCGCCTTTTAAAATTTTGTGGGCAAAATGTGGGCAAAACCGAAAAAAGACACAAAAAAACAGCCACTCAAGCGAGTGGCTGTTTCTGTTTGAAAATGTGAAATAAGCAAGGTTTTGCTTATTCTTATTCGGCTTGGCTTGCTGCCACGGCGCACGCCACGGTCGCGCCGACCATGGGGTTGTTGCCCATACCGATTAAGCCCATCATCTCAACGTGAGCAGGTACAGAAGAAGAACCTGCAAATTGAGCGTCGCCGTGCATACGACCCATAGAGTCTGTCAAGCCGTAGCTTGCAGGGCCTGCTGCAACATTATCTGGGTGTAAGGTACGGCCTGTACCGCCACCGGAAGCAACAGAGAAGTATTTCACATCATTTTCCATAGCCCATTTTTTGTATGTGCCGGCTACAAGATGTTGGAAACGAGTGGGGTTGGTGGAGTTACCGGTAATGGAAACGTCAACGCCCTCTTTTTTCATGATGGCAACACCCTCTAAAACGTCGTTAGCACCGTAGCATTTTACTGCTGCGCGCTCGCCGTCGGAGTATGCTTTTTCCTCTACAACAGCCAATTCGCCTGTTTTAAAGTCAAAATCAGTTTTTACATAGGTGAAACCGTTGATACGGCTGATGATTTGAGCAGCATCTTTGCCCAAACCGTTTAAGATAACACGCAAGGGCTCTTTACGAGCTTTGTTTGCAGTGCGTGCAATACCGATAGCGCCCTCAGCAGCAGCAAAGCTCTCGTGACCGGCCAAAAATGCAAAACATTTGGTCTCTTCACGAAGCAGCATTGCGCCCAAGTTACCGTGGCCCAGGCCAACTTTACGCTGGTCTGCAACAGAACCGGGAATACAGAAAGCCTCTAGGCCCTCGCCGATTGCCTCGCTGCACTCAGCAGCATTTTTTAAACCACGTTTAACAGCAATAGCTGTACCCAAGGTGTAAGCCCAAACAGCATTGTCAAATGCAATGGGTTGTACACCTTTAACAATGGCCTCTACGTCGATACCTTTAGCGAGGAGCATCTCACGGCAGGCATCTAAGGATTCTAAGCCGTTAGCTTTTAGACATGCCTCAATTTTGGGCATACGTCTCTCTTGGCTTTCAAATTTTGCCATAATAATTTCCTCCTCCCTTATTCTTCACGCGGGTCGATATATTTAGCAGCATCAGCATAACGACCGTATGTGCCGATGTTTTTCTCGTAAGCCTCTTTGGGGTCAACGCCGTGACGGATATCCTCCATCATTTTGCCAAGACGTACAAATTTGTAACCGATTGTACAGCCCTCAGCGTCAACGGCAACGTTCAAGATATAACCCTCTGTCAGCTCTAGGTAACGAACCCCTTTTGCTTTGGTAGAGAAGATTGTACCTGTCATGCTGCGCAAGCCTTTGCCCAAGTCCTCAAGACCGGCGCCAACAGGCAAACCGTCATCGGAAAAAGCAGTTTGGGTACGGCCGTAAACAATTTGCAAGAACAACTCACGCATAGCAACGTTAATGGCGTCACATACTAAGTCTGTGTTCAAAGCTTCTAAAATTGTTTTGCCCGGCAAAATTTCGCCTGCCATAGCGGCGGAATGTGTCATACCGGAACAACCGATTGTCTCAACAAGAGCCTCTTCGATAATGCCCTTTTTTACGTTTAATGTTAGCTTGCAGGTACCCTGTTGGGGTGCACACCAGCCCACACCATGAGTTAAACCGCTGATATCAGAAATCTGATAAGCTTTTACCCATTTGCCCTCTTCGGGGATAGGTGCCGGACCATGGTTTACACCTTTTGTCAGGGGACACATACGCTCTACTTCATGTGAATACATCATGTTTGTTGTGCTCCTTTACTTTTTAAGTGTCGCTTATGCTAATTTATGTTAATAAAATAACATTTCACTCTCATTATTATAAGTTGCAACCTCGGTTTTATCAAGTGTTCTTGTAATTGAATTTAAACATTTTATGCTTTTGTATATTTTTGACAGAAAGTTATTGTTATTTTGTACATAATTGTTGCATAAATTTTGTTGACTTTCACAACAAAATTGCTATAATAAGAGTGTACCCAACAGGGAGCAAAATACCACTTAACGCGGCAGCAAGTAGGCTGTCACCAAAGAATTGAAAGAATGAAAAATTATCACACTTAACAAAGGAGAAATGTATTATGGCAAACGGCTTAGATTTACACGATTTTGATATGGCAGCATTCAGCGAGGTTGTAGCAACATGCACAGGCGATGTTTTTATGGTAACTGCCGAGGGCGATAAATTAAACTTAAAAAGTAAATTGTGCCAGTTAATCGGTCTTACCACTTTAATTCAGGGCGGCACCGTAGCCGAGGCAAAAATTATTTGCACCAACCCCGAAGACGAGAGCAAATTGTTCCGCTTTAACTTGTTTGGCGAGAAATAATTTATCTAAAAAAATCTACCGGTTTGACATTTTGTCGAACCGGTTTTTTTGTGCCTCAATAATTGTAAAAAGTGCCTTAAATTAACGGTAAATTAACATTTATTCGTTTGACACTGTCATATGTACCGTGTATTATAAATAGGTATTCCTACAAATTGGCAAAACACAAATTAAAAGTAAGGTTGTGATTGACACCATGTCTCTTTTTGAGAAGATTTTTGGCACCTTTAGCGATAAAGAACTGAAAAAAGTTCAGCCTATAGCAAACGCGGTTTTAGCGCTGGAAGATAAATACCGCGCTATGAGCGATGCACAGCTGCAAGCGGTTACGCCTGCACTGAAAGAGCGCTTACAAAAAGGCGAAAGCTTAGATGATATTTTACCCGATGCCTTTGCGGCTTGTCGTGAGGCAAGCGACCGTGTGCTGAATATGCGCCATTTTCCTGTACAGGTTATAGGCGGTATTGTACTGCATAAGGCAAACATTGCCGAGATGAAAACCGGCGAGGGTAAAACGCTGGTTGCCACACTGCCGGTTTACCTGAATGCGCTTACCGAAAAAGGTGTACACGTTGTTACCGTCAATGACTATTTGGCAAAGCGTGACAGTGAGTGGATGGGCAAGCTATACCGTTTTATGGGCCTAAGTGTAGGCTTGATTGTAAACGGAATTGAAGCAGAGGAGCGCAAGGCCGCCTATAACTGTGATATTACCTACGGTACCAACAACGAGTTTGGCTTTGACTATTTGCGAGATAACATGGTTACTTACAAAGAGCGTATGGTACAGCGCGGCCATTATTATGCCATTGTAGACGAGGTTGACTCAATTTTAATTGATGAGGCGCGTACACCGCTTATCATCAGCGGCCAAGGCGAAAAAAGCACAGACCTTTATAAAATGGCAGATAAATTTGCCCGCACCTTAAAGGTTACACGCGTGGTAGAGCTTAACGATAAAGAGGACCACGACGACGTAAACAGCGAAGAGTATATTGAAGGCGACTACATTGTTGACGAAAAGCAAAAAACAGCTACCTTAACCCAAAAGGGTATTGAAAAAGCAGAGGCTTTTTTCCATATTGAAAACTTAGCAGATGCCGCAAATGTGGACATTCAGCACCATGTAACACAGGCAATTAAAGCACGCGGCGTTATGAAACGTGACGTAGATTATGTTGTGCGTGACGGCGAGGTTATCATTGTTGATGAATTTACAGGCCGTTTGATGATTGGCCGCCGCTATAACGAGGGGTTACATCAGGCTATTGAGGCAAAAGAGGGCGTAGAGGTTGCACACGAGAGCAAAACCTTGGCAACCATTACCTTTCAAAACTACTTTAGAATGTATGATAAGCTGGCAGGCATGACAGGTACGGCACAGACAGAAGCCGCCGAGTTTACCGAAATTTACGGTCTGGCTGTTGTGGAAATACCTACAAACAAGCCCATTGCCCGTGACGATTTGAACGACTGCATTTACAAAACCGAAAACGGAAAGTATAATGCCGTAATTGAAAAAGTAATGGCCTGCCATGAAAAAGGTCAACCTGTATTGGTTGGTACGGTAAGCATTGAAAAATCTGAGCTGTTAAGCAGTATGCTAAAACGCCGCGGCATTAAACACGAAGTTTTGAATGCTAAGTTCCACGAAAAAGAGGCGGAAATTGTAGCCCAGGCAGGTAAATACGGTGCCGTTACCATCGCAACCAACATGGCAGGACGCGGTACCGATATTATGCTGGGCGGTAATGCCGAATATATGGCAAAGGCAGAATTGCGCAAGCTGGGCTACAGTGAAGAGTTGATTGTAGAAAGCACCAGTCATGCAGAGACAACAGACCCCGAAGTTTTAGAGGTGCGTACGCGTTATAATGAGCTTTACAGTAATTTTAAAGCAGAAATTTCTGACGAAGCCGAAAAAGTAAAGGCTGCCGGCGGTCTTTGTATATTGGGTACCGAGCGCCATGAGAGCCGCCGTATCGACAATCAGCTGCGTGGCCGTGCAGGACGTCAGGGTGACCCCGGCGAAACTTGTTTTTACCTCAGCCTAGAGGACGATTTGATGCGTTTGTTTGGCGGCGAGCGTATGCAGGGGCTTATGGATACTTTGGGCGTAGAGGAAGATATGCCCATTGAAAACAAAATGATTACCAATACAATAGAGGGCGCTCAGCGCAAGATAGAGGGTCGCAATTTTGGTATTCGTAAAAATGTTTTGCAGTTTGACGACGTAATGAACAGTCAGCGTGAAAAGATTTACACCCAGCGCAGTAAGGTGCTGCAAGGTGACGACGTTGCCGACAGCATTCAAGACATGATTAAAACCAGCATTGCGGCAAATGTAACGATGTTCCTCACGGGAGACAGCAAGGACGAGTGGAATTTTGCGGCGCTGCGCAACCACTACTTGGGCTGGTTAACGGCTCCGTCAGACTTTACCTATACCACCGAGCAGCTGGAAGAAGCTACACTGGAGAGCATTACACAGCAGCTGGTAGACCGTGCAATGGACATCTATCATAAAAAAGAGCAGCTTTACGGCGTAACCATGATGCGCGATATTGAGCGCATGGTACTGCTGCGTGTAGTAGACACCAAATGGATGGAGCATATTGACAACATGGAGGAGCTGCGCCGCGGTATTTACCTGCGCAGCTACGGCCAAAGAGACCCTGTTGTAGAGTACCGCATTGAGGGCTTTGACATGTTTGACGAGATGATTGAGACCATTCGAGAAGATACTGCTCGTTTGATTTTGACCATTCAGGTGCAGCAAAATGCGCCTGTAGAGCGTAAACAGGTTGCCAACCCTACCAGCACCAGCGGCAGTACCGATGCACCACCTAAAAAGCAACCGGTAAAAGTGGGCAAAAAAATCGGCCGTAACGACCCATGCCCTTGCGGCAGCGGCAAAAAGTACAAACAGTGCTGCCTTGGCAAAGAGGAAACAAAGTAAACAGCGTAAACGGAAAATTTTGTGCTAAGTGTATGTAAAAAGGCAGAAGACCATACCTTAAAAACGAATAAATGCAGACAATAAAGAACTGCCCTTGGGATATAATAATCTCAAGGGCAGTTTTTTACTGATTTTATTTTACGGTATACGCTTTTAATAAAGCAAAGGTGTTGGCAATGCCGTCTGTATGCGTGCGCTCGTAGCCGTGGCTGGCGTAAACGCCGCTGCCGATTAAGCAATGCTTTAAGTCGTGTCCTGCACTTAAAGCGGCGTCACAGTCGCTGCCGTAATAGGGGTATACGTCTGGGGCAAAATCAATGTTGTTTGTTTTTGCCGTTTCAATTAAATCGGTAACAACCTCGTAGGTGCTGGGGCTGCGCGAGTCTTTCACGCAGATAGAAACTTGCCGTTCGCTGCACTGTAATTCTCCGCCTACACACCCCATATCTACGCCTAAAATTTCTGTTACACCTTGAGGCACGCTGGCACAGCCCCCGTGTCCCACTTCTTCAAAAACGGTAATATGGGCATATAAAGCGCGTGTAGGGATAAGCTTGTTATCCTTTAAATGTTTAGCAAGCCCTAAGATAATGGCAACGCTCAGTTTATCGTCCAAAAAACGGCTTTTAATAAAGCCTGTTTCAGTTATGGTAGTGCGGGGGTCAAAGCAAACGTAGTCACCTACTGCAATACCGCATTTGTAAGTTTCCTCTTTGGTAGTGCTTAAAATATCCAGCACAACCTCCATACCGTCAAAGGTGCGGGGCTGTGTGGCATAATCATGGTTTACATGTACGCTGGGTTCGTCCATTTGCAGACAGCCGGTATATACTTTGCCGTCGCGTGTATATACTTTGCAGTTTTCGGTCTCGCAATTATTTGCCTGCAAACCGCCCACAGCCGAAAGCCGCAGCCGCCCGTTTGGTTTAATGCTGCTTACCATTGCACCTAATGTGTCAATATGGCCTGTAAGCAGTAAGCCGTTTTCTTTATGGATACCCCCAAGGCTTACGGTTACACCGCCTTTGGTGGTTTGTACAGGGGTATACCCCAAGCGTGTCAGTTCCTCCATGGTATATTTGCATACGGCCTTTGTAAAGCCGCTGGGACTGTCAATGGCAGCCAATGCCTTAAATTGTTCTATAATATATTGAATATCACTCATGGTAAAAGCTCCTTTTGCGGTTTAGCGCAAATTGATATAAAAACAGGGCACAAATATTGTACCCTGTTTTGTGTGGTTTGCGGCAAAGCGATTAGAATAAACCGCTGATTACACCGTTTTCGTCAATGTCAATATCCATTGCGGCAGGGTGTTTGGGCAAGCCGGGCATTGTCATAATGGCACCCATAATTACCACAACAAAGCCTGCGCCCGCGGATAGTCGTACATCTCGCACATTCATGGTAAAGCCATCGGGTGCGGCCAAAAGTGTGGCGTTATCGCTAAAGCTGTACTGGGTTTTTGCAATGCAGATAGGCAGACCGGTATAACCCATTGCCTCTATTTCGGCAATCGCCTTTGTGGCGGCAGGGGCATAGGTAACGTTGCTTGCACGGTAAATTTTATTACATACAGCACTTATTTTTTCTTTTAAAGTTTCATCTTCTTGATAGGTAAACTCCAAAGTGCTGTCAGTATCGGCAAGTGCAACCACTTTTTTGGCAAGGTCCAGGGCACCTGCGCCGCCTTTGGCAAATACTTCGCTTAAAGAGCAGGGAACCCCAAGCTTTTTGCAAAGGGCAAACAAATACTCGTGCTCCTCGGTGCTGTCGGTGGGAAATGCATTGATGGCAACGCAGACGGGTAAGCCAAAGCAATCGCGCATGTTTTCAATGTGGCGCACCAAATTGTCGCTGCCTTTTTCCAGCAGAGCAATATCGGGTACACCCAAGTTTTCTTTTGCACAGCCGCCGTGATGCTTTAATGCACGCACAGTGGCAACCAAAACAACCGCATCGGGCTTTAAACCGGCTTTACGGCATTTAATGTCTAAAAACTTTTCGGCGCCAAGGTCTGCTCCAAAGCCTGCCTCGGTTACAGTGTAATCTGCCAATTTTAAACCAAGCTTGGTGGCCATTACGCTGTTGCAGCCGTGTGCAATATTGGCAAAAGGTCCGCCGTGAATAATTGCAGGGGTATGCTCTAAGGTTTGTACCAAGTTGGGGTCAAAGGCATCTTTCAGCAAAGCAGCCATAGCGCCTGCTGCGCCGATTTGTCCACAGGTAACAGCCTCGCCGCTGTAGGTGTAACCTACCACAATATTAGACAGGCGTGCCTTTAAATTGGCAAGGTCGGTAGCAAGGCAAAAAATAGCCATAACCTCACTGGCTACGGTAATATCATAGCCGTCCTCACGAGGGGTACCGTTAATTTTGCCGCCCAAACCGTCTGTAATAAAACGCAGCTGGCGGTCATTCATATCTACACAGCGCTTCCATGTAATGCGGCGCGGGTCAAGCCCCAAAGCGTTGCCCTGATAAATATAGTTATCAATCATAGCCGCAAGCAGATTGTTGGCGGCACCGATGGCGTGCAAATCGCCTGTAAAATGCAGATTGATGTCCTCCATAGGTACAACCTGTGCATAGCCGCCGCCTGCGGCACCGCCCTTTACACCAAAAACAGGACCTAAACTTGGCTCTCGCAAAGCCAAAACAGTTTTTTTGCCAAGCTGGCTTAAGGCATCGCCTAGGCCAACACTGGTGGTGGTTTTGCCCTCACCGGCAGGTGTGGGGCTGATGGCGGTTACCAAAATTAGCTTACCGTCTTTTTTATCAGCCAATTTTTTTACCAGACGGTGGTCAATTTTAGCCTTGTATTTACCGTAGTGACTTAGCGTGTCCTCCTCAAGCCCAAGGGTTTGTGCCACTTGGCTTATGGGAAGCATTTGCGCTTCTTGTGCAATTTGAATATCCGATTTCATTATAATGCGCACCTCTTTTTTCTTTTTTCCTTTTACATACCCAATATGTTAATTTATATATACATTATACATGAAATTTTAACAAAAATGGCCTATAATTACAATATCAAACGTAGGGGTTTTATATGTTTATCTGTTTGACATTGCGTGATGTAAAGTGGTATTATATACCATATCTGGTAAAGATGAAAAACCAAGCTTAGGCATGGAGGTTGGAATGGGAATACACATTATTTCTGATAGCTGCTGTGATACAACATCGGCATTACAAAAAGCGCTAAACTTAGATATTGCTTCTTTGAAAATTAACATAGCCGAGGGACAACAGTATATAGATGACGAAAATTTAGACACACAGCGTTTGCTTGCTGATATGAAAGCCTCTAAAGCCGCCACAGGTACAGCCTGTCCCAGCCCGGAAGAGTATGCGGAGCATATGCGCAAATATAAGGAAAGCTTTGTAATTACGCTTTCCAGTAAATTGAGCGGCAGTTTTAATGCGGCAACTATCGGTGCACAGCTTGCACTGGAGGATATGCCGGAAAACCGCGTACATGTACTTGACAGTGAAAGCGCTTCTGCCGGCCAAACGCGCAT
>JAQUTM010000215.1 GCA_028694405.1 Oscillospiraceae bacterium
GGACTATAATCAGGCGGATTACGAATACACAACAAGCTTTACGGGGCGTGCGGCACGCATAGCTGCAAATAAAGCCGAAATAGCAAACCGCGTAAAAGCCTACGGATTTTTTGGCATGGCAAACCATTTACAGCAAAAAACAGTACGCACCTTTGGCAGCGGAAACGCCGACACCGCTACTTATTTAAATTTGCTGCCAAAGCGGCAGACGTTTTTGCATCAAATTTGTTTACAGGACGGCGCGTACTACAATGTGTACGATTACCTCTGTCAAGGGTACTGGTTGGCACTGATTGTGCTTTGTCTTGCCGCAACAGGCTGCGTATGCAGCCAAAAGGGTGCCGAGGGCTACACCCTTGGCATAAAACAGGGGCAGGGGCCGACGGCAGTGTTTTTGTGCAATAAAGATACCCTTGCAGTGGGAAAAGCTTTTTATGCTTTTGCACCTGCCGCTGCTGTTTTTGGGCTTTATTTGTTTTATTTGGTTTGGGAGGCAAGCCAGCGGTACACGTTAAGCTTTATACCCATGTTTATTATAATTGCCGTATGCGGTTTGCCCGTATTGGCGGTAACAGCAAAGAAAAAATGGCAGGAGGAAAGCAATGAAACAAAAAATAAGTGATAAGCTTTTGCAGCTGTTTTTTGCCGTTTTTTCCGTTGCGTTTGTCTGCCTGTTTTGGAACGTGCTGTTTAGCAATAAGTGGTTTCATTATAACCCGCTGTATGTATTGCTGCTGTCTGTTGCAGGGGCTGCTTTTTTGCTGATTGTTTATTTGGCACTGCGTATGTTTAAACAACCGCTTTACCAAAAACGGTACGCTATTTGGGGTACGGCGATTATTGTGCTGTTTTTTATACAGCTTATTTTTGCCAGAACCTTAGAGGTGCAGACGGGGGGAGACTTTGGAGAAGTATACCGCGCGGCTTTGACTATGACGCGTGAGGGAAACCTAGATGATTTTAAGCGATACTTGTATCTGTTTCCCAATAATCTGGGGCTATATGTTACGCTTATGCTGCCTTTTCGGCTGTTTAACCGTTTTGGGTTTACAAATTTTTATTTAATTGCCAGTGTTATTAACATCATAATGATAGATACGGGCATTGTATTTACAGTGCTTTACTGCGAAAAAGCACTGGGCAAGCGCCAAGCGTTTTTGGCGCTGCTGCTGTGCAGCGCTTGCAGTCTGCTTTACTTTTTGGCACCTATTTTTTATTCGGACACCATGAGCATTGCCTTTGCACCCATTTTGCTTTATTTAAACCTGTGTATAAAGCAAGCACAAAAACCCAAAGCGGCTTTGGGGCTTACGGTTTTAATGGGCTTTTTAGCAGCCTTTGGGTTTAAAATAAAAGCGACGGTGCTAATTGTGGCGGTAGCCCTTATACTGGAGCAGCTGCTGACGGTGAAGCTGACAAAAAGCATAAGCTTTGTTGTCTGCTTGACGGTTTCGTTTGCGGTGGCGGGGGCGGCGTTTGACGCCGTAGCCTACAGTGCGCCGCTTAGCCGCGATGAGGCACAGGGAAAAAGCACCCCTTATACCCACTGGGTTATGATGGGTATGCATGGTGACGGTGCTTATAACCCACAGGATTACGAGATAAGCTTTGGACCCGAAAACATAATTACAGACAGCACGGCTGTAAAGCAAACCAACCTAGCGGTAATAAAAGAGCGCTTAGCAGGCTATGGGTTTGCGGGCTACCTTTCTTTTTTAAAGGATAAAGGTGTACGCAGCTTTGGCAGCGGAAACGGACAAGCCGCAGAATTTTTAAATTTGCGCCCGCGCCACAACACCTTGCTGCACCAATTTTGTCTGCCCGAAGGCAAGTATTACGGCATTTTTGATTACTATTGCCAAGGCTGGCATGTTGGCGTTTTTTTGGCGGCGATTGCAGCAGCTGTTTTATGCACGATTGATAAGCAGCTGCGTGGTAAAATTCCTGCGGCGCCGTTTATTGCCACTTTTGGGTTGTATTTGTTTTTACTGCTGTGGGAGGCGAACCAACGCTATTTGGTAAACTTTATTTTTGTGTTTATAATTATGTCAGTAACGGGTCTTACTTGCAGCAGGCAAGCTGCGATTGCTTTTTTAAACAGAAAAAAATCAGGTGGGGAGAGCACAGGCACATGGATAAAAAAGAGATAAAAGAGTTGCTTGGCGTGCCAAAAGCGGCACTGCTTATGCAAATTTTTTTGGTGGGTATGGTGGCGGTGTTTGGCGTGTGCTTGGCAACGGCAAGCGGCTTTACGCTTTTGGCACTGGCGGCGGTAGGCATATGCACCGTTATAAGCAGCGCGGTAAGTGTAAAAAGCGGAAACTGGGTTTTGGTTTTGGCAGATGTACTTGCGTGCGGCATCTGTGTGTATATTTATATAATGATTATAAAATTGACAGAGACGTTGGGATAAGCTGATGAGACAAACAGCTGCGGTATGTGGGTTTGCAAAGGAACCCGCTATTGCGGCTGTTGTGTTAGACTGCGATAAAATGACGGTAGAAAACAGCCTGTGCATACAGCAATTATCTTTATTTACGGTATTACTGTTTGTGAGATTGGACGGCATTACCTTGTGAGGCATTGGAGCGCAAAAAGGCAACGGTTTTTTTGCTTTGGCAGCTTTTAAATGGGTATGAAAGTCGGCACTTGCTTATTTAGCCGCTTGTGCAGTGGCAGCGTTAAGGACTAACTGATTTTTTAATGGGGAAAGCTATTGGGGCACAGCGATGCCTTTTTGGAGTACTGGATACGACGATACTTTATTTTATCCGACTTTTGATTGCTGCTCCTTTGCTTTACACCTTGGTAAAGGGAGGCAGCGGCAAAAGCTTTTTGTGCAAAAGGTAAAAAATGCACAGAATATATTATACAAATGAGTGAAATATGTTAAAAGCTACAAAAATAAAACAATTACAGAAAAATGAAAAAAAGACTTGCATTCCATAGGGGATTTTGGTATTATTATTAGGCGACTGCGATAGATATGCG
>JAQUTM010000047.1 GCA_028694405.1 Oscillospiraceae bacterium
CGCTTGGTTAAGGATACAGGCGGCCTGTGCCCAAAATGCGGCGGCCGTATGCTGATACGCCACTCCAAAAAAGGACGCATTTATTACGGGTGCGAAAAATACCCTGACTGTGATTTTATGAGCTGGGACGAGCCCACAACCGAAAAATGTGATAAATGCGGTAAAACGCTATTTAAAAAAGGCGGTAAAAACGGTATTTTGTACTGTGCCGCCGAGGGATGCGAATTTTCAAAACCAATTAAAAAGGATTAGCCGTTATGATAATTGACATTATAGGTGCCGGCCTTGCAGGGTGCGAGGCGGCGCTGTGGCTGGCGGATAAAGGTGTACAGGTGCATTTGTACGAGCAAAAGCCTGTACGCTTTTCGCCTGCCCATAAAAATAAAAATTTTGCCGAGCTGGTTTGCTCCAATAGCTTAAAGGCGGATAGACCCGACAGCGCCAGCGGTATGCTGAAAAACGAAATGCGGTTAATGGGCAGCCACTTATTGGTTGCAGCCGATAAAAGCCGTGTTGCCGCAGGCGGTGCTTTGGCAGTAGATAGAGAAGAGTTTTCCACAATTATAACCCAAATGGTTGAAAACCACCCGTGCATTCAAGTGCACAACCAAGAGGTACAGCATATTGATACCGACAAAATAGTGCTGATTGCCAGCGGCCCTTTAACGGAGGGCGCTTTGGCAGAGCAAATTATGCAGCTTTGCGGCGGCAATCGTCTGTATTTTCACGATGCGGCGGCGCCTATTGTTACAGCCGAAAGCATTGATATGGAAAAGGTATTTGCCCAAAGCCGCTATGACAGAGGAGAGGCGGATTATTTAAACTGTCCCTTTGACAAAGCAGGCTACGAGGCTTTTTGGGACCAGCTTGTAAATGCCGAGCGCGCCGAGCTGCACAGCTTTGAGGCTGACGGCGCGGTAACCGTTTATGAGGGCTGTATGCCCATTGAAATTATGGCAAAGCGCGGTATGGACACCATGCGCTTTGGTCCATTACGTCCCGTAGGGCTTGTTAACCCCGCCACAGGCCACCGCCCCTGGGCAAATGTACAGCTGCGCAGAGAGGACAAGCAGGGCAGCATGTACAATATTGTAGGGTTTCAAACAAACTTAAAATTTGGCGAGCAAAAGCGTGTGTTTAGCATGATACCCGGCCTTGAAAATGCGGAATTTGTGCGGTACGGCGTTATGCACCGCAACACTTTTTTAAACAGTCCTTTGGTGCTTACCGATGCGCTTAACTTAAAAGAATACCCCAATGTATATTTTGCCGGGCAGATAACCGGTTTTGAGGGATATATGGAAAGTGCGGCAAGCGGCATTTTGGCAGCGCGCGCTATTTATGCAAGGCTGCAAAACAAACCCCATGCGCAGTACCCTGTTACCACTATGTGCGGTGCACTGTTGCATTACATTACCACCGAAAATAAGGATTTTCAGCCCATGGGTGCCAACATTGGTATTTTGCCGCCGCTAGAGGAGCAAATACGCGATAAGCGTGTGCGCTATGGTGTAGCCACACAGCGGGGCATTGATGATTTAAAACAGCTTTTACAGAAAGAAAACAGCTAAACAGAGCCGTTTTTTACAAGTATATAATGCAAATAAGCGCATTTTATAGTATAATAAAGGTTCAGGAATACAGCTTGACGGCTGTAAACCGGCTTATGGTAAAAAACAATTACAATCAGGTACAGGAGGTAGAGAGATGAATATTATTATTGACGCAATGGGTGGCGATAACGCCCCAAAGGAAATCCTGTTAGGTGCCGCAATGGCAGTGCAAGAATACGGGGTGGAAATAACTGCGGTAGGTAACCAAGAAACCATTACTGCCTGTGCCAAAGAAAACGGTATTTCTATGGAGAAAATTACCGTTGTAAACGCTACCGAGGTAATTGAAATGTGCGATGAGCCCGCAAAGGCAATCCGCGCAAAAAAAGACAGCAGTATGGTTGTGGGACTGCATTTATTGGCCGAGGGCAAAGGGGACGCCTTTGTAAGCGCAGGCAGTACAGGTGCACTGCACGTTGGCACCAGTTTAATTGTGCGCACCTTAAAAGGCATAAAACGTCCTGCCCTAGCCAGTGTAGTGCCGGGTGCAAAAGGACCCTTTTTACTAATGGACTGCGGCGCTAATGTAGAGTGTCGAGCCCCTATGTTAAATGCGTTTGGTTTGATGGGTACAGTTTATATGCGCAAGGTAATGGGCGTTGCCAGCCCCCGCGTAGCTTTGGTAAATAACGGTTCTGAGGAGAGCAAGGGTACACCGCTTTATGTAGAGGCACATCAGCTGTTAAAGGCAAACCATGCTTTAAATTTTGTGGGCAATATTGAACCGAGAGATATTCCCTACGGAGACGCTGATGTTGTGGTGTGCGACGGGTTTACGGGCAACGTAATATTAAAGCTGACAGAGGGCTTGGCAAAATATCTGGTAGGCGAAATTAAAGAAGTATTTATGAAAAGCACCGTTACAAAGATGGCTTTTCTTATGGTTAAAAACGGCATGAAGGGCTTTAAAAAGAAGCTGGACGCTGACGAACACGGCGGTGCACCTTTACTGGGCGCGGCAAAGCCTGTCATCAAAGCACACGGCTCCAGTAACGCAAAAGCCTTTAAAAATGCCATTCGGCAAGCCAAAACCTGCGTAGAGGGCAGAATGGTAGAGGTAATGGCACAGGAGCTTGCCGAGATGACTTCCGCAACAGAAAAATAGTACGAACACCAATTTAGAAATAATCGTGGCGCGCAAAACGCAGCCACAGATGGGATAGAATTATGCAGGAATTGCAGGATAAAATCAATTATCATTTTGAGCACCTTGCACTTTTGCAAACGGCATTGACGCACACAAGCTTTGCAAACGAGAGCAAAAAAGGTGCCACACACAACGAGCGCTTGGAATTTTTGGGCGATAGTGTGCTGAGCATTATTGTAAGCGAGTATCTATTTGCAAACAATAAAAAGCTTCCCGAGGGCGAGCTGACACGTATTCGCGCCAGCTTGGTTTGTGAAAACAGCTTATTTGGGTTTGCACAGAAAATCAATTTGGGGCAATATATGCGTTTGGGCAGAGGCGAAGAAAATAACGGCGGACGCAGCCGTCCCGCTATTTTGGCAGATGCCTTTGAGGCATTGATTGCAGCTATTTACTTAGACGGCGGCATTGAAAAGGCACGCGCCTTTATTTTGCCTTTTGTAAAAGCGGCACATACCACTAACGATGACTATAAAACAAAGCTGCAAGAGGTGGTACAGCAAAACCCCGAGGAGCGTCTGCGTTATGTTGTAGTTGATGAGCAGGGCCCCGACCACGACAAGAGTTTTACCGTACAGGTTATGTTAAACAGCAATGTAATCGGCACAGGTAAGGGGCACAGCAAAAAACAGGCAGAGCAGATGGCGGCCTGTGAGGCATTGGATTTAATGGGATTAAACGATTAGTTTACGGGGCAAGCGGTGAAAAAGAAATGGATTTATGCGGGAAAGCGCGTTTCTTTTTCAAGGCTTGCCGTTAGAAAGCAAAGAGGGAGAAACGGTACAAATGAAACACGCAAATTTATCTATTTTTGTACCGCACATGGGCTGTCCGCAAAGCTGTAGCTTTTGCAACCAGCGCAATATAAGCGGCGCTGAAAAGCCGCCTACCTCCGCAGAAGTTACCCGGCTTTGCAACACCTATTTACCAAAAGCAGAGCAAGGCAGCAATACCGAAATTGCTTTTTTTGGAGGCAGCTTTACCGCTATTGATTATACTTTTATGGTGGCACTGTTACAGGCAGCTTATCCTTTTGTACAGCAGGGGCGTGCAGCGGGTATACGCATTAGTACCCGTCCGGACGCTATTGATGCCAATATTTTAAATACATTAAAACAGTACGGTGTTACCGCCATTGAGCTTGGTGCCCAAAGTATGGACGATGAAGTGCTAAAGGCAAATAGACGTGGCCATACCGTACAGCAAGTTTGTGCTGCGGCACAGGCCATTCAAGCCCATGGATTTTCTTTGGGTTTGCAAATGATGTTGGGGCTTTACGGAGAACAGGACGCCTGTGCTTACGCACAAAAGACGGCACAGGCTTTTCTTGCGCTTTGCCCAGACACCGTACGCATTTACCCCACGCTTGTAGTAGCGGGTACACAGCTGGCAGAGTGGTACACACAGGGGCAATATACCCCCCTTACCATAGACGCTGCGGCAGATATTTGTGCACAGCTGATACCTGCTTTTGAAGCCGCGGATATTCGCGTTATCCGTGTGGGTTTACACGCAGACGAAAGCCTGGCAAGCACGGTTTTGGCGGGGCCGTATCACCCGGCTTTTCGGCAAATTGCCGAAAGCCGCATCTATTTACACAAAATGCAGCAGGGATTTGCAAGCCGACTAAAGGGCACTTACACCGTATGTGTGCCTAAGGGGGAGCTAAGCACGGCGGCAGGCCAAAAAAAGTGCAACCTACAGCAGCTTTTTAAACAGGGCTACACCGTAACCGTAAAGGAAGACGCCGGCCTTTGCAAAAAGTATCGCGAAATTGCAATTTTATAATAAAGGAAGTGTACCATGCGCTTAACAGCACTGGAAATACAAGGATTTAAGTCTTTTCCCGACAAGACAAAAATTACCATCGGCAACGGAATAACAGCAGTAGTAGGACCTAACGGCAGCGGTAAAAGCAATATTTCCGATGCAATTCGTTGGGTGCTTGGGGAAACCTCTTCCAAGCAGCTGCGTGGCGGTGGCAAAATGGAGGACGTTATTTTTGGCGGAACTCAGCAGCGCAGTGCTATGGGGTTTGCAGGGGTAAGCCTGTACATTGATAACAATGACCGCCGTTTAGATATTGAAAGCGACGAAGTGATTATCGGACGCAAATATTATCGCAGCGGGGAAAGTGAGTACAACGTAAACGGTCAAAATGTACGTTTAAAAGATATTTACGAGCTGTTTTTGGATACGGGTCTCGGTCGTGACGGTTATTCTATTATCGGGCAGGGACGCATTGCTGAGATTGTGGGCGCAAAAAGCGCTGAACGCCGCGAGATTTTTGAAGAAGCCAGCGGCATTGCAAAATATCGGTATCGCAAAAATGAGGCGGAGCGTCGATTGGCATCTACCGAGGACAATATGGTGCGCTTGCGCGACATTTTAAACGAATTAGAAGAGCGTGTGGGTCCGTTAGAAAAAGAATGTGCCAAGGCAAAAAAGTTTATAGAGTTTTCTCAGCAAAAAAAAGAGCTTGAGGTTACCCTTTGGGTAGATACGATTCGCCGTGCCCGTGATACGGTGCGCGACCAACAGCGCAAAATGGAAATTGCCCAAGCCGATTATGACCGACAGACAGATGAAATTACCGCTTTAGATGCCCAGACAGAGAGTGTTAGGGTTGAGATAGAGCGGCTGATTTTAGACGTGGAAAAATATAACGGAGATATTCGAGAAATTTCTGAGGAGATAAGCGGCAGTGATGCGCGCATTGCGGTGCTGAAAAATGATATAAGTCACAACGCCGCTACCATAGATAACTTACTTGCAGAAATTAGCCAAAGTACACAGGGCAATTCGGCTATTACTCAAGAAATTGAAAAGCATAAACAGGAAATAGAGACAATTTCCGCACAAGTGGCGGTGCATACAGCGCGTATACAGCAGCTGGAAGAAATGCTGGCGGATATTGTGAAAAAAAATCTTGCCACAGGTGAGAGACGTGGCACGCTGGCTAGCCGTTTAAACGAGATGGTACAGCGTGTAAACGATTTAAAGGTAGAGGCAGCTTTTTCAAAAAGCACGGCTGACAGCGCTGCGCTGCGGTTAGAAAGCGCTAAACTTGAGCTGACAAACGCTACAGCCATGGTGGCGGAGGGCTGCACCGAAAAAGAAGAAAATGAAAAATATCTGGTGCAGATAAACGAAAAGGCCGAGCAGCTGGAAAACATGAAAGCGGGTATGACATTAAAGCTGCAAAGTCGCACTCAAAACCTGCAAAGTGCAGGAGAGGAAGTACAAAAGGTTGACCGTGTTGCCGAGGCTACTATGCAGCGTATTCATATGCTGCAAGAGCTGGAACGCAACATGGACGGCTTTTTACATAGCGTAAAAACGGTAATGAAAGCAGGCGCAAGCCATCGTTTGCGGGGACTGATAGGGCCTGTAAGCACCATTTTAACGGTAAAACCGGGATATGAAGTAGCCATTGAAACGGCTTTGGGTGCTGCGCTGCAAAACATTGTGGTAGAGGACGAAAATGCCGCAAAGGCCGCCATGGCATTTTTAAAAGAGGAGCGTGCCGGTCGTGCCACATTTTTGCCGTTAAACACTATGAGACCGTCTACGTTTAATGCAGACGGATTAAGCGGCAGTGCTGCTGTTGCCAGCAGTTTGGTACAGTATGATGCGCGCTATGAAAATATTGTAAGCAATTTATTGGGCCGCATTGTAGTAGTAGACGACATAAATGAGGCCAGCCGCGTTGCCAAGGCAGGAGATTACCGCTTTCGGATTGTAACGGTAGATGGGCAGGTTATCAATGCAGGCGGCAGCTTTACAGGCGGTAGTGTGTCTAAATCGGCAGGGCTGTTTAGCCGCAAGCAGGAAATTGATGACTTAAAGAAAAAAGCAGAAAGCTTAAAGGCAAGCCGTACACAAGCTGTTGCAGCTATGGAAAAAATAAAGGCAGAGGTGGACAAGCTAAGTGCAGAGGCCGCCGCAACCGAGAGCGAGTTAATTACCTTAAAAGGAGATAAAATACGCTGTGAGGTAGAGCTGGAGCGTATGAGTACGGCTTTAAATCAAAACCGAGCCGTGCAGGCGCAACTGGAAAGCGAGTGCCAAAGCTTACAAGAAACGATATTACAGGCCAAAGAGAAAGCACAGCAAACGGCAGAAGAAATTACTGCTTTACATGTGCAGATTGAAACTTTGAAAACGGAAATAAACGGAATAGATGACGGCAATGATAGCTTTATAGAAACGCAGCAGCGCTTATCCACTGAGCTTGGCGAGACAAAGCTTGCGCGTTTGGGCTGTGATAAAGATAGCGATATGCACCGCCAAGCAATATCTGCCTTGCAAAGCCGTACAGGTGAGGCAGAGCAGCGCGCCCGAAATTTAAAAGAAAATATTGCGCGCTTGCAGGCATTAAATACCGAAAATGAAAAAAACGTCTCTGCTATTTTGCAGGAAAAGCAACAGGCGCAGGTACGCATTTCGGCCTGTGAAGAACAAATTAAAGCTGCCAGTGAAGCTCGTATTGCAAAAGAGGGTACGATTACCGGCAAAGCAAACCGCGTAAGAGAGTTAACCGGTCAGCGCGAAGCGTTAAGCGCCGAGGTTGCACGCTTAGCAGAGCGTAAAGCAGCCTTGGAAACGGAGTATGACCAAACGGTAGCCAAGCTTTGGGAGGAGTACGAACTTACTTTCTCGGGAGCAGAACAGCTTTGCATCTCCTTTGAAAATACAGCCGAGCTGCGCAGGCAAGTAAATGAAGTTCGCAGTAAAATAAAAAATTTGGGCAATGTAAACGTGGGCGCTATTGAAGAGTATGCCGAGGTAAGCGAACGATACACCTTTATGAAAAAGCAGGTGGACGATGTAGAAAAAGCAAAGCAAGAGCTGCTGCGCTTAATTACCGAGCTTTCTGCCGAGATGCGAAATATTTTCAGCGCCAGCTTTGTAGAGATAAACAAAAACTTTGGACGCATTTTTGCCGAGCTTTTTGGCGGCGGCCACGCACAGTTAAGTTTATCTGACGAGGAAAATGTTTTAGAGAGCGGAATTGAAATAGAAGTTGCTCCGCCGGGCAAGATAATAAAAAATCTATCCAGTTTATCCGGTGGAGAGCAGGCACTTGTTGCGATAAGTATTTATTTTGCAATTTTAGCAGTTAACCCCGCACCTTTTTGTATTTTGGACGAAATTGAGGCTGCCCTTGATGACGTAAATGTTACGCGCTTTGCTCAATATTTGCGTCGCATTACCGGCCAGACGCAGTTTATTGTAATTACTCACCGCCGTGGCACAATGGAAGAGGCTGACGTATTATATGGTGTTACCATGCAGGAAGACGGCGTAAGTAAGCTGCTAAAACTAGACGTAAACAATGTAGATGCACATTTGGTGTCTTAATACGGGTTTAAGCATGGCACGAAGGGTGAATATACCGACAGGAGAACAGAGCTATGGGATTTTTTGAAAAGCTGGGCGAGGGCCTAAAAAAAACGCGTGACGGGATTTTTGGCGGCATTATGGATATGGTAAATGCCGGTGAAATTAACGATGAGTTGTATGAAGATTTAGAAGAACAGCTTATTTTAGCTGATACAGGCGCGGACGTTGCCGTTAAATTGGTAGAAGAGCTGCGCAATGCTGTAAAAAAACAACATTTAAAAACAGGTACAGAGGCTTTGCAGGCGCTAAAGATTATTGTAGCTGACAGATTGAAAGCCGAGCAGACTTTTAATTTAAACGGGAAACCGGCAGTTATTTTGGTAATTGGTGTAAATGGTGTAGGCAAAACCACCAGTATAGCAAAGCTGGCACATTTGTATAAGGACAAAGGAAAAAAGGTTATGCTGGCGGCGGGAGATACGTTTCGCGCGGCGGCTGCCGAGCAGCTTAGCGTTTGGGCAGACCGCATTGATGTGCCGGTAGTGAAACATGCCGAAGGTGCAGACCCGGCAGCAGTTGTATTTGATGCCGTTACCAGCGCTACGGCAAAAGGCTATGACATAGTAATTTGTGATACTGCGGGCCGCCTGCACAATAAAAAACACCTGATGGATGAGCTTGCAAAGATAAGCCGCAGCGTAACAAAGGCAAATGCCGATGCCAGTGTAGAAACCATGCTGGTTTTGGACGCCACCACAGGGCAAAATGCAATCAATCAAGCCGCCCAGTTTATTGAAGCCGCAAATGCTACGGGGATTATTCTTACAAAGCTGGACGGCACCGCTAAGGGCGGAGCAGTGATTAGCGTAAAAGATAAGCTTGGGCTGCCGGTGCGTTTTGTAGGCGTAGGCGAGCATATGGACGACTTAATGGAATTTGACAGTGCCGCTTTTGTGGATGCCTTGTTTATGAGCGAAGTTTAAGTAAGAGGTATCAAATGGAATTTGTTGCAGCAACCAATAATGCAGGCAAGCTAAAAGAGATAGAGCGAATTTTAACACGGGCAGGGCATACCTGCAAAAGCTTGCAAGAAATAAACCTAGAAGTAGACGTAGAGGAAAACGGCGCCAGCTTTGCAGAGAACGCCTGTATAAAGGCGCGTGAAATTTGTAGGCTGTGCGGCAAGCCTACCATTGCCGATGACAGCGGTTTAGAGGTTGATTTTTTAAACGGTGAGCCGGGTATTTTTACAGCGCGCTATTGCGGCGTACACGGCAATGACGAAGCCAATAATGACAAGCTTTTGCAAAACCTGCAAGGCGTGCCAAAGCAGCAGCGCGGTGCAAGATTTGTAAGTGCTGTGTGCGTATATCTGCCCGGTGGGCGTTATCTTACTGCTATGGGTGCCTGCAACGGCTATATTGGGTTTGAGCGTCGGGGAACCAACGGGTTTGGATATGACCCTATCTTTTATCCTACCTATGTAGGCACTCCCGGTATCACCTGCTGGGGAGAGGGCGTTTTTTCTAACACAGAAGATAAAAGCTATGCGGAGCTTAGCGCTGAGCAAAAAGACGCAATTAGCCACCGTGCTGCTGCTATGCAGGCTTTAAGCCGTGAACTTGACGGTTTTTTAACAGATGAAAGCCGCCGGAGCGTTGTTTTGCCGTTTTGTGCGGCACACGTTAACGGCAAATAAATTGACAATACTAAAAAGTGAAGAATTATGAAGCGTAATTTCGTGTTTTTCACAGGGCCATGCCCGGAATAAAAGAGGTAAAATATGTTAACAAGTAAACAACGAGCAATTTTAAGAGGCGCCGCCAATACAATGGACCCTGTTTTTCAAATTGGTAAGGGAGAAATTGATGAAAATTTAATTAAAACCACACTGGACTGCTTGGCAGCGCGTGAGCTGATAAAAATGAAGGTTTTAGAAACCAGTATGTACAATGCAAAAGAGGCTGCTAATATGTTGGCAGAAGCCGTACAGGCAGACGTAGTACAAGTAATCGGAAGCAAATTTGTACTGTACAAACAAAAGGATAAAGAGAGCCGCTATGCCGAAATGCTAAAACCGGCGGGCAAAAAAAGATAGAGCTTTCGCCAACGCTCAAGACGAATAAACGAGGGTGAAAAATGAAACTTTTACTTTTTGGCGGCACATTTGACCCTCCTCACAAGGGACATATCAGCCTGTTAAAAAATGCAATAGCAGCTGTACAGCCGGATAAGGTATTGGTAATTCCCGCGGCAGACCCGCCCCATAAAGCTGCTGCACAAACCAGCGGACAGCTGCGTTTTGCAATGTGTGAATGCTTTTTATCGGTAGATGCACGCGTGGCGTTAGACGATATGGAAATAAAACGCGGGGGAAAAAGCTACACCTATGATACTGTTTGTGCTTTGCGTAAAAAATGGCCCGACGCACAAATTTTTATGATTATGGGCAGCGATATGCTGCTATACTTTAAAAAGTGGTACCGATATGAAGATTTGCTGCACATGGTTACATTGGTGTGCCAAAATCGCGCTCCCCAAGATGTACCGCAGGTTTACCGGTTTCGCAAGCAGCTGGAGGAGGAAGGGGCTGATATATTGCTTTGTGAAAATGCAATATTGGAAATTTCTTCTACAGAAATACGCAGTTTGTATGCACAAGGCCAAAACATTGGCGCTTTGGTGCCGGCTGATGTAGAGCAAATTATAAACAAAAACAGGCTATACAAAGCGCAAAGTATAAAGGAGAGCACAGAAATTTGATAACAGCACAAGACTGCAAAAAGCAGGCAAAGCAGGCTTTAAGCGAAAAGCGCTATCGACATACCTTAAATGTGGCAAAAATGGCAAAACAGCTTTGCAAAGCGCATAATATAGACCCCCAAAAAGCAGAAATTGCCGCCTTACTGCATGATTATATGAAAGAACAGCCCAAAGACGTATTATTGCAGTTGATGAACGAAAATGTTATAATAGCAGGTAATGCGGCGAGCAAACCGCCCTGTGTGTGGCATGGAGTTTGCGCTGCTATAACCGCAAAAAATAAGTTTGGCATAGAGGATAAAGAGATACTAAGCGCCATGTGCTGCCACACCTGTGGCAAGGAAAATATGTCTGTGCTGGATAAAATTATTTTTTTGGCAGATATGGTAAGCGAAGAGAGAGATTTTTTGGGCGTAAAAGAGCTGAGGGCACTTGCCATGCAAAGCTTAGACGACGCCATGATAAAAGCTTTACAGATGAATATAGGCTGGCTGGAGGAAGAAAATCGTCCAGTTGACGAGGACAGCCGTGCTGCGCTGGATTTTTTAATACGCAGCAAAAAGGAGAAAACCAGTGAGTGATTTTAGAGATTCAAGGCGCAGCAGCCAAAGCGGCGCGGCAAACCGCGGGCAAGCCGGACGCAGTACACCCCAAGGCCGCAGCGGACAAAGCAGTCGCAGCAGCCAAACTACATATCGTGCAGCAAGTAACCGCGGCAGCCAAAATGCACACAGCCGGGCTACGCAGGGCGGACAGGTTTCTCACAGCAGCAACCGCCCTCCCCAACGGCGCAGACGCAAAAAGCGGGGAAACCCAATTTTAAAAGCGTTTTTAGCGGTTATTTTAATTATTGGCATAATTAGCGGTGCCTTTTACATTTATTTGGAGTTTGCGATTGGAACAGGCGATGCCGGTAAGCTGGACGATGATATTTTAGCCACTGCAAAAGAAATGCAGGGAAATGTAGTTAACATATTGGTGTGTGGTATTGATTACGACACCGAAGATGACGGCCGAGATTACAGCGAAGGACTGGGCATGACGGACGTTATTATGTACGTTAACTTTGACTTAGCCAACGGCCAGTGTAATATTTTACAAATTCCCCGAGACACCTTTGTGGGTGAGGGCGTATCTACAGGCGGCACCAACAAAATTAACGCAGCCTACAGCCACGGTGATGACGAAAAAAACCGTATTAACAATTTAGCACGCGTTTTAAACGACCAATTTAAGTTGCCGGTTGACCATTATGTAACATTGGATATGTCCGCTTTTAAAATTATGATAGATACCTTGGGCGGCATTGAGATGTATGTACCTTGGGACGTTTATGATGACTACGGCAACACCGTACCGCAGGGCACGCATAAAATTGACGGTGCAACTGCTGAATTTATTGTACGTCAGCGCCATATGTACGGTACGCAGGATATTAAGCGCTTGGATATGCAGCGGTATTTTTATGCGGCGGTATTCAAAACCTTTTTAACATTCCCCATAAAGGATATTGCAAAGGTGGCTCCTGCGGTTATCAGCTACGTTAATACAGACCTTTCGGTAAAGGATATGTTAAGCTTGGCTATCAGCCTGCAAAAGCTGGACAGCAGTAAAATTTTACTTGGAAAAATGTCGGGCGGCGCAGCCAAATATAACGGACAAGATGTGTATTCACCACACGTTGGCCCCACGGCAGATTTGCTGAACAATTACTTTAGAGCGTTTGGTACGGCTGTACCGGCGGAACAACTGAGCCTGCAAGAGCTGGAGCCTTACGCCGGTTGGAACGACGAAGAGCCGCAAATTATGGGTAGCCTGAATACAGGCGAATAAACCTTTAACAGAGAGGATATAAAATATGGATTCAAAAAAAATGGCGCTTGCTTGTGCAAAAGCGATGGAGGATAAAAAGGGCGGAGAGATTACCGTATTGAAAGTGCGTGATTTAACCGTTGTGACCGATTATTTTGTAATTGCCACAGGTACTTCTACCACACAGGTAAAGGCTTTGGCAGAAGAGGTAGAATATCAGCTGGATCAAGCAGGCATTAAAGTGCTGCGCAGCGAGGGATATGACAGTAAAAGCTGGATTTTACTGGACTTTGGCAACGTAATTGTGCACGTTTTTGAGCCCAGTGCACGCGAATATTATAATTTGGAAAAATTGTGGGCAGACGGCGAAAAGGTTGAATTGAGCGATTTGGAAAAATAAATAAGCAGTTAAAAAAATAAATATGGGGTGTTATTGTTGAAGTATAATTTTACTGAAATTGAAAAACGATGGCAAAAAAAATGGCAGGAAGAGAATACATTTGCTGCCAAAACCGATTACTCTTTGCCTAAATTTTATGCGCTGGTGGAATTTCCATATCCCTCCGGTCAAGGCCTGCATGTAGGCCATCCGCGCAGCTATACGGCGCTGGATATTATTGCGCGTAAAAAGCGTTTAGAGGGCTATAATGTGCTGTATCCCATGGGTTGGGACGCCTTTGGTTTGCCTACAGAGAACTTTGCGATGAAGAATCATATTCATCCGGAGATTGTTACCAAAAATAATGTAGCGCGCTTTAAAAGCCAACTGCAAAGCTTGGGCCTTTCTTTTGACTGGAGCCGAGAGATTAATACAACTGACCCCGGCTATTATAAATGGACCCAGTGGATATTTTTGCAGCTTTATAAAGAAGGTTTAGCATATAAAACCCAAATGGCCGTTAACTGGTGTACCGGCTGTAAATGTGTGCTTTCTAACGAGGAGGTTGTTAACGGCGTTTGTGAGCGCTGTGGCAGCCAAGTTGTACACAAAAACAAAAGCCAATGGATGCTTAAAATTACCGCCTATGCAGACCGCCTGATTAACGATTTGGACGAGGTAAACTACATAGAGCGTGTGTCTACCCAGCAAAAAAACTGGATAGGACGCAGCCACGGTGC
>JAQUTM010000048.1 GCA_028694405.1 Oscillospiraceae bacterium
TAATTTCGTTTGTGCGTGTAGTCAGCTTTATTGTCACTTACTTTTTACTGCGTCGTTTTTTTTGCGGGCCCTTTTGTTATATGCTTAAAAATTGTGACAAAGGCTGGGGTACCTTATGTGCCATGCCCCTGCTGTACTACCTTGTGTCTTATATTTTAGAAGAATATTACTTTACCCCCCAAAGTTGGGAAGAGTTTGGAATTTTTAAAGTAATTATGCTTTTAATGATATTTTCCACTTATATGCTCACACTTAATTTGTTTCGCCAAACCAGCTCACAGCTTGCGTTAACTCACCAGCAAGACGTTTTAAAGCTTCAGCTGAGTGAGATGGAAAGCTCTCTGGGCCAACTAAAGCAGTACCGCTTACAGGCCAGCGTTAACCGCCACGACCTGCACCATCACATGCAGTACATCAGCACCTGCCTTGCAAACGACGACATTACCCAAGCGCAAACCTACATATCAAAAGTATGTGAAGATATCCAAGCCGTTGCCGTTACACAATATTGTGAAAACGACGCTTTAAATTTGATATTATCCTCCCTTGTGGCAAAAGCCGATTCTTACCATATTGAAAGCATTGTAAAGGTAGCTGTGTCTGAGGAAATTGATATTTCCTCTACCGATTTATGCATTATTTTTGCCAACAGTATTGAAAACGCCATAAATGCGTGCCGCCGTATTCCCGAAGCCTTGCCCCGCAAAATAAAAATTGATTGTCATACAAAAAACGGTAAGGTGTTTTTTTCGGTGGCAAACACGTTTCAGGGCTACATCAGCTTTGACGAGGACGGTCTGCCAAAATGTAACCGCACCGGTCACGGTATCGGCACAAAAAGCATTGCCGCAGTCATAAAGAAAAACCTCGGTCTGTACGAGTTTAAGGCAAATCACGGCATTTTTACTTTAAACGTAATTGTATAAAACCCGTTAAATAAACCAAAGGCATGGTGTAAACATTTTAACTGTGTTTACACCATGCCTTTTTGCGCGCATAAATTTATATTCTATTTGCTTTGGCTCTCTTCTCTTACAGGCTGTACGGCAGTGTTCATCATGTTTTTCAGCGCATTTTGAAAATGCCACATATCGTTGCCCAAAATAAGCATATTGTAACCGCTTTCTATTGCGTTTTCTATGTTTTCCTTTGTGGGCGGTATCACAGGGCCCAAACGGCCGATACCCAACGGTTTTGCCTTTTTAACCAGCACTTCAAAAGCCTGTTTCACTTCGTCTCCCATGGTATACCCTATTTTTAAATTTTTAGAAACAGCATAATCAATCGGGCCAAAGTTTACGGCGTCTACCCCGGGAACTGCCAAAATTTCTTCTATATTATCGGTAAATTCGTAGTCCTCGTCCATGGGAATTACCAAGGTATCACGATTTTGCTGTTCTATGTAGGTATTCCAGTCAAAATTGTTGTACCCAAACCCTGCGGCACGCACATTGCTCTCTCCCCCGCGGCGTCCCAATGGGCTGAATTTTGCAGCTTCTACACATTTGCGTGCCATTTCGCCAGTTTTGCAGTGGGGAATAACTACGCCGTCTGCACCCCATTCCAGTACCTTGCGTATGGCAACTTCGTCATCGTCTGCCATGCGTACCAATACAGAAATATCGTGCAGCTTTGCCGCCATTATCTGCTTTTCAAAATCACCGTCTAAGCACCAGTCGGTGTGCTCCAAGTCCAAATAGATAAAATCCAATCCCGATAAACAGATGTTTTCTATTACACAGGTTACACCGGTAAAACAAGCCATACCATAGACAGGACCATTTTTCATTTTTTCTTTCAGCGTCATTCTCTTAAATCCCCCTTAAAAATTAAAGCCTGCATACCTTTGGAGGATATGCAGGCCGTTTCAATAATACTGTAATTAAATGGTGTATCCCATTGCCAAGGGCAGCCATGTGATAAGAACAGGTGCCAAGCTAATGGATATCAAAACAATAACGTTACAAATCACATAAGGCGCTGCGCCTTTAAATATGTCAATAATAGGCATACGGTTAATTTTGTTGCAGGCGTTTAAGCACATGCCCACAGGCGGTGTTACCAAGCCAATGGCAAGGCCGGTAATCATCATTGCGCCAAACTGTAAAGAGGAAAAACCGTACATTTGCATAACAGGCAGCATAATCGGTGTTAGCAGCATAATGGCAGGGCTAACGTCAATAAAGGTGCCAATCAGCAAAATAAGCAAATCAAATAAAATGGCAATGGCCCAAGACGGCATATTTAAACCCATAAAAAAGTTTGCCACAATTTGCGGTACCTTTTGCATGGTTAAAATCCATGTAAAAATAGTGGTAAATCCAATGATAATCATAATAGAAGATGAGGAAATCAATGTCTTTTTCAAGGCATTCCATACATCAATCCAGCGCAGCTCTCGGTACAGAAAAAATCCTACTAAAAGTGCATACAAAACAGCTACGCCCGCACTTTCAGATGCCGTACAAACGCCGAATGATACGCAGATAATGATAAACAAAGGCATTAGTAAAGCGGGAATACCCGAAACTACGGCACCAAAAAATTCTTTGGAGCTAAATTTGGTGCGTTTGGGGTGCCAATGCTTTTTGTGACTTATCCAAAACACCAGCAAAAGCTGTGTTAAACCAATTAACACGCCCGGCACGGCGCCCGCCATAAACAGCGCGCCCACCGAAGCACCGGAAATCATAGCGTAAACAATCATGGGTGTAGAGGGCGGGATAATCATACCCATGGTAGAAGATGCAACCGTAATACCTGCAGCTGCCGAGGGCGGATAGCCATGCTCTTGCATAGAAGGAATTAAAATAGAGCCCAAAGCTGAGGTATCTGCCACAGAGGAGCCCGAAATACCGCCAAAAATCATAGATGCAACAATGTTCACTTCGCCCAGGCCGCCGTGAAAAGGCTTAACCAGCTGTAAGCAAAAGTTAATAATACGCTTGGTAATGCCACCGGTATTCATCAACTCACCTGCCAACATAAACAAAGGCATTGCTATCATCAGTTCGCTGTATACGCCGTTCCAAACGCGCTGGGGCAGCATATCCAAAAAGTTAGGGGCATTTGTAACCAGATATGTAATGCAAGAGGCACCGATTGAAAAAGCAAGAGGCACCCCAAGCATTGCAAAAATGATTAAAAACACCAATAAAAATATCATTGCCATAAAGCAGTCTTTGCTCCTTTCCTTTATTTATCGGGGCCGCCTTCCGCAGTTAACACCTTGTTTTTAGGTGCAAAATACGCAATGGGCGCTTTTATAAATTCGATTATTTTAATTATGATACACACCGCACAAATAATGCCGCTAACAGGCATAATCCCGTACATAAAGTACATGGGTATTTCCATGCCTTGGCTTATTTGTATGCCTGCCATTAAGGTGTATTTGTAGGCATAAAAAGTAAACGTAAGGTCTACCGTTAAAACAATTAAGTAGTTTACAACACTTAACCAGCGTTTTATTGCCGGCTTAACACCGTCATAAATAATATCAATAATTACATGCTCACCTTTTAAAATACAAAGGCCCATGCTCCAAAAAGTGGTAAATGCAAAAACTGTAACGTTAAACTCCGCCAAAGACTTCCAACTAAGTGAAAAGCAATAGCGCATAACAACCGCAAAAATAACCAGTACAGCTAACAACCCCATAGCCACAATCCCAATACCATAGTACAAGTTAAATATGGCTTTGCTAAATTTATTTTTTGTTTCTATAATGTCCAACCTCCCTACTGCAGTTTCCAGAGCGTTTTTGAAAAACCTCTGCATTTTTTAATGTTTGCGCAAAAAATTTAATTCCTGTCGTTTCACGTTAAAAAACAAGCACTTTACAGGTGACACAGCACTGTAAATAGGCTGATTTTAAAAACCAAAACATAGATTTTTCAAAAACGCTCCGGGTAAGCTGCCGCTGCAAGCCACCTTAAACCTGTAAAAGTATTTTACCATTTACCGTCTCTTTGGTGTTTGCCACAGCACCTTACCCTGCGTTAACTGGTTTAAATTAAGTTAAAAGCTATGCTTTTTTAACAATTTCCAACATTTTGTCAAGCTCTTCCTGTGTCAAAATGCCTTCGTCAATGCACTTTTGATAAACAGGCTGTACAGCCTCTTGGAAAGCAGCAAGCTCTTCCGCTGTAGGCTCGTAAACTTCACAACCGTTATCTTTAATTGTTTGCAAAGCAGCAGATTGGTTTTCATCAATCAATTTGTCGTTGGCAAGGCCCATTTCTGTAGCACACTCAGACAAAATGTCTTGAAACTCTACAGGCAAGCTGTTCCACCATGCAGCATTTACATAGAAGGGGTCCGGATGGAACTGGTAGTTAACAACTGTAAAGTACTTTTGTACCTCGTAAAATTTCATGCCCTCAACGTTAACCCATGGGTTTTCTTGGCCGTCCGCAACGCCGGTTTTTAAGCCCATGTACAGGTCAGAATAAGGAATAGTAGTTGTAGTTGCGCCCAAAGCTTGGAATGTTAAGTCGATTGTTTTCATGCCGTTGGTACGCATTTTAAGGCCGGTCAAATCAGAGGGCTGTGTAATGGGGTGTTTGCTGTTAGAGAACTGGCGGTAGCCGCCTGCATCACACAGATTGATGATGATAGTACCTGTTGCACCCTCGGCCTCTGCACAAACAGATTTGGCTAGGTCAGAAGACAGCAATGCGGTAACTTGAGCGCGTGTGTTTGTTAAGAAAGGAAGTGTAAACATCAGCAAACGAGGGCTGAAGTCAAACTGGCCGCCGCGCATACCTTGAATTGTGCCGGCAACAACTTGCTCCAACATCTCTTTTTCTGTGCCAAGCTGGCCCTCGCCGTATACATCTACAGTAACATGGCCGTTTGTTTTCTCTTTTACGTCAGCAGCAAACTGCTCTAAAGAAACATAACGGGGATTGCCTGCGGGTTGTGCATGACCAATGGTCATTGTAAAATTGCCCAAATCTGCATAAGGGTCTGCGTTTTCGGTTGCGGTGCTGTTTGCGGCACCTGTAGAAGTGCTTGCCGGGGTACTTGCTGCGCTGCCGCCGCAAGCTGCCAAACTAAACATCATGCAAAGTGCCAATAAAAGTGCCAGTGTTTTTTTCATTGTGATTTCCTCCTTTTAATGCATCACTTTTAAAATAAAAGTAATATGTTTATACAGCTGCTGTGCTGCACGTTTAATAACTTACAAGTCAATTTGGATACAACATGCATTAAATTCCCTATTTTCTTTAGGTATTTAGCAAACTTGCGATTAACTTGTATCCACATTCTAGCAAACTGTATACACAAATGCAAGAAAAAGTTATTTTGCACAAAAATTTCTTCAATTAGATATTTTTTACATTTTCAAAAAATAATTATTTGCAACAAGCACAATTAAATATACAACAAGCCTAATTTTTATGCGTATTTTTTGTGTTTTTGTATATTCCAGTAACTTACTATGAGTAAAAATACACAAACAAGAAAACAAAATTTTGTGTATTTATAAAAGCTTTTTTACAAATGATTGACAAGTTTTTGCAAACAAAGTATGATAATAACATATCAAAAACTTCAACTTGTATACAAGTTTTTATAAGAGAGGATTATAAACATGGATACCATATATAATTGTAATGAAATATTTCGCATATTGGAAAGTGAAATTCTCTCTCTTTCCATTGCTCCCGGGCAAGTCCTAAGCGAGCACCAATTATGTGAGCGCTTTTCCGTATCGCGTACACCTATCCGCAGCGTTTTGCAGCGTCTGCAAGAAAAAGAGCTGGTAAATATTGTACCTTATAAAGGTACAGTGGTTACTTTGCTGGATTTTGACATTGTAAACCAAATGATTTATCAACGTGTTGCAGTAGAAACAATGGTGCTGCGCGATTTTATCCGCAACAGCAGCCCTTTAGATGTAGAGCTGGCACGACACGCCCTATCTAACTTGACCGATGCCTATGCGCCAAAAGATAACGGAGCCTTAAATCCGGACTATTTTTTCAAAGTGGACTTGCAAATGCATGAATTATGGTTTAAATCTACCCGCAAGCCCTATTTGTGGGAAAATATCCGCCGCCAGCAAAGCAGCTATACTCGGTTTTGTGTGCTGGATATGCTGGAAACGAGAAACTACGAGCATGTTATAAAAGAACATACCGAAATGCTACGTCTGATTGAAACCAAAGAAACTTCGTCTATTGAAGATTTGCTCACACAGCACTTGTACGGCGGTGTGCGCAGGCTGGGCAGCATGGTATTTAACGAATTTAAAGATTATTTTATTCCTCCGGAATCTACACTTTAGGAGATTTGCCATGAAATTTCTAAAAGGCAGCACCAAAAAATCCAATAAACGAAAGCAATTTTATATTGCAAGATACTTTGCCGTTGTATGCATCTTTTTAAGCTTTTGCCTGCTGTCCCCTGTAGCGTCTGCTTTTCCTACTTTTTTTGCAAGCAAATACTGGCTTATGGCTGACGCGATTTTGCTTTTTATACTGGGTAAATTTTTACAAAAAAAGTTAATGTCCGCTCAAAATAAAGATGCCGCCGAGACTAATTGGGAATATGGCGGAGATAATGCGTCCACACTGTTGTTTTTTTCTACCCCGCTTTTATGGCTTTTAAATTTTGCCGCTTTGGCACACATTTATTATCTGTGGAATTTGCAAACGCCGCTAATTATCAACTTAGCGCTGCGTATGCAAATCGGAGGTATTGCCGCAGGCATTGTGCTCTTCCTTTTTGGGCAGGCAGCACCTTTTATCCCTTTTCAAAGTAAATTCGGTTTTTCTACCAAAAACACTACAGCCGACATCACCGTGTGGAAAAAAGCCCACGCTATAAACGCCCGCATACTTACAGGCTGCGGGGTACTGCTTCTTATTTTTAATCTCTTTGTGTTGACAGGTGCTGCTTGCTTATACAGCACAGTTGCAGTTGCCGTTGCTGCTTTTAGCATTTGTTATGCTGTGGCTTTTTACTGCTGATAGCTATATCTGTCAGCCGTTACCCTATTTAAACTTACATACAAAAAACGCTTAGGTACTTCTTTGTACCTAAGCGTTTTATTTTTTGTTCCCGCGACAGTTAATGCCGTAAAACTACCGCACTTGTAATAAGCCTATAAGCTTTATTACAAGCTTTACTCTTTGATAATCTTATTGATAGTTCTAGTCCTCTTTTTTCTCTTTTTTGCGCAGCCATATAAATGTGCCAGCTGCCAAAAGCAAAACTGCCAAAATAGCTATGCTTACATATCCTACGGTTACAGCTTTCGGCATATCTTTGGAAGTACCGGATTGCTCAATGGCTTCAATTTTTGCTTTTACATCTTCTTCTACATCTAAATTTTCTGCGTTCAAAACGCCGTCCAACACAATAAACGGAGATAAACTGCTTACAATCATAGTAATTTTTCCGTCCACAACTGTTAGATCTGCGCGTTCATAGGTGCCGTCCTGCAAAAAGTGCAGCACTGTCAGCACTTTGCCCTCATGCTCTTTGCCTACTTCTATCGTTATGCTAATCTGACCCTTAAAATCTCCCTCGCTTAGAGAAATTTCATACGCGGCCAAAACATTACCTTGTCCGTTTAGTACCGCAAACATTTTTTGTGCCAGTTCCTCTGTAAGGTTTTCTGTCTGTGTAATTGGTACGATAGAAAGCTTTGCATCTTTGCTTATTTGTTCGCCATTTAAAGTTATTTTTATCTGTTCGTTGACAGTTTCCAGTAAACGGGCAATGTAACTGCTGTCAGCATTTTCGGTATTTTGTGCTTTTCCAAGCAAGCCCTCCACATAGGCTTTTCCTGCCTCGCCTTTATAACGGCTAAACTCTGTTATATTGTGGCTGCTGTTAAAGTTAAAGTTTTTGGGCATTGCAGCAGCGGCAAAATAATACAAATCATTGCCATACTGTACAATTAAAATTTTGCTGTTTCCCCAAATACTCTGCCAAATATAGTTGGGAACCGCTATATTGCCTTCGCAATTAAACTGTAAGGTTGCTCCGTCTTTTATCTGGCTTAATTGTTGCAGCGCCTGTAACCAAAAATCGTCCACGGGTTTTTGCTGCTGCGGTATCACTGCTGGGCTTTCAGATGCACTCCCGACAACGGGGTAAACTGCCTTTACCGTCACGGCGGCTGTAGTGGCATTATCCCACAATGTCGTGTCAGCTTCATAAGCTTGCGCTGTAGTGTCTGTAATTTCTTGCAGCTTTGCTTCATAGCTGCTTTCAGCGCTTACGCAATCCGCTTGTGCCTGTGCAATCTTCGCTTCCACTTGATTTTTAACCTGTGCAGAAGCAAATGCAACAACTGCCTCTTTATAAATAACTTCAGCTTGCTGCCTATCTGCCGGCTGGGCATTGCGCCAAACTTGTAAAGCATCTAAAACATCTGTATCCGCCACACCGTTTTCGCTTATCAAAGCTTCATAAGCTTGCTGTAACGCCACATCATTCCAATCTGCCTGCCAAGCCGCAAGAGCAGCCGCAATGTCATTTTGCAAGGGCTCGCTGGTGCTTTTAAAATAGGTGCTGTTATTTTTTTCTTGAACCGTTTCCAGTATGCTTTCCTTTGCCGTTATGTTTGCCTTGGCAGCTTGCAGTTCTCCTGTCTGCTGTGTGCTAAGGCCCAGCATTTCTCTTACCGCCACTTGATATTGACCTGCTGTAAGCCCTTCAAACGTATAACTGTCCGCCTTATCCAAGCTTTCAAAGGATTTCCATGTACCGCCGTTTGTCTCCAGCTCTTGCAGCTCTGTCAATTTAACCTGTTCTTCTTGCATGGGCAACAACAAATATTGATATAATCCCGTATTGTCCTTTCCTTTTTCGGCTTTTACATCAATTTTTCCGGTTGGGGTATCTCCCTCTGTGGAGGTTACCGCGCTTTGAATGGTAATGTAATTGTCCTCTACCGTAACCACGGCACTGCCCACAATATCTGCATTTTGCGGTGCATTTTTATCGCGCACATATACCATATGTTCACCCGGTGCTAAGTGGCTTAGGGTTTGTGTCCATAAGCTGTCATCGGTCAAACAATCTTTCAGCCAGCTGCTGCTTTGTGTTGTCTGCTCGTCAACCATATATTCATATGCAGCACAATACTGATTTTGCTGGGGTGTACTTAACCCGGAAACATAAGTACCGCCCGCAATTTTTGTGTCGTCTATGGCAATAGCACCATTGTTTTTGTCTTTGTTCCAAGAGGCGGCAGACACAAAAGCACTACTGTCTGTTATAACGATCGGGCACCCCTCTACGGTAGTAGAAATTTGGTTCTCGTTGCCGGCTGCATCTGCTACGCTCATGGTATAAGTACCGCCATAGGTAACAGGGAATTTACCTGCAAGCATAGTTTGATTGCCGGTAATGTTTAACGGATACCCATTTATCGACACCTGCGTAATAGCAGAACGGCTGTTTTTGCTCTTTGTTACAGACCATGCCAGCGACATACCTGTATTGTTACTTGTGTAAGTTGTGGGCTGTACGGTTAACGATAAAACAGGCAGCTCCACATCTAAATTGTTAAAACGCAGCATTTGTGCTTGCCAGGTCTCGTCCTCGGCGGTAGTCATCACATAGTACAGTCCATTTGCGGCAATGTCATATCGTCCGTCTGTTGCCGCCTCCAGTTGAGAAATGCGCAACTCCGAACTGTTGTCACTCAGCACTTGACTAAATATGGAGGATACCGTTTTACTGATAATCGGTTTTGAGTTTTGTGCCTGAGAAACCTGCAAATGTGCACTTTTTCCTTTGGTTACAAAGTCATTTTGGCCAATTACTGCGCCGTCGGCATATTGAAATTCGGTACTCATTACAGGTGCTGTTTTAATTGCACCGCTACTGGGCACATCATTAAACCAGTCCACAACAATATTGCGCTTTGTAATGTTACCGCTGGTATCGGTAGCAACAAGGGTGTACGTTCCGTTTTGAGAAATATTCCAGCTAAACGTCCACATATCCTCCTGCTTGTCTATACCCGCAGGCTCCATATCGTTCATCAAAACGCTAGATAGCCCATTGTCGTCCACAATGTAACAGGTTACCGCAATATCAGTATGGCTGTGATTATCAATACTTGCGGTCTGTGGGAAACTGCGGTTATAGAAAATATGCGGTGCGGTCGTGTCATCGGCGGGCAGGGGTACTACGCCACCTGCAAAATGTTCAATTATTCTGTCAAACATTGTCAGCTCAGCCACACCTGTTACCGTTACCGTATGCTGGTAACCTGTTGGGTTTTCGCCAAAGGTTACGCGGCATCTCTTCTCGGCACCGTCACCTGTAATAATCTGCGTTTCAAACCCCGGGAAAGTACTTTCAACCTTTGCGCTTCCCACCAGTTCAAATTCAACTTCTTCCGCAACCGTCACAAACTTAAAGCAGTCCTTCTCTTGGGCATAGGCTAAGTCGTTGCGGTAAGGCTCATCGGTGTTGGTACCCCAAAGCGGAATACTGCTTCTAAAGCTCCATGTTTGGGTTTGCTGTGCCGCATCGTCATATTCTGTGCCATTGGCATTTATAAAGGTAAACATGTTGTTATCCTTGTAAATATTGATGCCGTCGCCACTGGGCGTAACCGTATAAGTTATGGCGTGGGTAGTATTGGTAGATATATCTTTTACATGAATAACACCACTGCCCTCTTGGCTGGGGGCTATTACTACCGTTCCTTCACTATATCCGTTAACTGCCGCGGTCATTTCGCTGTAATACAATATACCCAAATTATTTCCCGTTTCGCTTTGGTCTGGCACTTCGCTTACCACAATGTTTGGTATGCTGTTTGCCGTGGCAGCCAAAGAAACAGGCAAGCGCATTGTGTTACCCAGTGCCAATGTAATTTTGGTTGCGCTTGTAAAATAGGTAGTACGCTCTATTTGCTTTTGTTGGGTATTGTTTAAAATATCATACTCGCCATGGGCTGCTAAAACTACGCCTACGTCATCTCCGTTTATGGTGTCGGCATCGCTGTAAATTTCTGCCCGCACATTTAAACTTTTAGATTCTCCGCCTGTGTAAGCGGCAGCCGGTACTACAAGCTTACCCGTAACGGTACGGCCGTAGCCCTCTCTTATGTCTGCGCCATCTGTTCCCTTCAAGCGCAAAATGCCAAGGCTTTTATCATCGCCGCCAACGCCAAATAGTGCAAACAATGCCAGCTGCTGTTCTTGGCTAACCTCTAAATTTGTGCCGGGTAGGTTAAGGGGCAGTACACTGTATACCGCTGTACCGTTTTCGTCTACGCCGCTTTGGTAGGTAAACTGTACATAGGGCGCAATAGCGGTACTGTTTCCGCGATTTCCAACCTGGAAGTTTACATCAATTACAGTATTTCCGTTTTCGTCCACACCGGTAGGTGTTAAATTAAAGCTCTCAAAGCCAAGCTCGGGCCGCGCCTGTATTACAAAGGTACCGCTTGCCGGCTGATCGTTATCACCGTATACTAACGTGGTGGCAGTAAAGCCGTTACCCTCTGTATATGCTTCATCTTCTGCAACGGTAATGTAAAAAATGCTGCCCACAGGAAGATTTTCCGCAAAAGCGGCTGCACGGCCGTTTAGCTGCACCGTCTGGCCCGCCTTAATGTTTTTATCCGTTATTTGCCATTTGGCAAGCTCTTGAGCATTCCATGCGCCTTCGCTGTTAGGGCTGGTTACCCAAAGCTTTACGGTTGCCGGTTGGTTAGCGCTTGCGCGAATAGCCACATCACCTGTGTTTTTAAAGCTTAAATTGGTTATAAGCCGGCTGCCCGCGCTAAAGTTATAGTCATCAAATTGAATGCTGTCCTCACCAATACTTTGGCCGCCAATGCCATAGCTTACCGCGTACAAGCCCACGCCATATTTACGGTCTTGGTAAGTACCGTTCATATAGGCATTCATCATTTCGCTTTCATTCATGGGGCCTATAAATTTGGCGTCCTGTGCCTGCCACTCTTTTAAATAGGTTAAAGAACCCTGTGTTAAAACCAGTAGTGTGTCGTTAGCAGCCGCCGGTGTGTTATACAGCATGGCGTCTGCTTGCTCTTGTGCCATAGCCTGTGCCGTAGTTTCCATCATATCTCCGGCTGGGGTTTCGCTAAAGGTTTGTACCGAAGCCTTTTGCCCCATTGCAAACTGAATGTTGCTAAACAGCATACTGTCCATTCCGCCGCCTGCATCAGTATCCAAATACGCTGCCTCGGCCTCCTGTGCCGAAAGCCCTTCTTCCACTGTTTTTTCGTATGCGTCCATGTGATTCATCGCCAGCATTACACCCTCGCCCCAAGTAGCAGTCTGGGGGTCATAGCGGGTAATGTAAAGCGCATTGTTGCCGGTATTGCTTACGTTTGCCGCATAAACCGCCGCAATGTTGCCCGCACCGTCTGCGCCGATAGTGGTTTCCACCTTACCGGTGGTGCCGTCTTGGGTTTGTGCGCCGTTGCTGTCTGTTGTTACGGGTGGTGTAAAGAAAGGTGTAATTTCTCCCGCTCCGCCCGATACAATGCTCTGTATGTTGGCCTGGGTTACAACATAAGTGCTTCCGTTCATATCAAACAGTAAAAATGTTTCGGCTGCGCCGCCTTGCAGTACACCGCTTAAAAATTGTAAATTGCCAAAACTGGGGTCTTGATATACCGTACCGTCCGAAACAGTGTCTGTTACGGTGTTGTTGGCATAATCACTTAAGGTGCGCAAAACATAGCAAGCTCCAAGCTGTGCGCTTCCGTCTGCATTGATTATTACCTCGCGTAGATTTAAACGATGCACCGTAAGCATATCTGCTATATCGTTTAGCTCCTCGGTCAAAGTGCCGGCACTGTTTACATAAAGATTGCGGCTGGTGGTATACGCAACATAATTTTTTGTACCTATCTGCACAAACTCCATGTTGCCGATTACTTGGCTGTTGGTAAGCTCTACAACGGTTTGTTTTACCGTCTGGTCCTGTGCCACGGCAATACAAATTGCGCTTACCTTGCCGTACAAATCTCTCTGTGCCTGTTGCTGCACTTTGCGGTAATCTGCCAGTGCCTTGCTGCCTGCATCTGTACTTCTATCGGGATACATTGCATCTAGGAAAGCATTGTATCTGGCGGCTTCCGCCTGTTCTTCCTCTAATGTATAGGCAACTGCACCTGCATATACGGATACACTGCCGTTACCCATGCCGTTTGGCAGATAAACTTGGCTTATATTGTTTTGTTTGTCTAACTTAGAAGCTACAGTAAAGGCTGTATCCTGCCCGGGTTTAAAGTGGGCAGTTTTTACAACTGTATTAGCTGCCGCCGTAGCCGCCATATTTGCCACATAGTTGTTCCAGCTTTGCTGACTTTTAAAATAGTTGTACCAAACAGGAAAAGCTGTAGCCGCGGCAACTGCCTTATTATAAGTGTTCAGCTTTGCCATATAGGCGTTGTAGTCTTCCCACTGTTGCTTGAGGGTATTGTACGCCGCTATATCGGTGTCATAAGTTGCTTTTGCCTGTGTGTAGTCTGCCTGTTCTTTGTCATATGCCTGTTTTTCAGTGTTATAGCTTTCTAAATCTGCAATATATTGCGCACTGTTTACGCCGCCTTCATAGTTTGCTGCATCGGGCAGGGTAGGCTCAAGGGTTGTAGGCGGTGTAGGCGCCGTAGGCTGCATACCCAATGATGTGGCGGGAATTTTCACCGGAGCAGGGTTATCCGCAACATCGGGCATTGCAGGTGTTGGGAACAACGCACTGTCCTCAAAGTTATCCAGC
>JAQUTM010000049.1 GCA_028694405.1 Oscillospiraceae bacterium
TTGCCGCCCGATGCCGTTTGGTGCCCATGGTGTGGTCGCAAGCAAATGGCACAGCCAAACACAATGTCTGCCCGCAAAAAGCCACGCCGGGCAAAAAACACAGGTTGCATCTATAAATTATCGGGCAATCGGGCAAAGCCATACGCCGCTCTTATCCCGGGCACGCAAAAGCTGCTGGGTACCTTTAAAGATGTAGCCTCGGCGCAAATGGCACTGGAAAAAGCCATCAACGCCCAGCATACCGAGCTGTCCACCCTTACCTTAGGCCAAGTTTGGGAGGAATTCAGCCAATCCATTTATTTTAACGAGCTATCCGAAAGCGCACAAAAGCGCCACAAAACAGAGTGGAACCGCTTAAAGCCCTTAAACGCCACCAAAGTACAGGCCATCACCACCGCCGATTTCCAGCGCATCATCGACAATGAGCTGGCCAAAAAGGACGATAAGGGTAAAGCGCTGGTAGGCCGCAGTGCCTTGGAAAAAACACGAAACCTTGCCAGCCTGCTGTGCAAACGTGCCATGTCTGCCGGGGCAATGCAAACCAACAATGCACGCAACGGCGTAGATACCGAAATTATGATGGAAATGATGGGCCACGAGGACTATGCCGTAGCCGTAGAAAATTACAATCACATCACCGATGAGGACATTGAGCGCATTTGCAAAGCAACCCACAGCTTTACCAAAACCTTTGAGGCAAGCACCCCAGATAATCATACGTGACCATTTGCGATTTGTTGGTAATTTGTTTGTATATAAAATTGTTTGTGCAAATCTAACACAACTTTTTGCACAATAAGACAAAATAAAAAAGCCTAAAACCTGTACAAAAGTACCAAGTTTTAGGCTTTTTTGGAGCTGCTAACCAGATTCGAACTGGTGACCTCGTCCTTACCAAGGACGTGCTCTACCACCTGAGCCATAGCAGCGTTGGCGACCCAGAAGAGACTCGAACTCTCGACCTCCGCCGTGACAGGGCGGCGTTCTAACCAACTGAACCACTGGGCCATTGGCAGGGGCAGTAAGATTCGAACTCACGGCACGTGGTTTTGGAGACCACTGCTCTACCAGCTGAGCTATACCCCTGTATGCGGCGCACCATTTATGAGTGCCTTAATATAATACCTAATATTGTGTGTTTTGTCAATACTTTTGCGGCAAAAATATTGTCACATTTTGTTTTGAAAAAAGCACTTGAATAGTAAAAAGCCGCAACGTCTGTGGTTGCGGCTTTTATGTCGGCGTTTCCCTATCTTCCCGGGCCGTCTCCAGCCAAGTATCTTCGGCACCATTGAGCTTAACTTCTGTGTTCGGAATGGAAACAGGTGGAACCTCAACGTCATCAATACCGACTTAATTATTTTATCAAAATAATTTTATTTTGTCAAGCTTTTATACATGAAATCTTCGTTTAAATTCGTTTTTTGCGTTTCTGTCTCCAAAAACAAAGGTTGCCAGCAAGCTTGCCAAGGCTACCCCTGCCGTAATAAAGGCAAACAGCCTGCTTGCCGCCACACCGGTAAAAAACAAAACCAGCGGTATTAGCCCGCACAATACCAAAATACCTTGATACCACACATATTTTTCAAAGCTTTCCCGCCGCACAATCATGATAATATCAATCGCAAGCACACCCGCGCACAGCGCAATGGCAATGCCGTAATCTATAGCCCAGCCACGGTAGCCCAAAAGACAATCTAAAATAACCAAATAGGCACAGGTTGCAAAAATAATACGCATAACCTTAGCTGCAACGTTACCGCCTCGGCGCACAGCCTGCGGCCCTACAAGCCACAAAAATGCCAGTGCCGTTATGGGTATCAGGCTCCACGCCTTTCCCTGCCACTGAAAATAGTTTACAATGGCACAAGCCCCCGCCCCCAATACCGACAAATACACCAGTAATCGCTTTACAAAGTTATAGCGCGTACTTTGCAGCTGTACCGGATAAACACTGGTACAGGGTTGCCCCTCTACCTCTTCCAGCGGCGCATTGCAAAGCGGACAAAGCTCCGTGTTGTCTACAATATTCACTTTACACTCGTTACATCTTTTCATGGAAGCCTCCGTTGCTTTCAACCGTTACCGATATACCCTCTTTGGCCAAAATACGAAACACCGCCTTAGCAAGCCTGTTTTCGCTTACCAAGCTGTTAAAGCACAAAGCCATCTGATTTTTATAGCTGCCTGCCGTAATTTTAATAGGCTCTTTGGTGTTGGTGGAAAGCAAAAAACGAAATCCTTCAAAATAGGGTTCAAAAATAGGCTCTACCGCTTGTACACCCAAATTAGAAAGCGTAAGCGTGGCACCGTTGCGGCTGCGGCTAAATACAAACCGCATTATCATGTTTTTTATAGGCAAAGGCGTTAAACGTACCGCTAATTTTTTCTCGGTGCCGGCGGTGTAGGCAAGCTTTTTTTCCAGTGCCTCACGGGTAAGCTTTTGGGCAAACTGCTGTTTTACCTGTGCCAGTACATTTTCAAACTGCAAGCCACACCCTGTTACCGGTACGCTTACCATAATGTTAGAAAAAAAGTTCAGCGAAGTATCTGTTCCAAAAAAGCGCCGTAAATTTACCGGTATAAAAATGCTAATGGGGTGACGACTGGTCTCAGTGGCATATTCCGTATAAACGCCATATATAATACAGGCAGTAATATACTCTGTCACACTCGCTTCTTTTGCCTTGCACACGGCTTTCAGCTGCTCTACATGGATAAGCCCCGACAGCACATTTGTCTCGTCTACCGGCAGCTTTTCGCCTTTAATATGCAGCGCCGTAGGCTCTTTAAAATTAGCACCAGCCCTTGGCACATAGTTTTTCATGTAGCCGTCGTCGGTATTGTCTGCCCCAACAAGGCCGTAAGTAGTGGCAAGCTGTTGCTTGGTAAACGCTTCGCTGTGGGCAAGCTGTATATATTTGTAGCAAATGGCTTTTAAAAAGCGCATACCGCCTGTACCGTCACTTAACACATGAAACACCTCTAAATGCACACGGTTTTGATAGTACAGCAGCTTAAATAAAAATTTTCTGTTTTGAAATGGGTCAATATAGCGGCAAGGGCACTCTTTTTCTTCCTGCACACGCGGCACTGCTTTGTTCGTTTCCAAGTAAGACCAAAAAACTCCCTGTTTCATGCGTACCCCAAAAGCCGCAAACCACGGCAGTGTTTCCTCTAAGGCTTGCTGCAGCAGCACAGGGTCAATTTCTTCTTTTAACACAGCCGTCAGCCGAAACACGTTAGGCATACGCTTGTTGGCTACAACAGGAAAAATATTTGCCGTATTATCTAATTTGTGCCATTTTGTTGTGTTGTTTTGTTTCATTACCGTTCTCCAAAGATTTTTACCCTTTCGGTAAATATATTTTTACGCAAACAGTTCTAAATCAATGCTGTCGGCAATGGCCTTGCCTCCTGCTAAATTGGGGTGTAGGCCGTCAGGCAAATCATATTCTTTTTTCATACCCGCTTCTCCGTCCTCTGCCTGTACAACTTTTTCAAAATCCAGTACGGCGTCAAAAATACCGCATGTTTTAATCCAGTTATTTATCTCTTGGCGCAAAAGCTCTCGCTGTTGCGTGTAAAGTAAGTTTAGCACACGGGGCAGCAGCGTTGCACCGTAAACCTTTACCCCGCGGCTGTGCATATCTGCTACAAAGGCTGTAACTGCCGTTTGATATTCCTGCGGCGTTATCAGCTCTTCTTCGGGCGCACCCTCTTTGCCCGGCAGACCCAAATCATTTGTACCAATGCAAAAAATAACGTGAGTCAGCCCTTCAATGTCGTACAAGTCCCATTTATAGCGTTCCATACCCTGTATGCCATAGTTGCCGTTTACCAAAGGCGGCGCGTCATGCAGCAAGCGGTTTCCCCCAATGCCCATGTTGCACAGGCTAATTTCGCCGGGATACTTTTTATGCAGATAGGCGGTAAAAGGTGTTGTCCATGTACCCTGCTGCATAATGGAATCTCCAAAGGTGGCAACAACACGGTGGCTTACCTGCGCTTTGGTATGTACCAATACGCCGTCTACCGTAGTAATGGCACTGGAGGCGTCCCAAGGCACAACCGTGTGAGAAAGCTGCGTCCACAGCTTTGCCGCAGAAAGCTGTTGCTGCTGGCAAAAATCGCCCTTAACCGAGCGCTGACCAAAATTGCCCACGCAGTTGCCGCTTTCCACCTTTGCGCTGCCCGGATAATACAGGCTGATGGCAATCCACTGTCCGGGTTTTACTTCTAAAGGAATTACGTCCGAATACACGGTTTTTTGCGGCACAATAGCAAAATTGCTGTCTCCGTTTACGGTTAAAGTGCGCATGGTATCCATGTTGGGGGTGTCTTTATCGTCACATATGGCAACCGTGGCGTTTCCTATCCACACCGGCACACTGCCAAAGCGGTTGCTTAAGCGTATTTGCAGCGCATAGCCCTCTATATTGTTTGGCACAATTAAGCGCATGGTACGCTGTGCATTGTTAAACGTATGCGGCACCAGCCGCGTTTGTGCAATAGCAAAGGTGGTTACTCGTTCTGTCATCTTTATTTTCTCCCATATAGGTATCACCATACCCACTGTGTGGTTATTGGCAAATTTTCATAATAACAAGTTGCATTTTATTATACACGCTGTACGCCAAAACCTCAACACGCTATTTGTTAATTTTACCACAATAGCGCACAAATAAAACCTCCGCTGTAAGCCAAAGGCACACGGCGAAGGTTTTCTTTTATTGTTTAGTCAACTTTGGTTTCCACTACCGCGCCGCTAATAATTTCACCGTTTTTCACCGTAAAGGTGCGCTGAGAAACCGTATAGCTTTGTGCTTTTTCCCAAGGCCGTTTATAGGTAAAGGTTATCACTACCGTGCCGTCATTTTTTGCCCCAAATACATATCGCTGTACGCCGCCCGCACCCATTAAATCCTTGTTAGCTTCCACATATTCCTGCTTTTGCTCAACCAGTACGTCCTGCACGTCCATCTCGTAGCTCCAGCAGTAACCTGTGGTTGGGTTGGCTTCCAGTTCTACCGTAAGCGTTTGGCTTTTGCAAGCCGTTAAAAACAAAGCCGTTATACACATTGCCAAAACCAATACTTTTTTCATGTTAAACTCCTTTATACAACCTGCACAGTAGATAACATACCAACGCGTGGTGTATTCATCACCAAATAGACGGCAGGCTGCCCTGTTATGGGGCTTTCTATGCCAAAGGCCAAGGTAAAGCTGTCTTGTTTTAAAAGCTCATGCTGCAAGGCATAACCTACCGTAAGGCTTACGTCCTGTGTCAGCTTTGTAAAGTCTATATCCAGCTGCTTTTTAGCCGCCACCTTGCCTTCATCGTCCAACAAATAAATATAGGCAGGCCAGTTGTAGCTCATGGGCGCAACGCCAATATTGGTAAAGGTAGCTTCGCCGGTAATGCTGCCTTTTTTCTTTTTTTGGTTAACGGTAAATTCGCTTACGCCTACACGGTAGCCTATGTTTTTCAGCACCGCCTGTACCCCCTCCGGGTACTGTGCCTCTTCCTCTTCGGGCACGGGACACTTTGGTCCGATAAATGTCATATGGCTGCGCTGTAACAGTTCTATGGTTGTGGAAAGCTCTCCGGTAAGCATTTTTTCCATAGAAATGCTACTGGTAAACTCGCCCCCAATGGGTGCGGTATTCCATATTTCGGGTACGGCAGTGAGGGTGTGTGGCGTTAAGGTCTCGTCATAAATTGCGCCGTTTTCAATCCAGTCCAGCCAGTCCTCGGTGTCCTCTCGGGCGCCTACCATATCGTTAAAAACGCCCAAGCCATATGTCGTTACAGCTTTAAAGGGCCGCCGCATCATCAGCTTGGCATAGGGAAACGCATCTACATAGTGCCGGACATACTGAGTGGTAACAGCCTCACCGGGCAAGGGTGTAATGCCTTGGCTGTAGTTTACATGCCATTCTCCCCAGTGTCCAATGCTGCCCAGCTGCACATAACACAAAAAATCAGGATATTGCGCAAAAAACTCTCCCAGCGCAGACATGGCCTTTTGGTGATAGGCAATAAAGGTTTTGTTGGCATAGTTTGGAGCATATCCTTTGCCATAAGAGGTGCTGTACGCATCTCCGTCACCTGTTTTTGCATATAGCCAATCGGGAATATCCCTATGCGCCGTATCGTCAGGGTCATCACAAATAAACCGCAATACAGCCTGTTTACCTTGTGCGTAGTATTCCTCTATGTAATTTTCTTTGGCTATTGTTTCAAAGGCATAGCTGCCCTCTACAGGCTCTAATTCTGCCCAAGTAATATCAATGTACACAAGCGTATTATCCGCCACAATGCTTTTGTACTTTGCCTGTGGTGCAAAACCCATCTGTGGGTTTTTAAACACTTCGTCCGATAACAGCTGGCTGTAGCAGCGGCTGCTGTCATATAAAAAGGATTGAATTAAATTTTGCATACCCGGCACCAACGTCATTTTTTCCATTATTGTGCTTTGCGTCCCGTCTAACATAGGCAAGCCTATCAAAAGCCCAACGCAAATCACTAAAAACACAGCTGTTATAACAAGCAGCTTCTTAACCATGATATTCACCGTTATATTGTATCAATGTTACATCTTGTACCTTTGGCAAATTGCGAATACGCTCTACAAACGTCATGTTTTTCTTGTCACATACCACTTCTACAGTCAGCTCTGCGTCTTCGCCGCGCAGCGTTTTGAATTTTACATTAAACTTGCGCCGTGCAAGCAAGCGCATAATGTCATCGGCGGTCTCATCTCCTGTAAAATGTGCCACCATAATATAGGTTTTTTGGGTGACGTTTTTACGCCCCATAACCGCCACCAAAACAATTACAATTACAGCGCCTGCTGCTGCCAAAATGTACATGCTTGCTCCAACGGTAATGCCTGTGGTAATAGCCCAAAACATATAAAGTAAGTCCAGCGGCTCTTTAATTGCGGTGCGGTAACGTACAATAGAAAGCGCACCCACCATGCCAAGAGAAATGACAATATTGGTGCTGATAGCCAGCGTTACCATACAGGTAAGCACCGTCATGCCCACCAGTGTGGTGGCATAGCTTTTGCTGAAAATAACGCCTTGAAAAAACTTTTTGTACACCGCATAAATTAAAAGCCCCATCAGCAGCGCAATGCTTAAATCCAACACAATCGTAATAACTGTGCTTAAGGTAATTGCCTGGTTAAACATATCCGATTCTAAAACCGACTTTTTAATAATATCCTTCGCGCTCATAATTTCCTCCTGTTAAACCGAAACTTCCATGTGTTTTTCACAGCACATAATATATTTGGAAAATGCCAGTAAATCCTCTGCCCCCTGCGGCAGTAAATTGCGTATTTGCTGGGGTAAAAACTCAGTGTATTTCACTTCCATAATTAACGTGTCAGGCTGCATGGTGTTTAACGTCGGCAGCTTAGCGTCAAATATATCATAGCTTAGCAAGGCAGCCCGCACATCTGTGTCAAAGGTAATGCGCACATCACCGTAGCGGTACACAAAAGGCTCGCGGTCATAGTCTACAATTACACGCGGACGCAGTAAATTGCTTACACACTCCACATAAAATTCTTTGCACAGGTTTTCCTGCCGGCTTAATAAAAAGGCAAAATCACCTTTTAAAATGCTGTAAAATTCTGCTCGGCTCAAGTCAGCCGCCTGCTTGTAAATATAATTGCCCTGCTTGGTTTTGCGCTCCAGCTTTATCACCGCATCGCTAAAATCATAAATGCGTATGCGGTACTTTTTGCGTATTGCGGTACCCAGCAGCTTTTCGTTGTACGCCGTACCCCACATATCGTCAAAATATAAGCTGCGTATGGTGTATCTGCCGTTTTCGGCGTGGGCATCGCGCAAAATAAGCGGTTTCAGCCGCTGTATCAACGCGTCCTTCTCTTTTACGCTTATCATATACTTCAGCTCGTGCCGAAAACGCGGCTTTTTATCCTCACTCATCAAACGTCTCCCCTTGAATGGTGCCGTCATTTAGCACATAAAAGCAAAGCATACCGTATTGTTTTCCCAAATTATCTGCAAAGTAGTAGTCAAAAGGTACCTGGGTGTAGCCGGATTGATTGGTAGCCGTTACACGGTAAAAATATTGTCCCGGCTTTAGCTGTTCGGTAGTAAACTGAGGCAAAACCAAATTTTCGGCTTTATATAACACATTTTTAAAGGTATAGTCCTTTGCAACTTCTACTGTATAAACAATATTTTCGTTATCAAAATCATACGCGGTACCCCACTCATAGGTAAAATTTGTACCGTCATCTTTGGGTAATACCAAATAAAAGGGCATGGGCTGCTGTAAAGATTTTTTATATGCCTGATAATTTACCTCAATTTCCTCGCCGATATGATTTATAAGGTAAGTGTACTCTTGCGGCGTAACCCCGATATATTCCATATCCGGGTTGGAAAAAGCAAAGGGACGTACCACTTGGCCGTAAGCTTGCGCCATGGCAGAAATTTTTTCTTGGGTTATAATTTTGTGATATTCTTCTATTTTCTCGTCAAGCAGCTTACGGTATTTTTCGCTATGCAGTACGCGGTTGTGCAGCACATTGCCCCAGTAGTTGCTTACCCCCACTTCCCAGCCGTATTCTGTGGCATCGTCCTGTACAAAATCAAGGGTGCGCAGCAGCGAACCATCGTTATCCCAAGAAATAAAGTACCAAGTATTTTGGTTGGTAGAGCTATATAAAAAGTGGTTACGAGACTGGGTATCACTGTTGCCCATTAAAATATGAAACGCCAGCCACGAAAAATAGTTTTCTTCATCAAACCATTTTGCAAAAATCTCTTCTATAGGCTGGGTATAGTCATTTACATCTGCCAGCATATTTAGCAATTTTTGGTGGTCATCACTGCCTTTTACCTCTAAATAATACTCCATGGCAGCCAAATTATAGTCGGGGTCTGTTTTTAATTTTACAGCGTCATACTCATAAAACTCAAAATAGTTAATCTTATAAAGCTGTCCGTTTTTATCCAGCTCATGGGTGTTTAAATACGTTTTGTTAATTTGCTCCACTTGTGTGTAAAGGCCGTAATCCACAAATTTAGCATTGGTGGCACCGGTAGTTTCGTCCTTAACGTACAAATGTACAAACTGGGTACGCGCACTCATCATGCCGTCCAGCTCTGTCATTAAATCGTAGCAAAGCTTGTTTTTAAAGCGAGTTTTATCACTGTAATGCTTATTTAAATTGATAGTGCGCTGGCCCTCCCATTCTCCTTTTTCCTTTTTAACTTCAATTTTGTAGTTTTTTTGCGGGCTTTGGCTAGAGCTTTGTCCTCTTATTTGCACAATAGAGTTAGCCGTCACAGCACCATAGCCAAGCTCTCCCTCCACAGGCCCGTTTTCATCACCCACCTGCAAAATAGCTTCTACACGGTAGCGGTCCTCGCCTTTTTTTTCGTAGTCATAAACAGAATAACTGTTAATCTCTTTCCATGTATGGTTGGTGTTTTCCGCCTCATTACCGGTACGCACCGTTAAGTACATGGTAATTACACTGGTGGGGTCACTGTCCTCATACAAGGAATCTTTATCTCGCAGCGGGCCGGCAGTTTCCGGCTCTTGTACTTCTTCCTTTTCCACCGCCGCGTTCTCATCTTGCAGCCACTGTGCCATCTCTGTGGTACAGCCGCCAAGCATTCCTGCCAGCAGCGTTAAGCACAGCAGTACAGCCAAAAGCTTACTCCTCTGTCTCATCTTCTTCGTCCTCCTCTTGCTTGTGGGTACAGCTGTATGCCTGCTCACATCTATTTGCTATCTTGGTAAAAAAGCCCTCGTAAACCCGCGCCACCATAGGCTGCGCACACAGTACATGGTAGCTAAGCTTATTGGTATAGGTTTTCAAGCGTATCATGGCAAAAAAGTAAAACAGCATACCGCCAATTAAAAAGCCAAGCCCGTAATAGGTAGATGGAAAAAACAACGTAACCACCGTACCCAAATTGCTTACCAGCGCAAAAACAGCGGTGCCGATTAACGCCCCCTTGTTATCGGCAAAGTATAGGCTAATCAGCATAATGGTATTTGCAATGGCATAAAACGCGTATCCAATACACAGCACACGGTATACGCCAAGCATTTCCGAGTTAAACCCCATATTTGTGGCAGGCAGCAAAATTGTACCGAAAATAATAAAGAAAATAGTAGCAAAAAACTGTTTAATTGCGGTATAGCTAATTTCTTTTTCCATTACCGTCAGCATTTCTTTCTCTGCCAAGTCAATATCTAAAATGCTGCCGCCGTCATTATAAAGACTAAAATAGTTTTTATAATATGGATAAAAATTGACCTCTACCGAGGTTACAAAGTTAATGGTTGTAATTAAAATAGATAAAAACGCCACCAAAGCGGCAACATCATACTTTGGCGCGCCGTAAAAAATACCCTGTATTTTTTGTCCCCATGGACTCGCCCACATAATAATTAAATGCCCAAACATACCCAGTGTGCCAAAAAAGCCTACAAAGGTAAGAGACGGGTACATATCGGTATATTTTAAAAAGCGCACACTACTGCCCTTACCTTTTGGAAAATATTTGGTAAGCAAAACCAAGTGGCTTACCATCATAAGCCCATAAGCAAAATTTACACCTATAAAAAGGGCAAGGGTTACCTCTAATTTCAACATCATAAGTACAAGGCCTATTAAAAGCCCAATTACAAGCGAAACCGCAAAGGTTACTAAAATGCCCTTGTAGTCTTTAATGGCAGTAAGATAATTTATTTCTGTCCACACAATAACAAGCAGTCCAAATAAAATAAAACACAAAATGCGGTAAATCATTTTTACACCGCAAAAGCACAAAAATGTGCCGTACAAGCCCCCTCCAAGCACCAGCATAATAGCTATACTGCCATAAAAGGACGGCATTACACGGCCGTGGTGATTTATATACATTTCATCTGCCACATAGCGTGTGGAAAGCATAGAAAACAAGCTGGTAACCAGTAGCGAGGCCAACAATGTGTACGTTATCATGGCGTTTAGCAAATCTTGCTGGGGCTTTGTGGCACCGCCCAGCACCGACAAAAAATGCACACCCAAAAGCAAAATTACGCCCAATATCATGGGCCCTGTGCACACAATACCTGCATAGCCATAAGCACGCAGCAAAGAAAACAGCCCTTTTTTTGCAAACAGCTTTTTCAGTTCAAACCCTATGCCTGCCATTTTTCCACTACCTCTCTGTAAAGCTGCTTATACTGCTGCATACTGTGCTGGTGCGTAAAATAGGTCTGGGCACGTTTGCGGCCAACAGCTCCCATCTCTCTGCGCCGTTTGGCGTCTTTACACATACGCTCCATAGCCAGTGCCAACTCCTCCTTGTTCATAGGAGGTGCACAGTAGCCTGCCTGTCCCAAATCATCACCCGCGCAGCACCCAAAAAGCAGCTCGCGGCAAGAGCCCACATCTGTGGTAACACAAGGCCGCTTAGCGGCAAAGCTTTCAATAACTGCCAAGGGCTGCGCCTCGGATATACTGGTTAAAATGGTAAAATCCAGCTTTTCCATGTATTCTATAACATTTACCATACCGGTAAAAATAATGTCTTGTGTACCAAGCTGTTTTACAAGCAGTAAACACTCTTTGTAATAATCCTTGTCGTCTACGTCGCCCATAATATGCAAACGGGCGTTTTTTACCCGCGCTTTTAATTCTGTAAAAGCGTAAATCATCGTTTTAATATCTTTAATTTTTGCAATACGCACTACCGCGCCGATGTCAATGTAGCCGTCAGGCTGCTTGTCCTCTAACCCGCAAAACCGCTCGTAATGGATACCGTTTGCAATCACACTTGTCTTTTCAGGTGCGCTGCCAAGCTCTATCTGTTTTTGGCGTGCCTGCTCGTACAAAGTGGTAACTGCCGCCGCATGGCTGTACGCACAAGAAGAAAACTGATAAAACAAATCAATCCAGTTGTGTCTAAAGTAAGGCACTACCCACTTTGCGCGCAAAATCTCCTCTTCGCGCTCACGGGTATAAATACCGTGTTCTGTAACAATAAAGGGCTTTTTGTTCACAAAACTGCCTAAGCTGCCCAGCAGCCCGCTGTATCCCGTACAAGTGGCATGGTAAATATCCGCCTTTGGCACAGGCTGTGTAAGCAAATAAAGCTCCGGCAGCAGCATACTGCGCACAGTGTGAAAAAACTCTGCATAAGAAGCGTGGGGGTAATGCTCTCGACAGCTTGCCTCAAAGGTTTTTAAAAAGCTTTCTCCAACCAAAAACGAGGCGGGGTTCATCTGCTTTTCATAAAAGCACGAAAACAAGATGTCCCAGTTTAAGGGCTGTCCTGTTATCAGCTTGCTTATTTCTGCCTGCTCCTGCTGCGTAAACATCTGCGCTTCACGCGCACTGCCGCGCAAAGCTAACGCATCATCTAAAAACAGCTGATGTACCTCTACTACATTTTTGGGCAGCTCATATTTAAACTTGTCTTTATCCTTTGCATTGGCACCAATCAGCCAAAGCACAAACTCGTGCTCGGGCATACCTTGGATATATTGATGTCCCCAGCTGGAAACCCCGCCGTGTACATACGGATAGCTTCCCTCATAAATCATGCAAATTCTCAACTGCTTTTACGCCTCCAAATGTATCGTTACTTTACTTGCTGCCGCCTTTACTATATATAAATTTCCCGTCAAATGCTCTGTGCTGCCGCCGTCCACGCTTTTAACCGTTCTGCCGTCATTGATACGCATCATAAAATATGCCTGTTTGCCAAACCCGCCTATGTTTAGCGTTATGGTGTTTGCGGTGTTGGTGCGGGTATAATTTAATTTTGTATATTGCTCTACGGCTACGCCTGCTCCGGTGGCGGTAAGCTGTCTTAACTTTGGTGCCGCTTGGGTAATCCAATCTAAATACTTATGGAAATTTTTCTCCATTTGCTCCCAGCCGATTTCGCCGCCGCGAAATGGGTCTAACACGTCGTCGGGGTGTAAAAAGTGTGTTTGCACATAGTGAAAATTCAGCTCGCTAAAGGCCATCAGCTCCTGAAAATCATCAATATTACAACCCGAAACAATACGCGGCACACGCACAATCCCGTCCTCGTCTATGCCAAATTCTTGTTCATAGCTACAGGCGTCTTTATAATAGGTGCTGGCAATAATCCGCAGCTGGGGATAAGTTTTCACCAGTACCGCGCGACCCTCCTCCGACAAAATATTGGAGGGCGGCACATATACCGTAAAGGTCTCGTTTTTAAACACCTTGGACGAAAACCGCTGTAGCTCCGTTAAAGCCGCCACCATATCGGTTTCGCTTTTCCAATGGGTGTACTCATCATACAGCCCTTGATAATCAAAATTGTTGTACGCCAATGGCATATGGTTATAGCCATGAAACCCCAATTCTCCGCCGTTTTTCAGCAGCATATTGCCAAAAAAGATAAACCGTGCCAACTCGTCTTGCTGTTCTAAGGGCGCTTGTACCAAATCGTTATAATCTTCAATAATTACGCCTGTGTGCTTAATACCGTACTCCTTTTCCCAAGCTAAAACGTCCGGCCACAAAATATTTGTGTAAAAGGTGT
>JAQUTM010000050.1 GCA_028694405.1 Oscillospiraceae bacterium
ATGGAGGGCAGAGATGTAATCGGACGCAGCAGCACCGGTACAGGTAAAACAGCAGCGTTTGGTATTCCTATGCTGCAGCTTTGCGCCCAAAAGCAGCTGCCCAAGAGCAGCGTGCTTATTTTAAGCACCACCCGCGAGCTTAGTATGCAAATTGCAGACGAGATGCGCAAGTTTGGCAAATACCTGCAAGGTGTTTCTATGGCTACCGTATATGGCGGCGCACCTATGGAGGGCCAAATTCGCCAGCTGCGCACTGCCAATATTGTTATTGGTACGCCCGGACGCATTATGGACCATATGCGCCGCCGCACTTTGCGCTTGGACAATTTGCAAACGATTGTGCTGGACGAGGCCGATGAAATGCTGAATATGGGCTTTTACGAGGACATTCAGACAATTTTAAGCGAGGCTCCGGAACAGCGCCAAACAATTTTATTTAGCGCAACTATGCCGCCGCAAATTATGAAAATTACCCAAGAGTTTCAAACAAATCCTGAAATTGTTGCTGTTGATGGCGGTCGTAAAACGGTAGATAACATCAGCCAATACTATTACAGTATCCCCCAAAGCAGCAAAAACGATACTGTAAAATTGTTGCTTGCTTATCACCGCCCCAAGCGCGCTTTGGTTTTTTGTAACACCAAAAAAATGGTAGACGAGTTAACGGCGTTGTTAAACGACAGCGGGTTTCGTGCAGTTGGTCTGCATGGAGATTTAAAACAAAGCCAGCGCACCACCGTTATGAAAGAATTTAAAAACGGCCGCACCAATGTATTGATAGCAACAGACGTTGCTGCGCGCGGTATTGATGTAGATGATGTTGAGGCTGTTATTAACTATGATATTCCGCAAGAGGTAGAATATTATATTCACCGTATTGGCCGCACAGGCCGTGCAGGCCGTCAAGGCGCCAGCTACACCCTTGCTGCAAACCGCAACCAAATGTACCGTATACGCGAGATTGAGCGTTATATGGGTGCAAAAATTGAAGAGCAGCCCGTGCCTACTTTAGAGAGTATTGCACAAAAAAACAGCGACAAAATGTTGTTGGATATTAAGCAGCGTGTAGACGAAAACGCAGGCTATGAATATCGCAAGGAAATTGAACAGCTTGTAAAAGACGGCTACGACGCTGTTGATGTAGCGGCAGCTTTGTACGCTCGTGTTGCAGGTAATGATAAACGTTTGGCTGCCGTAAAAAATATTCGCAGCATGGAAAACAGTAAAAAGAACAGCTTTAGCAGTGCGTTAAAAGACGGCAAAGTTTGGGTAAAGGTAGATATAGGCTCGGACGACAAAATAGGGCCTAACTTTATTGTAGGCGCCATTGTAGAAGCCACCGGTTTAACCAGCCGCAGCATTGGCAAGATTAACATTTTTAGCGACTATACCGATATTGAAATGACGGCAGAGGACGCACAGCTGGTAATTCAGGCAATGGGCAGCAGCAGTAAAATTAAAGGCCGTACCGTACACTATTCTATGGCAAAAGAAACGCGCCAACAGGCCCAAAACCGCCGTTCCACACAAAAGCGTGACATGGGTGCGCCGCACCGTAAGCGCAAGGCTGACAGCCGTGACGTAAACCCTGCAGCAGGCCGCGTACCACGTAAGTTTGACAAGGTAAAACGCAACCATACAAAATAAATTATCTGTTACGCCGCAGCCCATAGGCACATAAGGCTGCGGCGTGCTATAATAGCTTCATGAGTGTATCACGAAAAAACTTTCTTTCATTTTTATGATAAAAGGAAGAAGTAAGCCGGTATAAACCTGTTATATAGGGAGTGCCACACCCAAAGGTGAAACAAAGGGAGCAATTTATGGACGAAAAACGACAGACAGAGAAAATTTTACCCGGTAAGTACAGGCACTTTAAAGGCAAAGAGTATGAGGTGCTGTATACAGCAACCCACAGTGAGACCCTAGAACAGTATGTGGTGTATCGTGCGCTTTACGGAGAAAAGGGAATTTGGGTACGTCCTGCCGCCATGTGGAACGAAACTGTGTGTCGTGAGGGTAAAACATATATACGCTTTGTAAAGATTAAAGACTAGCAGGAGGAAATGCAGACGATATGACAAAAGAAGGTATTGACCGCATCAATCAGCTGGCTAAAAAAAGCCGCACCCCCCAAGGACTTACTGACGCAGAAAAGCAAGAACAAGTGCAGCTGCGTGCACAATACATTGCAGATATGCGCGGCAGTCTGCGCAGTCAACTGGAAAATGTGGTAATTGTAGAATCCGATGGGCAGAAAGTGCCGCTAAAGAAAAAGGAACAGCCGCCTGTACAATAAAACAGAGTGATGATGCAGGTAAAACTGCAACACACACGAGAAAAATAGAATTTGCTTTTGTACAAAACACAGAAAGCATAAAGACATGCAGAATTATACACCAAAATTGGTTGCTATTTACCGCATACTATGCTATAATTCCGCTATCAGCAAAGGCGCTGGTTGTTAAGGGAGACCTCTCCCTTACTGCCGGCGTCTTTTTGTTTTGTAAAAAAGCTTGTAGTAGTGCGCAAGCCAAAAAACAGCCTTGCCGTGGGTATTGTAAAACGGCCAAAAAGAGCAAAGCCGCCCAGCGGCGAAGGGAGTTAATTTATGGAGCCTTTAAAAAGATGGGTAGATATTGATTATTCCAAATATGAAAAACCACAAGAGGAATTGGAGGCGTACTTTGGTCTGCCTCAAAAGGTACAGTTTTGCAAAGAGTGTGTGATGAGCAACCAAAAGCCCAACTCTTGTTATGAGTTTCAGCATACCATAAAAAGCAAAAAAACCACTATGGTTATTCAGGAGGACGGGGTGTGCGACGCCTGCCATGCCTGTCACAATAAGGTAGGAGCCATTGATTGGAATGACCGCGAGCGCCAACTGAAGGAGCTGTGTGACCGATATCGTAAAAATGACGGCAGCTATGACTGTTTGGTACCGGGAAGCGGGGGAAAAGACAGCTTTTATGCAGCTCACATGCTAAAATACAAGTATGGTATGCACCCTTTAACCGTAACATGGGCTCCCCATATTTATACACCTTGGGGGTGGGATAATTTTCAGGCTTGGATTCATGCAGGCTTTGATAACTACCTGTGCACCCCTAACGGACAAACGCACCGCTTACTTACCCGTTTGGCTACCGAAAATTTATTGCATCCTTTTCAGCCTTTTATTTTGGGTCAAAAACAGCTGGCACCCAAAATGGCGGCAAAATTTGGTATTCCACTGGTATTCTACGGCGAAAATGAGGCTGAATTCGGAAATCCCATTGCAGACAACGAAAGCGCTTTGCGCGATGAGCGCTTTTTTGCATCTAACAGCAAAGATGACATTTATCTGGGCGGCGTAAGCTTAAAGCAGCTGGAGGAGGACTTTAAGGTTGACCCTTCGGACCTCGCCCTTTACTTACCTGCAGACACAAGCGACATGAAGAAAAACGGCATTGAAGTGCACTATTTGGGATATTATTTAAAATGGCATCCGCAAGGAGCTTACTATTACAGTGTAGAGCATGGCGGGTTTAAACCCAGTCCTGAGCGTACACAAGGTACCTACAGCAAATACAATTCTATCGATGATAAAATCGATGATTTTTTCTATTATACAACCTACATAAAATATGGTATCGGCCGCACCACCTATGACGCTGCCCAGGAAATCCGCAACAACGAAATTACCCGTGAAGAGGGTGTTGCGCTGTGTAAAAAGTTTGACGGAGAGTTTACCTCTCGGTTTGAAAAGGAAATTTGGGATTATCTCTCCATTGATAAGCTGCATTTTCCCAATGCGTATAAATGCTTTGAGCAGCCTATGATGGACAGAGATTATTTTATGCATTTGGCAGACCGCTTTCGCAGTCCTCACATTTGGAAACGCGAAAACGGCGCATGGAAATTGCGATATAAGCCGTTTGAGGGTGAAAGTGACTGCAACTACGGCATTCCTCAACAAGAAGTGTAATCTCTGTTAAAAGTTTATAATAAGAGCGTTTTTCTTAGGCACACAAGCGGTAAAAATGTTGTGTGCCAAGTTATCGCTCTTTTACTTTTTTAGCAGCAATAAAAAGAGGTGAACAATTTGAGAAAGATACGTTTGATTGCCCGCATGGACATTAAAAACGAAAACTTGATTAAAACTATTCAGCTGGAGGGTCTGCGCAAAATGGGAGACCCCAATGAGCATGCAAAAAAATATTACGAGCAAGGCATTGACGAAATTTTATACATGGATATTGTTGCAAGCCTGTATAACCGTAACAATTTAAGCGAAATTGTACGGCGAACCACTGATGATGTGTTTATTCCCATTACGGTAGGTGGAGGATTGCGTACTTTAGAAGATGTGCGTAAGGCTTTACAAATGGGTGCAGATAAAGTTGCAATTAACACGGCAGCTATTAAAAACCCTCAAATTATTACGGATGTGGCAAATGTTTTTGGCAGCCAATGCATGGTGCTTAGCATAGAGGCAAAGCGCAGTAGAACACAAGCCGGTAAATGGGAAGCTTATTACGACAATGGCCGCGAGCACAGCGGCTTAGATGTAATAGAATGGGTAAAAAAAGGCGTAGATATGGGTGCGGGAGAAGTTTTGTTAACCAGCATTGACAGCGAGGGCTTAGAGAAGGGCATGGATTGTGAGCTGATTGAGGCGGTAACAAATGCGGTAAATGTGCCGATAATTTGCAGTGGCGGCGTGGGCAACGCTGAGCATGTGTTACAGGCAGCAAAAAGCGGTGCCAGTGCAGTAGCAGTAGCAGCTGTATTACATTATGGACGCACAGACGTACCTACTTTAAAAAGGGAGATAAAAGAATTGGGGGTAAGTGTGCGCTTATGAAAATTACAGTAATTGATTACGGCTTATCCAATCTGTTAAGTGTGCAGCGTGGTTTTGAACATTTTGGAGCAGAGGTTGAAATTACGGGAGAACACGATAAAATTTTAGAGGCAAAGGCTTTGGTTTTGCCGGGGGTAGGTGCTTTTAAGGACGGTATGGCAGGCTTGTCTGCCTTAGAGCTTACACCGATTATACGCAAAAAAGCTATAGAGGGTGTGCCTCTGCTTGGCATTTGCCTTGGTATGCAAATGCTGTTTGACGAGAGTGATGAATTTGGTGTGCACAAGGGCTTGGGTTTACTGCCCGGACGTGTAGAGCTGATACCCCAAACAGATGCTTTAGGGCAGCGTCAGCATGTGCCGCACATTGGTTGGAATAATTTATATCCCGGTGGAGGACGCAACAATTTTGACGGTACGATTTTGCAAGAGGTGGCTGACGGTGCACAAGCATATTTTGTACACAGCTATGAGGCCAAGCCCCAAAACCCGCAAAATCGTTTGGCAGATACCATTTACGGAGGGCGCAAGGTCTGTGCTGCTGCCTTAAACGGCAACGTAATGGGCTGCCAGTTTCATCCCGAAAAAAGCGGCGAGGTAGGTTTAAAAATTATTAAACAGTTTATAGTGCTTGCAAAAGCTTTTTTCTAAACGCTTTCACATATATTTCATCAAAAACAGAAATAACCGTCACCGCCTGCTTTTAGTATAGATACATATCTTTTTATGTACCTAAAAGTGGGCGGTATTTTGTATGAAAGAATAAAAAAACTTAAGTTTTATACGATAAAAAGTGTAAACAGCTAAATTATTTTAATAAAATTGTATTTTGCAAAATTTTCCTCTATAATAAAGATAATTTAGTAAACAAAAAAATAAAAACAGAGCGAGGGAAACAGGTATGACAGAATTTCTGACGCGTACCTTTATTAAAAATTACACTGATATTAAAAATCCTACAGTGCGTAGTGCCTATGGTAAAGTGGCCGGCATTGTGGGGATTTTTTGCAATTTACTGCTTTTTGCCGGTAAGCTGGCGGTGGGCACCGTTTTTGGAAGTATAGCCATTACAGCGGACGCCATCAACAATCTTTCTGACGCCTCCAGCAGTATTGTTACTTTAATTGGGTTTAAAATGGCGGAAAAGCCTGCTGATGATGGACACCCCTATGGCCACGCGCGCATAGAATATTTATCTGGGCTTATTGTGGCCTTTATGATATTGCTGATTGGTGTAGAACTGCTGAAAAGCAGTTTTGCAAAAATTTTAGCGCCTACCGCGGTGCAGTTTAGTGTTTTAACTGTCATCGTGCTTTTGGGCAGTATTATGGTTAAATTATGGATGGCACTTTTTAACCGCAAGCTGGGTAAAAAAATTGACAGTGCCACTTTAATTGCCACTGCAATGGATAGCCGTAATGATGTAATTACAACCACAGCTGTACTTTTAGCCAGTATTTTTGCTTATTTTACCGGTTGGCAGATAGACGGCTATGTAGGTTTGGTTGTTGCTTTGTTTATTTTGTACAGCGGTGTGGGCATTATCAAAGACACCATCGACCCCATTTTAGGTGCCGCGCCTGACCCCGAGGTGGTGCGCGCAGTAGCCCATAGAATTCTCTCTACAGAAGGAGTGCTGGGTATGCACGATTTAATGGTGCACGACTATGGCCCCGGCCGTCGTTTTGCAAGCGTGCATGTAGAGATGGACGCGGACAAGAACCCTTTGGAAAGCCATGATATTATAGACAATCTGGAACGCGCCATGATGGCAGAAGAAAATATCCAGACGGTTATCCACTATGACCCCATTTTAACGAACAATACAGAGATAAAAAATTTAAAAGGTCAAGTTTCAGCGCTGCTTGCAGAGATTGACACAGCACTGTCTTTTCATGATTTTAGAGTGGTCAAGGGGCCGTTGCATACCAATTTAATTTTTGACGTAGTGGCTCCCCACACTTATAAAATGACAGAAGCAGCCTTAAAAGCAGAAATTGACCGTAAAGCAAAACTGTTAAACGAAAATTATTATACGGTGGTTACGGTTGATCGTGTATTTTGCACAGACGTAAATAATGCTTAATATTTTTACAAATAAAACCATATAAATACTTAAACGAAAAAGGGGCATCAAATGGAATATGTATTTTCTGATAATCTAAATCGGTTAAAACCAAGTATCATTCGTGAGCTGTTAAAGCAGATGAGCGACCCGAATTTAATCAGCTTTGCGGGGGGCAACCCTGCCGCTGAGGGCTTTCCGTTAGAGGATATACGCCGCATTAGTGATAAACTATTGCAAGAGGACGGGGTAAATGTTCTGCAATACGGCGTAACCGAGGGATATACGCCGTTGCGTAAGGCTGCAGTAGATTTTTTCAGCCGTACCGAAACAGTGCTGCGCAAAAATGATGACGTGGCTATTTTTAGCGGGGGACAACAGATTGTAGATTTTACAGTAAAGTGTTTGTGTAACCCGGGGGATACGGTAATATGTGAAAACCCCAGTTTTTTGGGGGCGCTTAATGCCATACGCAGTCATGGTGTCAATTTGGTGGGAATAGATATAGAGGCTGACGGCTTAAATGTAGCACAGCTGGAACAAGCGCTAAAGACCCCTAAAAAGCCTAAGTTTATGTATCTGATACCAAACTTTCAAAACCCTACCGGTGTTACTTTAAGTGCAGAAAAACGCAAAGCGGTTTATAACTTGGCTGTAAAATATCAAGTACCTATATTAGAGGACAACCCTTATGGTGAACTGCGCTACAGCGGAGAAGCTGTGCCAAGCATAAAAAGCTTAGACGAGGCAGGTGTGGTAATCTATGCAGCTTCTTTTAGCAAAATTATGTGTCCGGGTATGCGTTTAGCTGCTTGCATTGCCGATAAAACTTTGCTTGGTAAAATGGTAATTTGCAAACAGACAAACGATGTGCACAGCACATTGTGGAGCCAGCGTGTGTGCGAGCGCATTTTAGCCACAGTAGACATGGAGGCGCATTTGGCACATTTGCGCGCTGTGTATAAAGAAAAAAGTCAACTGATGCTTTCCTGTATGGAACAGCATTTTCCGGCGGACGCAATGTGGACAAGACCGGAGGGCGGTATGTTTGTTTGGGTTACCTTGCCACGGCGCATAGATGCCCCTCAGTTTATAAAACAAGCTTTAGAACAGGGCGTTGCGGTTGTGCCCGGTGCAGCTTTTTATGCAGATGATACGCAAGCAAGCCAAGGTATGCGTATGTGCTTTAGTACAGCTCCTAAAGAAGATATTGTGAGAGGAATTACAATTTTAGGCGATCTGATGAAAGTAGAGGCAAAAAGGTAGCATGACAGAGACCAACGAAAATTTATGCAAAAAAGGAAAACTGCATGTAAAGCAAGAAGCTGTAATATTTGCAGCTTTGTTTCTTGTTATTTCTTTAGTGGCAGTATATTTTACTACGCAAAAGCAAGGGTATGAATTGGATGAACTATACTCTTTCGGCTATGCAAACGGCTCTTACATGCCATTGATGGAAGGTACTACACAGGAATATACGCTGAAAAATTTTATAGATGAATATGTTTTTGCCGACAGCTTTGGCAAAACGGTAAATAATTTTTTAGCAGGTGTGCAAGATATTTTTCAAAATGGAATAAAAGAAAGTAACCTGTATAAAGAGTATAAACGTGCGATGCTGTGTGAAAAGGAGCTGGCTTGGCACGATGCCGAATACTTTAGAAATTATATAACGGCAGAGCCGGGCGCGCAGTTTGAGTATCTATCTGTTTACAATAATATGTATTATGATAATCACCCGCCTTTTTATCTAATGCTTATACATACAATGTCCTCGCTTTTTCCCGGCCAATTTAGCAAATATATGGGGTTTGCAATCAATTATCTGGCTTTAATGGGCAGCTGTGCCATGTTGTATGCGCTTGTAAAGCGGCTTAGCGGCAGCGCTTTTATGGCACAGGGAATCATGTTAACTTACGGCTTAAGCACAGGCTTTACTGCCAGTATGACCTTTTACCGTATGTACGGCGTGCTTACCTTTTTTACCCTATGGTTTGTATATGCACACGTTTGCTTGCTGCAAAGCGATTGGGTGTTTACCCCAAAGCGGGTTATTGCACTGGGTGCTTCGGCAATATTGGGCTTTTATACACATTATTACTTTATTGTTTTTGCGGCACTATTGGCCTTTTTTACTTTAGTTTTACAAGTAGTACAAAAAAACACAAAAGCTATAAAACAATATTTGCTAACAGGTTTCTGCGCAGGTGTTATAAGTTTCATTATTTGGCCGTTTTCCATTTGGCGCATTTTATTTTCTTATCGCTCCTACGATGCATTAGAACAGCTGAAAACAGGAGACCACTGGCTGCGCTTGCAGGAATACAGCGCTATTGTGCGGGACAATGTATTTGCGGGCAGCAATTTTTTACTGGTTTTGGCAGTGGCGGCTATCATAACGGCCTTTGTTTTAGCTTATAGGCAAGGCAAGAAAAAAACAGTAGCTATTGGGCTGTTAATGCTGCTGCCTGTTATACTGGACATTTTCATAATCAGCAACGTTGCACCTTATTCTCGAGAGCGCTATATTGCCAACACGTTTCCGTTTATTGTTGCGGGCGTTGCTTTTGCGGTGACATATTTGTTTCAACTGGTTACAAAGGCTACAAAAATAACCCTTAAAAATGTTATAATTCCGTTGGCGGTGTGTGTAGGTGTTTCTGCTGTGGGACTGATTACCGTTCCCCAGGAGCATTTATATCCTGTAAGCGCTGCTAAGCAAGAACTACTACAGAAATATGAGGGCAGTAAGTGTATATTTGCTTATAAAAAGTGGTCGAAATACACCCAAAACGTTTTAGACTTTTTACATTATGATGAAACCCTGTTGCTGGAAATAGAAAACATGGATTATCTGTATAGCCAAGCGGCGGATTTACAAGGTCAAGATGTTTTACTCTATATAGACAGAGAATTGGACTATCAAGAAATAACCGCACTTATCAAACAAAACATGCATGCTGCCGATGTAGAATTGTTGAGCACCGATGCGGGCGGATATGCCGATATATATCATATATGCTGGTAAAAAAGATTACTTTAATAGAAAAAATAACCAGTAATATTTAAAATAATTTCCAAAAATTGTATTGACATTAAAAATAATAGTAGTATACTAATATTAGTAATTATTACTAATATTAAAGTTTAAATAATTTTATTATAGTTGGAGGTAATAAAAATGAGTAATTTAAAAGGTACAAAAACAGAGCAAAATTTATGGGAAGCTTTTGCAGGCGAAAGTCAAGCACGCAATAAGTACACTTACTATGCTTCTGCTGCAAAAAAAGAAGGCTACGAGCAAATTGCTGCTTTTTTTGAAGAGACAGCAGGCAACGAAAAAGAACACGCTAAAATTTGGTTTAAATTGCTGCATGAGGGCAAAATACCTGATACTGCAACAAACTTGTTAGATGCCGCTGAAGGTGAAAATGGCGAGTGGACCGAGATGTATGCTCGTATGGCACAAGAGGCAAAAGAAGAGGGCTTTGCTAATATTGCTGCCTTGTTTACCATGGTAGGCAAAATTGAAAAAACACATGAAGAGCGTTACCGCAAGTTGTTAGACAACGTAAAAACAGAAAAAGTTTATGCGCGTGAAGAGCAACAAGTGTGGGTATGCCGTAACTGCGGTCACCAACATGTAGGCAAACATGCACCGGAGATATGTCCTGTTTGTGCACATCCAAAGTCTTACTTTGAGCTTGTTTCTACCAATTATTGATCTATAATATAGACAAAAACAAGAGCGTATCTTAAAAAATACGCTCTTGTTTTTTTGCATCGTGGATACCCCCCACCGTATTGTAAACGTAAAAATTCATACTATAATAGGAAAAGTAAACAGGGCAGGTGCCCATTAAAAGCAACCGGCAGCAGTTTGCTGCAACAATGCGGGAGGTTATTTTGGCAGATTTTATCTTAGAAGTGTTACTGGATGCGGGAATTGATACTTTAAAAATGATTCCTTTTTTATTTTTGGCCTATCTGGTAATTGAATATGTAGAACATCATCAAAGTAAAAGGTTGGAAAAAGCCCTTACGGGGCAAAGTAAATACGGCTTTTTAACGGGTGCTGCGTTGGGGGTATTTCCCCAGTGCGGATTTAGCGCTATGGCAGCTAACTTGTATGCCAGTAAAGTAATTACAGTGGGTACACTGGTGGCAGTATTTATCAGCACAAGTGATGAGGCAATACCCATGCTTTTTGCTGCGCCGGGACAGGCGGGTATCATGTTAAAGCTTGTGGGGTTAAAAGTGGTATTTGCTGCGATAGCAGGGTTTTTAATTGACTTTGTATTAAAAAAACTGATACCGATTGGGCTGGGCGGATATGAAAATAGTGTAAGCGATTGCGATTGTCATGAGCATAATGAGAGAGACAGTGTGCTTTTAGCTGCTGTAAAACATACTGTTCATATTACGCTGTATATCTTTTTGTTTTCTTTGGTAATTGGTTTTGTGGTAGAGTGGATTGGCATGGATACAATAAAAGCTTTTTTGAGCTCTATAGGGCCATGGCAGCTTTTGGTGGCGGGTATTGTGGGGTTTATCCCAAACTGCGCGGCCAGTATTATGCTTACACAGCTTTATATAGAGGGCGGTCTTGCGTTTTCGGCGGCTGTAACAGGCTTGTGCACAGGGGCAGGTGTAGGTATTTTGGTTTTATTTAAGCAAAACCGCAACTGGAAAGAAAACCTTTGCATTTTGGCTTTGGTATATATTTTTAGTGTTTTGGCAGGATTAGCGGTTATGATGCTTGGAATGTAAAAAAAATTAGCCTTGCAATGACATAAACGCTGTGCTATACTAAAGATGCTTTAGAGAAAGAGACAGAGCAACAACCGTATGCGGTTTGGTTTGCTGTGTCTCTTTTTGATTTTTTAACAAGTATATGCTGGCAAAAATAAATAGCTAAGGGGTAACTGATATGTTGGATGTAACGATTATAGGCGGCGGTATTATTGGTGCAAACGTGGCTTACCGTTTGGGTTTGCGAAATGCAAATGTGCTGTTGCTGGAAAAAGACACTGATGTGGCAAACGGTACAACAAAGGCAAACAGTGCTATAGTACACGCCGGATATGACCCGGAGCCGGGCACGGCCATGGCGCGTTTAAACGTGCGGGGCAGCCGCCTTACCAAAGAGTTGGCGCAGAACTTGAGTGTGCCCTACAAACAAATCGGAAGTTTGGTTTTGGCGTTTGACGGTGCCGATATGATGATGCTGGACGAATTGTTTCATCGCGGATACGCCAATGGTTTGCATGATTTACGTTTGTTAAATCCCACTGAGATAAAAGAGATAGAGCCCAATCTGTCCCCGGATGTAAAAGCAGCGCTGCTGGCACCGTCAGCCGCTGTTATAGAGCCCTGGGAAATGGCCACCGCTTTGGCGGATACAGCTGTTTTAAACGGAGTACAGGTAAAATTAAATACCGAGGTTACAGCCGTTAATCCTATAGAGGGCGGCTGGCGTGTTGTTACCGCAGACGGTACCGCATATGACACCAAATATGTAATAAATGCTGCAGGCACTTATGCAGACGTTATAAACGATATGGCGGCACCTCATTGCTTTACCACAAAGCCCAGTAAAGGCGAATACTATTTATTGGACAAAAACCAAAGCGGACTTGTAAATCATGTGATTTTTCAATGCCCCAACGAAAAAGGAAAAGGCGTTTTGGTTAGCCCTACTGTACACGGCAACATTATTGTAGGGCCGGACGCTGTTTTGGCCACAGACCGTGACCGTGTAGATACCCAAGCTGATGGACTTGCCTTTGTGCGCACGGCTGCGCTAAAAAGCGTTCCCACGTTAAATTGGCGAAGCAGTATTCGCAATTTTGCCGGCGTACGCGCAAATTCTGATAAAGATGACTTTATAATTGAACAAACAGCACCTGGCTTTATTACGCTGGGCGGCATAAAAAGCCCAGGGCTGAGTGCCGCACCTGCTATTGCAGAAGAGGCGGAAAAGCTTTTGGAACAAGCCGGTTTTAACGCCGAAAAGAAGGAAAACCCCATTACAACCCGCAAAAAAGTACGTTTTTCAGCGTTGTCGCCACAGGAAAAGGCAAAGTTAATACAAGAAAAACCGGCGTATGGACGCATTATTTGCCGCTGTGAGGGAATTACCGAGGGAGAAATTGTAGAGGCCTTGCACAGTCCAATCCCTCCCACAACAATAGACGCTATTAAGCGTCGCTGTCGTGCAGGCATGGGGCGTTGTCAAGGCGGTTTTTGCGCACCTCGTGTACATGAACTGATTTGCCGAGAGCTTGGCGTTGCCCCAAAAGAGGTTTTGAAAGATAAAGCAGGCAGTGTAATTATTACCGATGAAACCAAGGGGAGGAAATAGACGATGAGGTATGATTTAATTGTGGTAGGCGGAGGCCCTGCGGGGTTAGCAGCCGCTTTGGGTGCATGGGAAAAAGGTGTGGAAAACATACTGATTATCGAGCGCGATACACATTTGGGCGGCATTTTAAACCAGTGTATTCATAACGGCTTTGGCTTACATCGCTTTAAAGAAGAACTGACCGGTCCGGAATATGCCGAGCGCTTTATAAATCGTTTACGGGATACCAAAATAGAAGTTAAAACAGACACCATGGTGCTGCAAATAACGTCTGATAAACAGGTACAC
>JAQUTM010000216.1 GCA_028694405.1 Oscillospiraceae bacterium
ACGGGGTTTATGCTGTCGGTATTTCGTACGGGAGAAGTTTACCGTGATACCTGCCATGCCGATAAAAAGCCGCACACGCTTTTTTTATATCAAAATGGCCAACTTATTATAAATTTAAAAAGTCAAAAATAATATCGCCAATATCCGTTAAAGCCTTTGCGCCGCCTTTGTTTCATTGCACCTTACAAGCCACAAACTGTTTTACAGAGCGACAAAAAGCACCTTACGGCAGGCTAGACGCAGCTAACAAAGAAGTAACTACCGCCGTAAAAGCAGATGTTTTATTCGCACTTTACCGGGCGGATATTCTTTTTTATTCCAAGACTGTACCGATAACTTAGCCTGAGGAGAACGCCATCGGCTTACCATTGCAGGAGCAAGTTTGCAGGACAGTCCTATTATGATTTTAGATGAAGCCACAAGCTAGATAAATACCCACACAGAGGGATTGCTTCAAGAAGCTATGGAAACCTTGATAAAGGGTCGCATCGGCTTTGTAATTGCACAGCGGCTTTCTGCCATAAAAGACGCAGACACGATTATTTATATAAAAAACGCCGATATTAAAGAAGTTGGCAAGCATGCTACACTTATGCAAAAAGGCAACTTGTGCGCAAAGCTGTACAATAGCTAATTTGCAAATGAAAACGGCTGCGTTTATTTTTATACAGCAACGCACCTGTCTTTTAAAAAGGCAGGTGCGTTGCTTGCGTATACAACACTTATTTTAATATCTTTTGTATCCCGATGTTTGACATGTTATACTAAATACAAATTCACCAAGGAGTGTTTGCCATGACTATACGCCATTTAAAAATTTTTATTACCGTTGCCGACTGCGGTAAAATGAATTTAGCGGCTAAACAGCTTTATATCTCTCAGCCATCGGTAAGCCAAGCAATACAGGAGCTTGAGAGCTACTATGGAGTAACTTTATTTGACCGTTTAAGCCAAAAACTTTATATTACACAAGCTGGCAAACAACTTTTGCCTATGGCCCGCCACGCAGTAGATTCTTTTGAAACAACCGACTCGGTAATGAAAAACGCCGGTGTCCACCCTACTATCCGTATTGGTGCAAGTGTAACGGTGGGAACCTGTTTGCTGCACAAGCTGATACCTGCTTTGGAACAGCGGCTAAAAAAAGCAGCAGTAAATGTTATTGTAAATAACACTACTGCTATTGAAACGCTTTTACTTTCCAGTAACTTGGATATTGGCATTGTAGAAGGTATTGTAGCAAGTAAAGAGCTTGTGCAATTTCCCGTATGCCAAGATGAGCTTGTATTGGTAATAGGTTCCGACCACCCGTTTTGGAATAAAAAGCACATTACACTGGATATGTTAAACGGACAAAATTACATTTCCAGAGAAGACGGAAGTGCCACCCGCAATCAATATGAGCAGTTACTTGCAGAAAATCAGATAGAGCTTTGTACGAAATGGGTTTGCTCCAATACAGAGGCCATTAAAAACACGCTGATGACAGGAAGCGAATTGGCCATTTTGTCTAACCTGTTGGTAAAAGAAGAAATAGCACAAGGCAAGTTAAAAGCTTTAACCGTAAAAAATATTTCTGTGCGACGCAGCTTTACTTTAATTTATCACAAAAACAAATTGCTCTCTACCCCTATGCAGGAGTTTATCTCCCTAAGCCAACAGATGTTTAAGCCGCCTGTATAGCCTGCATTATAAAATATGCCAAGGTACCTACTACACCTGTGCCGCAAATGATTGCAATGGCCTTTACCTTAAATTTTCTCAATAATACAAGCGCACCTACAAATAGGACGAACTCAATTACTTGAAAATTATCAAAAGCAATAGCAGCTTTACTGCTTTGAAAAAGGGCCAAAAGCAAAATGGAAACGCCTGCAGAACCAATAAGTGCCACTACTGCCGGACGCAACGCAGCAAGCACGGTCTGCACACCGCCAAAGCTGCGATATTTGTAATAAAAATAAGCAAGCAGCAAGCAAATACAAAAGGACGGGATAATACAGCCTAATGTGCAGATAATTGCACCCGGCAAACCCGCAAGACGTGTGCCTACAAAAGTTGCAGAATTAATAGATATAGGCCCCGGTGTCATTTCTGCTATGGTAATCAAATCCGTAAACTCTGCCAAAGTCATCAGCTTGTGTACGTCAACAACTTGATACTGGATAAGCGGTATTGCCGCATAGCCGCCGCCTACACTAAATAAGCCCACCTGTATAAAACTAAAAAACAATTTTACAATTATCATTTGCTGTCTCCTCTTCTGCTTTTTTCTTTCCAGCTGTTATACAGCATATCCACTATGCCGATAGCTAAACAGATAAAAATAACGGTCATGGCGCTTATGTTAAAACAAACTACAGCAATAAAAGAGACTATCATAAGACCGATATAAAGTACCCGCTTTGTTTTACATATGTTGGTTGCCAAATTGATTACAACATCAAAAATAACAGCCGCCACACCGGCACGCATTACTTGTAAAGCAACAGCAATTATTTTGTTACTTCTAAATTGCTCGTAAAAGACAGAGATAATAGATATAATTAACATTGGAGGAATAATGGTACCAAGCACCGCAATCAGCGCCCCCAATACGCCGCATACGCGATACCCTACAATTACAGAGGCATTAACAGGGATAGGCCCGGGAGAAGATTGTGCGATAGCTGTAATATCCAGCATTTCATCTTCTTCAAACCATTTTAATTCTTCCACAAACTTTTTCTTCATTAACGAGACGATAACAAATCCGCCTCCAAAGGTAAACGCGCTTAATGTAAGCGTTGCCATAAAAAGCTGCCATAATGTTTTTGGCATATTTTCTTTTTGCTTCATTCCTACTCCTCTTTTCTTTTTGGTAGATTCATCTTATCGCGTTTTTATAGATAAGTAAAATACATAAACTTTA
>JAQUTM010000217.1 GCA_028694405.1 Oscillospiraceae bacterium
AACGCCTGTGACAAACCCGGTTCGCGGCGGTACCGACGGTGCCCGCTTAAGCTACATGGGTCTGCCGTGCCCCAATTTGGGTACAGGCGGCTATGCCTACCACGGCCCGTATGAGCACATCACCGCTGAGGGAATGGACTTGGCAACTGATATCTTGATGAACGTAATTGCGCTATATGCCTAAAGTTTATTAAGTGAAACTGCCAAAGCGCAAATGCTTTTTTTGTATAAAAAGGCAATACCCTGTCATTTAAAAAACGTGTACAATAATATAATGCAGTATTGTGCAAGACAAAACTGCTGTAAAACCTGCTTATTACGGGAGGTAGTACATGTTTACACAGTTTTTAGGCAGCTATCTTTTAAAAATGCGTCTGGTAGACACTCGCCAGCTAATGCGTGCGCTGGAAATGCAGCGCGGAGAACGGCTGCGTCTTGGCGTGCTTGCGCAAAATAAAGGGTACATGACCGCCGCACAGGTAGAAGAGCTGCACAAGCTACAGCGCGTGCAAGATATTCGTATTGGTAAATTGGCGCTTGAAAAAGGCTATCTTACCACACAGCAGTTGGAAACTTTGCTGGAAAAACAGGCGATGCGCTATCATCTGCTGGGCGAGGCACTGGTGCGCCGCGGTTGTATGACACAGACAGAATTTGATAAGGCTGCCGCCGCTTTTTTGGGCAGCGGAGATATGCTGGACGACGACGTGCGAGATGCACACACCGGCAAATTGAGCGAAATGCTGTACCGCTACTACCACTTGGAAGAGCTGCAAAACCACGAGGAGGCACAGCTTTTAACTGCCTACTTGCTGCTTTTGTTTAATTGCATTACCCGCTTTGTGGGAGATGATTTTTCTCCGCTGGAGCCGCGTTTTATTACTTATTACGCCACAGGCTATGCAGAGGAGCAATGCTTGGAAAGTGTAGAAGATAATGCCTATAAGCTGCGCTGCCTGATAGACGGCAACGAAAATACCTTTACCGAGTTTGCCGCGCGCTACAAGGGGAGCGTGTTTGACGGCTACAGTGAGGAGACTGCTGCGGCTACAGGAGAATTTTTAAGTGTGGTAAACAGCTTGTTTTGTGAAAAAGTAGCTCAAAAGTTTGGTAAAAAAATGCGTATGCGCAGCAGTGAGCGTGTAAAAGACACCGACTGCCGCTACAAACGAAAGGCACTTTTTGTGCCTGTATGCTTTAGCTTTGGCACAGCAGGCTTTGTCATCGGCTTAGAATAGGCAAACAAAATTTTATAAAAATAGAAAACAGGTGCAACCTCTTTTGGCAGAGGCTGCACCTGTTTTGCATTATTTTCTCATGTACAAAGTTAAAAGCTGTTTGCATTTGTAAAAAATGCTCAGCACAACAAACCACAAAAGCTGCCCTTATTTTAAAAACATACGAATCATGCCTTCTTTGCTTTTGGTGTAAGGCAAATAGCGCATGGGTAAATCTATCCAGTTGGCTTTTTTTACAATGCTGCGGTAGTGAGTAAAGGTTTCAAAGCTTTTTTTGCCGTGATAGCTGCCCATGCCGCTGGCACCTACGCCGCCAAACGGCATACTGTGGGTGGCAATGTGTACAATGGTATCATTGATACAGCCGCCCCCAAAGCTGCAAGCTTGCAGTAACCGCCGCTGGTTTTGCTTACTGGTAGTAAAATAGTAAAATGCCAAGGGCTTTTCATGGCAGGTGATGTAAGCTTCTACCTCCTGTAAATCGGTAAAAGTCATCACAGGTAAAATAGGACCAAAAATCTCCTCCTGCATAACAGGGCTTTGGGGTGTAATGTCATCTAATATTGTGGGAGCAATTTGCAAAGCTTCGGCGTTTGACTGTCCGCCTGCCACAACTTTTTCACCTGCTATTAAACCAAGCAGCCGTTCAAAATGCTTTTGGTTGATAATTTTACCCAGATTTTCGCATTGCAAAGGCTGCGCGCCGTAAAACTGTGTAATATACATTTTTAAGTAGCCCAACAGTTGGTCTTTTACTTTTTCATGTACAAATAAATAGTCGGGCGCAATGCAGGTCTGCCCCACGTTTAGATATTTGCCGAAAGCTATGCGCTTGGCAGCCAGCTTTATATCCGCTGTCTCATCTACAATACAGGGGCTTTTACCCCCCAGCTCTAAGGTGACGGGCGTTAAATAACGTGCGGCTTTTTCCATAACAAGGCGTCCAACACTGGGGCTGCCTGTAAAAAAGATATAATCAAAACGCTGTTCAAGCAGCTGCGCATTTTGAGCGCGTCCCCCTTGTACCACAGCAATGTATTCGGGTTCAAAAATATCTCCAAGCAGCTTTGCAATTACCGCACTGGTGGCACCACTGTAATTGCTGGGCTTTACAACCACACAGTTGCCCGCGGCAATGGCGGCAATAACAGGTGTTAAGGTAAGCATAAACGGATAGTTCCACGGGCTCATTACCAAAACAACTCCGTAAGGCTCGGGGCTTATAAAGCTTTTGGCGGCAAACTGTGCAAGGGGCGTATGCACTTTTTTGTTGGCACAAAATTTTGTTAAATTGCGGCGCATATAGCGCAGCTCGTCAAGTACCATGCCAATTTCCGCCATGTAAGCTTCGGTGCCGCTTTTGTTTAAATCATGCTTTAAGGCGGCGGCAATCATGTCTTGGTTTTGCTCTATAGCTTGGTGCAGCAGCGAAAGCGCGCCTGCACGGTAGGCCACGCTTTTTGTAACGTTGCGGGAAAAAAAGTTGTGTTGCGTTTGTACAAGATTTTCAATTTCCATTTTGCAACCTCGTTCCGTATAAAATAGTTTTGCGGCAGATATCACCGCAAATTCAGGCATGTATAACATAAATTTGTAAGCCTGCTTTAAATGTTTATACCATAACACAGCCTTACAAACTTTGCAAATAAAAAAAGAGGTAAACCTTTT
>JAQUTM010000218.1 GCA_028694405.1 Oscillospiraceae bacterium
ATTTATTTCGTCTAAAGTATATGCTGACAGCCCCAAAGCTTTGTTTATCTCCTGTACGCCCACAAAAGCACCCGCCTCATTCCAGTGGGTATCATACTTATAATAAAGCTGTGCCTCTGCCTTGTTTGCAAGCAGCTGTTGCTTTGGAAAAACCACAGGGACATTTGTATTCTGCCGCAAATAATCCACCATCTGGTCTGCCATGGTCTGCATACCTACTTTTGGATAAAATTCCGGCATAAACTCGCTATATATGCTCTCCTTATTGGGAGCGACAAAGACCACCAGCTTTTTATCGGTTTTTGCCAAGACTTCTTTTAGCTGCGTAAGGGCTTTTGCACCTTGCTCTAACCGGTTTGGAGACAGCTGTATCATTCCTTGATAATCCATAACGGAAAAATAGTCCGCAACGTTTATCGCGTCATTTTGCTCTGTATATTCGTTGTAAAACAGCCAGCCGTCTGTGCCTAAAATTACATTGTCATGGTCCACCATAGAAAACAGCTTTAAATTGGTGCTGCCGTAAAGCTTCATAAACTGGTTACGAAAAGGAGCATGGTCATTTAAGTAGGCATCAAACAAGGTTGGAAATGCCTTAATGCCGCTTTGAAAAACATTTGGAAAAGCCGCCGGTGTTCTGTTTTCAAAGTTTTCTGTGTCCACATAGCTTTTGCAAACCAGAAACAGCGGAAACGGCAGCAGCAACAGTGCCGCAAACAGCAAAACGAAAATCTTTTCTTTTACATATATTTTTGTTTTTGTTTTCATTTGTTCACCTAAAAACGAAAGTAGATAAATGGATTGTAAGTGTTGCTAACCAAAAAGGTAAGGCTTATAAAAAGCAAAAACGCCTGATAGACAATTTGCCAAGCATAGGTACGCTCTTCGTCATAAAACAGCTTTTGCATAGCAGGAAACAGCTTTTGTAAAAAGCCACACCCCAAAATGCCGATTATCATTAAAAACAGCAGCCTGTTATTTAAAACACTTGCAAGCGTGTAGCCTGCATTACCCGCGTTAAAAATAAACATTTTTTTCAGCATGGCAAGACCGCTGTGCATACCGGGTGCCCTAAAAAACACCCAACCCACCATTACCACCAGTAAAGTGTAACCGCAGCCGATAACGCCCTTGCCCTCTTTTTTAAATAAAACGCCGTTTAAGACGCGTTCTGCTATTAAAAACACGCCAAAGTAAAGGCCCCAAGCAATAAATTGTATACTTGCGCCATGCCACAAGCCTGTGCAGAAAAACACAATCATCAAATTTAAGTAGGTGCGAAAAGCACCGTGGCGGTTGCCGCCCAGGGGTATATAAAGATAATCCCGAAACCAGCTGGAAAGCGAAATATGCCACCGCCGCCAAAACTCGGTGACCGAGCGGGATAAATAGGGATAGTTAAAGTTTTCTAAAAAGGTAAATCCAAAAAGCCTGCCAAGACCGATTGCCATATCGGAGTAGCCCGAAAAATCGTAATAAATCTGTAGGGTATACAGCAGCACCCCAAGCCACGCCATAGCGGTGGACATATCTGCAACCTGCATACCGAAAATACGGTCTGCCGCAGCGGCAAAACTATTTGCCAAAATTACTTTTTTTGCCAAACCGTAAATAAAACGTTTTACGCCATAAGCTGCTGTTTGCCAAGTTAGGCTGCGGCTTTGCAGCTGCTGCTCTATGGTTTCGTACTGTACAATAGGTCCGGCAATCAACTGCGGGAAAAAGCTGATATATAAAGCCAGCGAAACCCAACTTTTTTGCAGGCTTATTTTTTCTCTGTATAAATCTATAATATAACTCAATGCTTGAAACGTATAAAAGCTGATGCCGATAGGCAGGGCAATTTGTTTTAAAGAAAAAAGCTGTGTGCGTGTTAGAGCATTAACCGCAGCAGCAAACATACCGCCGTATTTAAAGTAGCCAAGCAACAACAGGTTTGTGCCTATCACGCCTGTTAAAACCCATTTTTTTGCGCTGCCTGTAGCTTTGCAAATAAAAAAGCCCCCTATGTAATTTAGGGTAATGCTGACAAGCATAAGCAAAATATAAACAGGTTCTCCCCACGCATAAAAAAGTAAGCTGGCAGCCAGCAAAAGACCGTTGCGCCCTTTTTGCGGAAAAATCTGATATAAAATAAGCACAATGGGTAAAAACACCCACAAAAATGTTAATGAACTAAAAACCATCTCTCTTGTCTTCCTTTATCTTGCGCTTACGCTGCTTATAATTTTAAAAACTTATCTTAGTATAGCACAACTATTTTACACCTTACAACAAAAAGCCGCTTTTTATCGCAGCCTCTGGTAGTTTATTAAAAGTTTTTAAAAAAAAACAAAGCAGCCTTGCAATAGCATACAAGGCTGCTTTTATCGTTTTATTTATCCCAGACAAATACCCATACGCCGTGCCACATTCAGCATATCGCAGGTTTCCGGTACCAGCTTACTTTTACCGGCTACCTCTGAAAGTGCATTTTCGGTTACAATGTTATTTTTCATAGCTACAGCCACACCGTAGTGGTCTGCCTCTACAAGCTTTGCGGCGTAAGTGCCAAAACGAGTAGCCAAAACGCGGTCATACGCGCTGGGGCTGCCGCCGCGCTGAATATGTCCCGGTATCGCCACGCGGGTTTCACAGCCCGTTAGCCTCTGAATATCCGCTGCAATACGACTAGTAGCCGTGGTTTCTCCTTTTTCCATACGCTTGGCAAGACGTTCTTTCTTTTTCATGGAAGCTTCTCTTGTGTCGTACACACCTTCTGCAACAGCCAATATGGTAAAGGTACGGCCGTTTTCGTTGCGCTTATTTACAGCGGCACATACATTATCTATATTATAGGGCATCAGATCGGAA
>JAQUTM010000051.1 GCA_028694405.1 Oscillospiraceae bacterium
AATACCGGAAAGCGAGCAGATACAAACATGTGCATTAAGTGGAACCTGTTTACCCGCAAAAAGTGTAGAAAAACTGGTGTTTGAAAATATTGCGGGCCGTATTTGCGGCGAAGAGATTCCATTACTTATACGTTAATTAAAGGCTGGAGGCTAACCGAAAATGAATATTGCAATTATTGCGCATGACTCAAAAAAAGAATTGATGGTACAGTTTTGTATTGCATACTGCCGTGTATTATCACAACATAAATTGATTGCTACAGGCACTACAGGCAAATTAGTGGGAGAGGCAACCGGTTTGGAAATTACACGTTTTCTTTCGGGTACACACGGGGGAGACCAGCAAATAGCAGCGCGTATTGCCTGTAATGAAATTGACTTGTTGCTGTTTTTTAGAGACCCTATCAGTGCAAAGCCACATGAGCCTAATGAGATGAATTTGTTGCGCCTTTGTGATGTGCACAACATTCCTATTGCAACCAATATTGCAACTGCCGAGGTACTAATACACGGCTTAGAACGTGGAGACTTAGATTGGCGCAATATTGTTAACCCACAAAACTAAAATAATTATTTATAAAAGTAATGCAAAGCAGTTTTTCAACTTTTTAGATTGAAAAGCTGCTTTTATTTTTTACCTTTTGCAAAGACGAGGCAGACAAAAATAAAACCATCGGGCTGTAACAAAGCACCGATGGTTTGTAAAAGTTATTTTAATTTATTTTTTACGCTTGATAAAGCCCAACGCTAAGTGCCACAGATACTGAAAGGCTTCTGACTTAAAAAACAAAAGCAAAAGGACTAAATTTGGAATAACAGCGACACAAACACATTTTATCAAAAAACCGCTTAAGGTTGCGGCGTTTATGTTTTTGGTGGAAAAGTAGGTTAAAGCACCTATTGCCAGCAGTAATATTCCATAAAAGGCTTGTGTTTTAAAATAGGAGGAAACCTTTTCTTTGAAATGTGCCGTGTAAAGCTTTAAGGGCTCGTACCAAAAATTAGTAAGCAGACGGGAAAGGGTAGTGCCCAGTAAAATTCCCGGCAGCCCAATTACAAGACCAAGACCGATACTAAAAATTAAATTTAAAATGCTGGCATACAGCGAAACGTATTTGGTTGCGTTAAACAGGCCGGTGGCATCTCTAAAATTCCAGATTGGCTGCAACATTCCCAACAGGTAAAAATTAATGCAAACAATGGGCATTGCGGTATGCAACACAAAGTTTGCGTTAAACCAAAGTGTAATAAAGTCGTTAAACAGACAAAATAGGCTGATGGTGCAAAAAGCAAAAATCCAAAAAGAAAGAAAATTGATAATTTTGAATACTTGATATTGCTTTTTCGCAGAGGAATCCACACTTAAATTACCAATACTTGCCAACAAAGAAGAAAACAGAGCCGTAGTAAAAGCCGTGATAGAATTGATAATCATATTATAGTTAGAATAGTAGCCTACAATAACGGTACCGATTAAAGTAGATATTAAAAGATAATCTGTATTTTTTAAAATTACATCGCCTATTTTGTATAAAAACATAGATTTTATACTAAAAAATATTTCTTTCTTTTCCTCTGGCAATATAACTTCTTTTTGTTTTAGATGCGGATAGTGTTTAAAGGCTCTTGTTGCAATAAATCTATCGCGCACAAGCCAGATTATACCTCTGATTATCAAGTAAAGAAAAAAATTGCGGAAAATAATCAGTGCCAAAATTTGAAAGATATAAATAAATATGGTGAAACAGCAGTCATAAATTTTTATTTTATAAAATTTTTGGTCTGCCAAATACAAATTCTGGTAAAAGCTATATATATAAGTAACACAAGTGGAAAGCAAAGCCGCAACATAGTAAAGAGTTAAGTGCTCTATGGGCTGGTCTAACTTTATAAAAAAATTTAAAAAAGGGATTAAGCACAGTCCACCGCCAAATATAACAATACCGATGGTGTGATAAATTTTTTTAAATAAGTTTATAATGGCCGAAACTTTTCGGGTATCTCCCTCCGCCAAGGGCTTGTACAGGCAAAAAATAATGGCATTTCCCACGCCAAGCTCTGCTATAGAAAGTAGCGCAAGAACGTCATAAAAAACGCTGTTTAAGCCTAAAAATACCTCTCCCAGACAATAGACCAAAATGGTGCGAGAAACAAAGTTAAGAATGGTTAAAAGCACCTGATAGGCAATACTTACAGCCAAATTGCGTGCCGAATTTGCAGTACGGGACTCGTTCATACCCATAATCTCCTGAACAATATAGTAAATATAAAAAAGACAATATAAAATAATAACTGTATTGTTTTAAAGTATACGATAAGCGGGGGAAAAGGTCAAACTTGGTTAAAATAGCAAACCGTATCCAAAATACAAATCGTATAGGGTGCGCAAAAGAGAATTTAAAGCACGCGTGTGTACAGTTGTTGTAAAACAGTGCAAAAAGCAGTATAATAATAAATTGTAAAAAAGTTACCTGTGCCACTGTATTTACGGCGGTTTTGGAAAATTTGCAGCATACCCGCCCTTTTTAAAATAAAGGCTTGGTGCAAAAACAAAAACATATACACAGTTAGCCCACAAAAACAGAGAAAAAGCAAAATGCTACATAAAAAAGAGGACGAGGAGAAAGTTATGGCAGTTAAATATACAAAACCAAAAGGCGTACAGGATTTATTGCCCACAGACAGTTATAAGTGGCTTTATGTAGAGGAAAAGCTGCGCAAAATTGTAGGGCTTTTTGGCTATAAAGAAATTCGTTTGCCTACTTTTGAGCATACAGAAGTATTTGCACGCGGTGTGGGAGACACCACAGATATTGTAAGCAAAGAAATGTACACCTTTTTAGATAAAGGAAACAGAAGCATTACGCTGCGCCCGGAGGGTACCAGCGGCGTAGTACGCGCAGTGCTGGAAAACGGTTTGCTGGGCAGCGCCCCCATGCCCCTGAAAGCCTATTATCTGCAAAGCTGTTTTCGCTATGAAAAAGCGCAAAAAGGACGCTTGCGAGAGTTTCACCAACTGGGTATTGAGTGCTTTGGCACCAATGCACCCGAAAGTGACGCAGAAGTAATAGCAACAGCGGCGGCGATTTTAAAAGAAATGGGCGTTAAAAGCGTAAAATTAGAAATCAACTCTATTGGCTGTAAAAGCTGCAGGCCTAAATTTTATGCCGCTTTAAAAGAATATTTTGACCAGTATAAAGCTCAACTGTGTGAAACCTGCCTTACCCGCATGGAAAAGAACCCTATGCGCATTTTAGATTGTAAAGAGCAGCGTTGTCACGAAATAGCACAAGGTGCACCTAACATTTTAGATTATATTTGTGAGGACTGTAAGGCACACTTTGAACGTGTACAAGCCTGTTTAGCGGCAATGGACATCAGCTTTACCATTAACCCCACTATTGTACGCGGTTTAGATTATTACAGCAACACAGTGTTTGAGTTTATTCATACAGGCGTAGGTACACAAGGTACTGTTTGCGGCGGCGGCCGCTATAACGGCTTGGTAGAAGAATTTGAAGGCGTACCCACGCCGGCTGTTGGCTTTGGTATGGGTGTAGAACGATTGTTAATGGCAATGGAGGACGAGGGTGCGGTAATCCCTGCGGCGCAAACGCCTGTGCTGTATGTGGCAAGCCTTGGCGAAAAGGGAAAAACGCAGGCGGTACGGCTTGTAAATATGCTGCGCGGCAAGGGTCTGTATGCGGAATATGATGTAGTTGGCCGCGGATTAAAGCCGCAGATGAAATATGCCAACAAAATTGGTGCCAAGTATACCTTGGTGTTGGGGGATAATGAGGTTGACACCCTTACTGCCAACCTGAAACGTATGGAAGATGGCATGGAAACTGAAATAAAACTGGACGAGACGTTGGCAGATGCCTTAGTTTAGCAGATGTGGTATTTTTAAAGATAAATGCAATTTTAAGGAGATAAATAAAAATGGAAACAATGGGTAATTTGCGCCGCACGCACTATTGCGGCACTTTGCGGGCGGCCGACGCAGGCAAAGAAATAACAGTTGCCGGCAGTGTGGCAAAAAACCGCGACAAGGGCGGTTTGGTTTTTGTTGATTTGCGTGATACAAGCGGTATTTTACAGCTGACATTTGACGAAAATACCCCTAAGGCAATATTTGAAAAGGCCGGTACCTTGCGCAGTGAGTATGTAATTATGGCAAAAGGACTTGTACGAGAGCGCAGTGCAAAGACAGATAAAATTGCAACAGGCGACGTAGAACTGGACGTGACAGAGCTTCGCATTTTAAGCGACGCTGAAATTACACCATTTGAAATTAAAGATGGGGTAAAGGTTCGTGATGACCTGCGCCTGAAATATCGCTATTTGGATTTGCGTCGTCCCGAGGCACATGAGCCTATCGTAATGCGCCACCGCATTACAAAAATTGCGCGCGATTACTATGACCAAAATCATTTTGTAGAAATTGAAACTCCTATTATGGTAAAAAGTACCCCGGAGGGTGCACGCGACTATTTAATACCCAGCCGTGTACAGCAAGGCCGCTTTTTTGCCTTGCCCCAAAGCCCGCAGCTTTACAAACAGCTGCTCATGCTTTCCGGTTTTGACCGCTATATGCAAATTGCCCGCTGCTTCCGCGACGAAGATTTGCGTGCAGACCGTCAGCCCGAGTTTACTCAAATTGACCTTGAGATGAGCTTTGTAGACGAAAACGACATTATGACCGTAAACGAAGGTTTTATCAAAAAGGTGTTTAAAGAGCTGCTAAACGAAGAAGTACAAACACCGTTTTTGCGTATGCCCTATAAAGAGGCTATGAGTCGTTTTGGCTCGGATAAACCGGATACGCGCTTTGGCTTAGAGTTGGTAGACATTACTGACACCGTAAAAGACAGCGAATTTATTGTATTTAGCGGCCCTATAAGTGCAGGCGGCACCGTACATGCCATTAACGCAAAGGGCTTAGCAGATAAATTAACCCGTAAAGAAATTGACAAGCTGGTAGAAGTTGCAAAAACCTATGGTGCAAAAGGTTTGGCCTACACTCGTTTAACGGCAGATGGAGAGACCAGCAGCTACGAAAAGAAATGTACCGAGGCAGAGGTGGCTGCTATTCGCGCTAAATTAGATGCGCAGGTAGGCGACGTACTGCTTATTTGCGGCGGTGAGGACACAGAGGAAGCCTGTACGGCACTGGGTCAAGTGCGCTTGGAAATTGGCAAAAAGTTTGAACTGTTTAATCCCAAGCAGTTTAATTTCCTGTGGGTAACCGAGTTTCCGCTGTTTGAGTACAGCAAAGAGGACGGCCGTTATTACGCAAAGCATCACCCGTTTACCATGCCTATGCAAGAGGATATGGATAAGATAGAAAGCGACCCTGCCAACGCTCGTGCCCGTGCTTACGACATGGTGCTGAACGGCTGTGAACTGGGCGGTGGTTCTATCCGTATCAACGACCCGCAAATTCAAAAGCGTATGTTCCGCGCTTTGGGCTTTACCGAAGAACGCGCACAGGAGAGCTTTGGCTTTTTGATAGAGGCATACAAATACGGCGCACCTCCACACGGCGGCATGGCATACGGCTTAGACCGTCTGTGTATGTTGATGTTGGGTACAGATTCTATTCGTGAGGTAATTGCATTTCCAAAAGTGCAAAATTCCGGTGAACTGATGACCGGCTGCCCCGAAACGGTAGAACAAAAGCAACTGGACGAATTGGCGATTGCTTTGGTACAGCCACAGCCGTAACGCTTAAAAAACAGTAAAAAAGAGAGTATTGTGTCCCCGCCGATTTTATACTATGGCGGTAGAATACAATACTCTTTTTTTGTATTTTGAATGAAATTACAAATTAAAAGGGTTTGGGTAAAGCAAACAACAATGTTTAACAGCTACTTAGTGCTAGAGGGGAATGACCTCTAAATCATCGGGCACAGCTATGTTGCCGCTAAAATATTGGGCGGCTTCGGCAGTGTAACGCTGTTTGCGATGGGATAAATCACTTTGCTCGGTGTGCCACAGCAACAGGTTTTTCACTTGAAGCCGCTGCGCTAATAGGGCGGCATCTTTAGCGGTGGAGTGATTTTTTTCGTAAGGCTTAAAGCGGTCTGCCTCATCATACAGGCAAAAAGCCTCACAGAGCAGCCAGTGTGCTTTTTCGGCGTATTTTTCGCAATGCGGGCTAACCGGCTCATCTCCCATAAAGGTTAATACTGTGCCGTTTGTAAGCGACACCGTATATCCGAATTGGCGCGCTTTTGTAGAGCCTATATCAAAAAAAGTAAAGGTATGCTCTGCAATGGTGCGCGTTTCGGTGTCTTGCACAGGCAAAATAAAAATGCGGTTATCAAATAAAGCAGTCATTTTTTTTTGTAAGGTGAGGTTACACAGCGTCTTAATAGTTTGCACCAGCTCGCTGTGGCAGTAAATGCGCAGGTTTCCTTGGTAGCGGCCGCGGTGTATGCCGGCGGCAATCAGGCGTACCAACCAAACCACCCCTAAAATATGGTCGCAGTGCTCATGGGTTATAAAAATATCGTGTATATGGGATAAATTTATTTTCGCTTTCTCCAGCTGTGTTATGATACCATTGCCGCCGCCGCAATCTGTTAAAACCCAGTTGTTATTTAAGTTTAGGGCAAAGCATGTGTTAAAGCAGCGGGTTACAGTGGCGTTTCCTGTACCTAAAACGTGCAGTGTATCCATTATCAATCTCCTGTTCCGGTTTGTTTTACAGTGCTTGTCTAAATCTTAAAAAAGCACAGGGCCGATACTTTTTATAAAACTATTATTATAATAAATATAATATGCATTTTGACAAAACACAATAAAAACTTAAAAGGTATACGAAATTATATCTTTAAAGGGAGAGGTAATCCTACGCGAAAGGTTTTGTTTTATAGGGAAATCTGGTATAATATAACAAAGGAAAAAGGGACGGGGGAAGAAAAATGGCGGAAACTTTTCATAGCTTTTGGGTTAAGTTACGCAACTGTCTGCGTACAGATGATATTACTTTACAGCAAATTTCACAGGAGAACCATACCCTTTTTTACGGCATGTTAGGCTATGTGGCTTTACCAAAGTTGTTTATATGGTTATATGCCACTTATGGCTGCACCAAAATGCCAAATAGCGTATCGTGCTGGATTAGTGCCGCGGCAAGCGGCAGTATGCTTCTTTTGTGTTTGGTATATTTTTTTGTGTGGTATGCGCTTGGAAAAAAAGGCTTTCAAAATCCGGCGAAAGAATTTTCTGTTATAGAGAGCTTTTCGGCGTGGTTGGCACTGTGGAGCGTTTTGGTAACATTTTGGCGTCTTTTACAAGCCGGAGATGCCGGCAGCTTTTTGCTGGCTATGGCAGGTATTGCGTTTTTTCCTTACTTGCGTACAAAAACTTTTAACTATATTTATCTTTCAGCCAACGGTTTGCTTTTTGTGGGAACGGTACTGCTGTACGGTGAAGAGCCGCAAATTTTGTTTGTGTTGATACAGACACTTTTGCTGAGTATGGTTTTTTATGGGGTTTCCATCGTGCGGTTTCACAGCAAGGCCCATAAGCTGCGTCAGGCAGACGTATTGGCGCGTACCTGTGAAATGCTGCGCCGTTCGGGCGAGACAGATTATTTATCCGGTTTGCATAATCGTGCCTATTTAAGTACCTTTATGGAAGAGCTTTGGAACGTATGTCTGCGTGCACAAAAGCCCTTGGGGGTTTTGCTGTTGGATTTAGATGATTTCAGGTGTATTAATGATACATATGGTCATCAGATTGGAGACGAGGTGCTGCGTGTTATTGGCAAAATTTTATCGGGTATACAAAATAACACGATTACGGCTTTTCGTTATGGCGGAGAGGAATTTTTAATCTTGTTTGAAAACGCAGCACAAGCCGATATGCAGAGGGTTGCAGATGAAATACGCACGCAGCTTGTAAAAAATCCGGTTTCAGGCTCCAATATTCATATTACTTTAAGCGGCGGAGCTTATATGGACGTGCCCAATGCAAAAACGTGCTACAACACTTATCTGCAATGTGCCGATGAAAAATTGCACACGGCAAAACGCACCGGTAAAAATCGGATTATTTTGAGCTAAATTTAATAAAAAAACAAGCCCGCTTTTTGCAGGAAGGAAAAAATCTTTTCTACAAAAAGCGGGCTCTATTTTGTTTATTGAGTTTGAAAATTAGGCAGCAAACTTCGCCTCTGTACTTTGATTATATAATGTGCTTTATATAAATAAAAAAGCAGGCATTTGCTGCGATTCACAACAAACCTCTGCTTTGTAACATACAATAAGAGAAAGTTTGTTATTTCTCGCTCTGTTTGGGCTGCTGTTCGCCAAAAATCAAATCGTCAATATCACCCTGAGGCAGGGGAAATGCGTAGCGTTGTTTCATATCAATCGCTCCTTTCTAAAACATTAAAATAGAGACATTACACTATTATATGCTCTATGTGTATTATAATACCACTCTTTTTGTGAAAAAATTGTAAATTTTTGATATAAAAATAAATATTCTTGTAAAATTTTATGGATAGATTGCCGATATGCCTTGTTTTACCAAAGTAATTAAAGTAGTATAACAGTTTAATTGAGGATTTTCAATAACCAAATTTAGCAAGGCGGTTAAGCTTTTACCGATTGCGTTACCTGTTACCCCATTTGCCAGTAAATCTTGGCCGCTGACAGCCAAATGGCTGATAAGATAGGGCTGATGCTCTTCAAAAATTTTTTCAAACAGACAAAGCTGCTGGCTCTGAGTAGGACAAAGTGTGGCAAAAGCAGCAAAAATATCCCTTGGATTGGCACAACTTGGCGCAGATGACAGCCGATGTTTTAATTGCTGAGGGGTATTGCATGGGGCTGCAAACCATCTGTCTAACATTTTCCAGTTTAACACTGCATTTGCTTTAAAGTCCAAGGTTTGTTGTACCGTAGTATAATCTGCATGGCAAAAGTGCAAAAAAGCCCACCAGCGCAAAAGCGGAACGGAGGGAAGCTTACAAATTTCCGCCAATGCCTCGGTATGTGCGGGACCCAATATGCCAAAACTGCAAAGACCGCCCGCATTGATAAGTGGCACAACAGCGGCGGGGCAATCGCTTTGCAAAATATGCGTAAGCTCTTGCCTAACACGCGCACCGCTTACGGTTTTTAAGGTGGAGGCTAAGTTTAATGCAGCTTTTAAGGTAGCTGCCTCAAAGGTAAAGTCCAGCTGGGCGCCAAATCGAAAAAGACGCAAAATGCGCAGGGCATCTTCGGCAAAGCGTGCCTCCGGTACGCCAATACAGCGCAAAGTTTTGGCCTTTAAGTCGTCTTGTCCGCCAAAGTCATCTATTAAAGTTTTGCCGTCATAGGCCAAGGCGTTTATGGTAAAATCTCTTCGGGCAAGGTCGGTATGAATATCGCACGCAAAGGTGACGATATCGGGGTGGCGCGCGTCGGTGTAAGCGCTCTCGCTGCGAAAAGGTGTAATTTCGTAGTGGCTGTTGCCAAGGCAAACGGTTACCGTGCCGTAGCTGCCGCCTGTAGCGCGTGCGTTATTAAATAAACTGAGAATTTGATAAGGAAGTGCCGCTGTTGTAAGGTCATAGTCTACAGGCACTTTATCCATTAAAAGGTCGCGTATAGCGCCGCCCACAACGTAGGTTGCATAACCTGATTTTTGCAATTTGGCAAGCACAAGACGAACACCGTCACAAATCGGTAGCAGCATAGCGTTTCCCCTTTTAAAAAATAGTTATTATAGGCTATAGTATAGCACATTCATAATAATTTTGCGCAATGTGTTTATTTTAGGCAGTAAAAACTATATAATATAATAATACTTACAGGAAATTGTTGGGTATAAAGTACCCTTTTTGAGGTGATAGAAATGATTGATGAGAAACATTTGCTAAAAGGTAAAAAAAGGATTCACTTTGTAGGAATCGGCGGCAGCGGTATGTACCCTATTGTACAAATATTGGTTGCAGCAGGGTATGAGATTACAGGCAGTGATGTGTTACCCGGCGATATTGTTAACTACGAGCGAGCCCTTGGCATAGATGTAAAAATACCACATGCCGCCCAAAATGTACACGGTGCAGAGTTGGTTGTGTATACTGCCGCTATTATGAAAGGCAATCCTGAGATAGAGGAGGCGCAGCGGCTTAACATACCTTGTGTAGAGCGCAGTGTTATGTTAGGCTATGTGGCAAGCCTGTACAAAAAGCCCATCTGCATAGCAGGTACCCACGGAAAAACCAGTACCACCGCCATGACAACACAAATTATGGTAATGGCAAATAAAGACCCTGCTGCGGTAATTGGCGGTAAGCTGCCTTTAATTAACGGCTACGGCAAAGCGGGCACAGGCGATAATATTATTGTGGAAAGCTGTGAGTTTAGCAATACCTACCACCATTTAACCCCACATACTGCCGTGCTGTTAAATGTAGATGCGGACCATTTGGATTTTTTTAAGACAATGGACAATTTAAAGGCAAGCTTTCGCAAATTTTGCGCAAGCTCTACCGATACCATTATTGTAAACGCTGACGATGCAAATTCTATGGAGGTTGTGGCGGGGCTGACACAAAATATCATCACCTATGGCACGAGCGAGGGCTGTAACTACCGTGCGGTAAATGCAAAACCCGACCACAGTGCCTTTTGGGGGTATGACTTAGAGGTAAATGGCACTTTTGTTACCCATGTAGTGCTGGGCGCACCGGGTAAGCATAATGTTTACAACTCTATGGCAGCATATGCAGCTGCAAGCCGCGAGGGCTGTACACCCCAGGAATGTGCCGCAGGCATTGCCGCTTTTCAGGGTGCAGGTCGTCGGTTTGAAATATTGGGCGTAAAAAACGGCATTACCATTGCAGATGACTATGCTCACCACCCCACCGAGTTGGAGGCAACCTTAAATGCCGCCATGCAAATGGGCTTTAAACAGGTATGGGCGGTGTTTCAGCCCTTTACCTACAGCCGCACAAAAATGCTGTTGGACGATTTTGCACGGGTGCTGCAAATTGCGGATAAATGTGTTATGACCGAAATTATGGGCAGCCGTGAAACCAATGACGAATATAATATCTACACCAAGGATTTGGCTGTAAAAATACCCCACAGCGTTTGGTATAATACCTTTGAAGAAGTAGTAGATTATGTAATGGCAAACGCCCAAAGCGGCGATTTGGTAATTACGCTTGGCTGTGGCGATATTTATAAAGCTGCCAAAATGATGATGGCAAAATAAAAAAATAAATCCCCTCTGTATAAAAACAGGGGGGATTTGCTGTTTGTAAAAACAAATTTAGTTTTTCAGTGCCTGTAGCGGGGCAGGAATACGTCCGCCGCGGTTTACAAACACATCGGGACTGTAGGTGCTGATAGGCATAACAGGACCGTAGCCCAGTAAGCCGCCAAAGTCCAGCTCATCGCCAACTTTTTTACCAATAGCGGGAATAACACGCACCGCGGTGGTTTTGGTGTTAACCATACCGATTGCTGCCTCGTCTGCAATCAAAGCGGAAAGCACGGTGTCGCTGGTGTCTCCGGGTACTACTACCATATCAATACCAACGCTGCAAACTGCTGTCATAGCCTCCAGTTTTTCCAAAGACAACGCGCCTTTGCGCACGGCGGCAATCATACCCTCGTCCTCGCTTACAGGGATAAAAGCGCCGGACAAGCCGCCAACGTGGTTACTTGCCATTACGCCGCCTTTTTTAACAGCGTCATTCAGCATGGCAAGGGTTGCGGTGGTGCCACAGCAGCCGCAGCTCTCCAAACCGATTTCCTCCAAAATATTGGCAACGCTGTCGCCAATGGCGGGGGTAGGGGCAAGGCTTAAATCTACAATCCCAAACGGTACGCCCAGCTGCTCGGCAGCCAAGGTGCCAACTAACTGGCCCATACGGGTAATTTTAAAAGCGGTGCGCTTAATCAGCTCGGCAACTTCGCTTAAAGAGGCGTCCTTAGGCAGTTTTGCCAAGGCGGCGCGAACGGCACCGGGGCCGCTTACGCCAACGTGAATTACACAGTCGGGCTCGCCAACACCGTGAAAAGCACCTGCCATAAAGGGGTTATCCTCAGGCGCGTTGCAAAAATACAACCAGTTTGGCGGCGCCAAGGCACTGATTATCCTGCGTAAGCTCAGCCGTTTTTTTAATTATAGGTCCCATCATTTTAACGGCGTCCATGTTAATGCCGCTTTTGGTGCTGCCGATATTGATGCTGCTGCAAACAAAATCGGTAGCGGCAAGTGCCTCGGGGATACCGTTGATTAAAAGCTCGTCGCCTGCGCTAAAGCCCTTGTGTACCAAGGCGCTAAAGCCGCCAATAAAGTTTACACCAACTTTTTTTGCCGCATTGTCCAATGCTTTGGCATAATCGGTTGGATTAGGGTTTTTGGCGCTTGCCATTACCATGGCAATAGGGGTAACGCTAATGCGCTTATTTACAATGGGTATGCCGTAATCGTTGCTTATTTTTTCAACTACAGGCACCAGTTGTGCTGCTTTGGTAATAATTTTATTATAAATTTTTTCACATGCACGTTTGGGGTCCTCGTCTGCACAGTCAAGCAGGCTAATGCCCATGGTAACAGTGCGTACGTCAAGGCTTTCGTCGTTAATCATGTGTATGGTTTCCAAAACATCTTGGGTGTTAATCATGTAAAAATGCCGCCTTTCTTAAATTTTGTGCATGGCATCAAATACTTCCTGACGCGTCAGGTTAATCTGAACACCCATTTCTTGGCCAACTGTATCAAATTTAGCCTTTAGCTCGGTGGCTTCTACCGTGCAGTTGGAAATGTCTACAATCATAATCATAGCAAAAACATTTTGCAAAATACTTTGGGTAACATCTTCAATATTAACGCCTGTTTGGGCGCATACGGCACTTACCTTTGCCAAAATACCTACCATATCACGGCCTAAAACGGTAATAACAGCTTTCATAAACGGTTTTCTCCCTTTTACTT
>JAQUTM010000219.1 GCA_028694405.1 Oscillospiraceae bacterium
CCGCAACATCTTCATTAGAAACAATATGCCATGTACCGTCCCAAATTTCCAACTGCAAACAGGCACTTGCGTTGCTTTTATTTTGACGCAAAACCTCAATTAAAATTTTTCGGTTGTCTACAGCAGGCAAAGGGTATTCAAACATTTCATTTTCAAGGTAAAAGTACAATATAAAATTTTCCATAACTTATTTCTCCATTTATTTCATAAATGCTTTTTAAATAAAAACATAAATATCCATAAAATCTAAAAATTTCCATAAAATCTATAAATTATTTACATTATAACGCAATTTACTCATAGAATCTACATAATTATCTTTTTATGTATAAAATAGAAAATTTTTCTTTTTTAAAATAATATTATATAAAATTGCCTTATTTACAAAGAATTTGCATTTTTTAAGAACAAAATAACAGCTCCAAACCATTTGCTTGCTTATATTAAAGCATTTGCAAACGGAAACCTTCCGTAGACCGGTCTCTTTACAAAAGCAGCCACAGTTTTAAAACAGAAAAAGCGGCAGCCCAAGTATACCACTAGGGCCGCCGCTTTTATATTTATCCGCTTTTGAGCGGATACTATTCTGTCTCTCTCAGCTTTTCAATAACGCTTTGCCTGTCAGTAAGGCTGTAAACAACCAGCGGAATTATTACCCCTAAAGCAAGTAAAGCAGGGGCAGTAATAAGCAGAGGCCAAACAATCAGGCGATAGCTTAAAAACCACATCTGGGCACAAATGGCACGCACAATAATTGCCGAGCCCGATATGCCAAGCACCAGTGAGGTAATTCCCGAAAGCCCTGCATAATATAAGCCTTCAAAGCACAGCATTTTTTTAAGCTGCCGCTTTGTCATGCCAATACTTTGCAGTATTGCAAACTCTTTTTTGCGTGCAACAATACTGGTAAGCACCGCATTGATAAAGTTTAATATGCCGATTGATCCGATAATGCCGCCCAGTGCACCGCCTACCAAAAGCACGGTACTTCGCATACTTTCAAAGGATTTTACCGAAGTACCCTTTGAGGAGTAGTTCATTAAGGGTTCTGTTGTTTCGGTATATTGCTTTAGAAAGTTTTCCACACCCATTTCTTGGCTGTCTGCCACATTAAAAGCGTAGCTCATAACAGCCGGCTCATCTACAACGCTTTTATAAACCTGTGTGGGCAGATAAAAGGTATATCCCCAATACATTCTGTCACTGTTGATGTAGGTTTTAATTGCCACATGGCCAATTACCGTATACTGCTGTGCGGTATAAATGCGGTTATCCTTATTTGCAGGGTCTGTGCGGTAGCTGTACAGCGTAACAACGTCGCCCACTTTGTAGTGTGCTGTCTCGGAAATTATTCTGCCGTTATCGTCCAGATGCACCCCTTCTAAAATATAGTTTCCGCTAAGTAGCTGCTCCTGCGTCCATGTGCCGTCAACCTGCTGTAAGCGCTGCAAGGGAAATTGGTCCAGCCCGTAAACCGCACTGAAAAAATGTCCTTTTTCGTTTTTGTTTATGCTTGTTTCGTCATTTGTGTTTTCCGCATAAAACAGGTTTTCGCGGCCGCCGTAAAGCTTTCCGCCCTCTTCAAATCCATCTAAGCGCTCTACTGTTTCAAGCATCTGCGGAGACGTCTCGTTTTCCTTGCCGTAAAAATCATTATTAAAATAATCGGCATGGGCAACCAAAAAATCCGAATCTGAAAATTTTGATATGAATTTATCCAAATCAATGCTGTCCGAAAGCGTAACTACCCCATTAAACAGCACAAGGCTTAGCGACAAACTGATAATAACCAAAACTGTGCGTCTTTTGTTCCTGCCCACATTAGACAGCGCCATTCCCGCCATTTTTGCGCCGTTTACACTTTTTTTATGCCCATTGGCAGGCTGTTCACAAGCAGTATAGCGCACAGCCTCAATGGGCGATACCTTTCCTGCCACATGAGCAGGCTTTAGCGTACTGATAAACACCGTTATAAGTGCAAAAAGTGCCGAGCCTATAAAAATGGCAGGCTTTGGCGAAACAGATATTGGGCTGCCTGCATAGCTGCTGTTGTTTACCAGAAAAGGCACCAAAGCTTTGCCCGAAAAAAAGCCCAGCAAAAGCCCGATGGGGATACCGATAGCGGACAGCGCAAATGCCTGCTTGCGAATTATACTTTTAAGCTGTTTTGCCGTTGTGCCAATGGTTTTTAATAAGCCGTAAAACTTAATATCGCGTACAATGGAAATTTGAAAAATATTATAAATAATAAGATAACCCGTAAACACAATTAAAAGCAAGCCACACCCAAGCCCCAATAACGTGCCGGTATCCATGCCAAAATTGGTAGAAATGTAAGACCAGTTTACGTTGCTTGCAATATAGTTTGGTGCTGTCTCTACGGGAGAAAATCCACTCTCGTCTAAAAGCTTATCCAGCTTGGCTTGTAGGTTTGTGCTGTTTTTAAACATGACATATGCGCTTATGGCGCCTGCCATTGAGTAATCGTCATAATAGCTGCACTGCAATTCATCGCGGTGTGCGTTTACATAGGCGCGAGAGGCAAAAATCTGCCCCACATGAAAGGCAGGGTCACTTTCCCACCAACCACACAAAGTAAACGCTCGCGTTACAATTTCTCCGCGTATATTAAGCTGTAGGCTTATCTTTGTTCCCAGCTGTACCGGCACACCCAGCAGCTTTAGTGTTTGAGAGTCCACAACCACTTCGTTTTCCCGCGTGGGAAAACTGCCTTCGTCAAGCTGGATAAAGCCCAGCTTTAATCCCACCTCATCGTTGTACCAAAATTCTGCGTGGCGCTTTAAAAGC
>JAQUTM010000220.1 GCA_028694405.1 Oscillospiraceae bacterium
TTTGAGCACCGCAGAGGAAAAGCGCCAAATCCATAAGGATACCAGCTGCGGTAAAATTTTAAGCTGCTCGTTCCAAGGATTTTTTCTCTGTCCGGCACAGCTTTCTTTAAACAAAAGCCATGCTCGCAATATGTCAATATTGGCGCCGTATTTACACGCCATGCATAAATTTGCCCGCTGTTGTTTAAAAGAGAGTTGCGCCGTATAGATTTCCTCGGTTTTAGGATACCCGACGGTTATGTACGGCAGATATACCATTTTTGCTTTAGCGCCTTGCAGCCGCAGAGATAAATCCCACAACTGCTGTTCCTCCGGCAAACGCTCATCTAGCCCGCCTACACGCATGAACCAGCTTTGTTCTACAATAACAACCGCGCTTTCCAAAATATCACACTCTAATGTTATGGGATTTATAGGCAGTACAGCGTCCTGCGGCAGCTGACGCAGCTGTGCCGCCTGAAAAGTAGGCTCTTGGGCAATTTTCTGTAACTGCCACAATGCACGTTCTTCTATTTGGGCACCACTTTTTTGCAGCAAATAAAAGGTGGTGTTTATCAGCGGGGTAACAGTGAGAGCCATACCTTTCCTCCTTCCCCGACTTTGGCGTTATTTTTCCACTTTTATCGCTGTTATTGTACCATAGCATGAAAAAATAAAAAAGCCCACCAAGTTAAATCTTAGTGAGCTTTTGTTTTAACGGCCAAACAGCTTTGCCAAAGGCGCTACCACAGCTTGTAAGTCTTGAATTGCTTGGTTTAGCCCATCAATATCAATTTTTTGTATATTTTGCAGTGTTTCTTCCATACCGTTTTGGCTGGTAGAAATCAAGGTGTTGATATTTTCAAACATCGTTTTCCAATCCGTTTGGCTTAATTGTGCAGTAATAATCTTTAAATCGGAAAGGGCCGTAGTAATTTGCGGAATTAAAATTACACACGCAGCTACCGCCACGGCAAAAACACCTACACAGGCCACCGCACTTATTTTTGCATAAGTTGTCTGCTTTTTAATATATTTCGTCTGTTCCTGCGTCTCTTTTTGCAAATTATGTAAAATTTTTGCAATATCAGCATCTTTTATTTCTTTTTCTTGCAACATTAAACTTTCCATAACGCCCCACCTTTGTAAAATAATGGATATATATTTATTATATTCTATTTAGTTGTAATGCGCAAGTAAACCGTCACTTTTTATCGAGTTTATCAGTAAAAAATGCAGGCTTTCTTTAACGTTTTATATCAAGCTCCGCCAAAGTCAAAACGCACAAAGCCTTTGCTAAAGCTCTGTGTGTTTTACCCTTACAAAATGGCTGCTTTTAAAGCATCAATTTTATCTGTTTTTTCCCAAGCTACACCCAAATCTTCACGTCCCATATGACCATAGGCAGCTAGCTTTTTGTAAATTGGTTTGCGCAAATCCAAGGTTTTAATAATTCCTGCAGGGGTTAAATCAAATACACGCTCTACAGCGGCTTCAATCCGTTCATCTGCTACGGTACCTGTTTTAAATGTATCCACCATAATGCTTACAGGTTGTGCAACACCTATGGCATAGGCAAGCTGTACTTCACACTTTTGTGCTAAACCTGCCGCCACAATGTTTTTGGCAACGTAACGTGCGGCATAAGCGGCGCTGCGGTCTACCTTTGTGGGGTCTTTTCCGCTAAACGCGCCACCGCCGTGACGAGCATATCCACCATAGGTGTCTACAATAATTTTGCGGCCTGTTAAACCGCTGTCTCCCTGCGGACCACCCACTACAAAGCGACCTGTAGGATTGATAAAATACTTGGTATTCTCGTCCAATAAATCAGCCGACACAACAGGCTTAATAACCTGCTCAATGATGTCTGCTCTCAAAGTGTCCATTGTCACATCTTCGCTGTGCTGGCTGGAAACCACAACCGCGTCTACACGGGTGGGTTTTCCCTCTTCATATTCCACAGTTACCTGTGTTTTTCCGTCCGGACGCAAATAGGGCAATGTTCCGTCTTTACGCATCTGTGTTAACCGCAGCGCTAATTTATGAGCCAAGCTGATAGGCAAAGGCATCAGCTCTTTTGTTTCGTTACAAGCGTATCCAAACATCATGCCTTGGTCTCCCGCACCGCCAACTTCATCATTTGTACCCATGGCAATGTCTGCGCTTTGCTCGTCGATATTTGTAACAACGGCGCAGGTGCTGGCGTCAAAGCCGTATTTTGCACGAGTATAGCCAATTTCAGCTACTGTTTCGCGCACAATTTTAGAAATATCCACATAGCAATCTGTGGTTATCTCGCCCATAACGTGAATCATACCGGTGCTTGCAGTTGCCTCACAAGCTACCCGTGCCTGTGGGTCTTTTTCAAAAATAGCGTCCAACACAGCATCGCTTATTTGGTCGCATATTTTATCAGGGTGACCTTCCGTAACGCTCTCGGAAGTAAACAGCATTTTAGACATATCTTTTCCTCCGTAATTTGGGCAAATGCCCTTTATGTTTGCTGTTATTAAATATGCCTTGTGCAAAAGAAAAGCCCAAGGGCTGTAAACCCTTGGGCGATATGTTTCTTATCTGCCGGTTTACACCGCAGGATTTAGCACCTTATATGTATAGGTTGCTGGGTTTCATCGGGCCTGTTCCCTCCACCACTCTTGATAAGCAATATTTAATTTTTAGCTTACTTAGTATACCACAAATTTTATATTTGTCAATTACACAGTGTGCTTTTTCAAAAATCCCGACATTTTTTTGTAGGTTAAAAAAGTCAGTGCAGAAATGATAGCACCTTTAATAAGATTAAACGGAGCCACACCAAATACAAT
>JAQUTM010000052.1 GCA_028694405.1 Oscillospiraceae bacterium
CAGACGAACTGCCTCTGCTTCCTTTTTCATAATTTTACTGTCCTGCAAGGAATACATTACCGACGGCTTATCCTCAAAATTGCAATCTATTTCTCTTGACAGCTTGCGAAATTTGTCTACCGCGTGAAGATTTGCATGAAGATACATTCTTGCCTTTTCAGCACCGTGCGTTTTAATAAGCTCCTTATACAAGGTGTCATGTTGCGCCGTCAACACCGCAGTGGTGCCTTTGGTAATGCCGCCGCCCAGCTCCTTTGCCTCTACCAATAGATAATCCACACCATTTTGCTCAAGCTGAAGAGCACACAGCACACCTGCCATGCCACCACCTATTATCAATACATCGGTTTTTCTGTCGCCATCAAGTGCCTCAAATTTATTTTTTTTAATCTCTTTCGTCCATAAATACTCCATTTTTTTATCCTCCGTTGCTGATAGCATTACCGTTTTTTTGGCAAAATAGTATGTGAGGATACAAAAATAATGTTTAAATTTTAAGCTGTGTACAATAAGCCATTATGAATATGTCGACAGGCATATCTCTGGTGAAAGCACAGACGGCCGAGAGCAATTCCAAAAAATGATACAAGACAGCGCAACCCATACCTTTGATGTTGTAATAATGTACAAGCTAGACCGTTTTGCGCGTAATCGTTACGATAGCGCTATTTACAAATCACGCCTAAAGAAAAACGGCGTAAAGGTGCTTTACGCAAAAGAAAGCATTCCCGATGGGCCCGAGGGTATCATCTTAGAAAGCTTACTTGAGGGCATGGCCGAATATTACAGCGCCGAGCTCTCCCAAAAAATACGCCGTGGCATGAAAGAAAGCGCCTTAAAATGCCAAGCTACCGGCGGTAATTTAGCTTTAGGCTATAAAATCGGGCCCGATAAATCTTTTATGATTAACGAGGCCGAAGCTCCCATGGTTCAAAAAGTATTTACCTTATTTGATTAAGGTTCCACCGTAACTGAAATTTGCGAGGTGTTAAACAATATGGGCTGTCGCACTTCTCGTGGCTCTCTCTTTAACAAAAACAGCTTGCGCACTGTTTTGCGCAACGAAAAATATATTGGTGTTTACGATGCTTACGGTGTGCATGTAGAGGGCGGTGTGCCCGCAATAATCGATACCGCCCTTTTTCAGCGTGTGCAAAACCGCATTGCAGTTAACAGGCGCAATCCTGCCCGCTATAAGGCACACGAAAAATATGTGCTTTCCGGCAAAATTTATTGCGGCTATTGTAATGCACCCATTATCGGTATATCTGGCACCAGTAAGTCCGAGCAAAAGCGCTATTACTATGCCTGCACGGGTAAAATACGCACGAAAAATTGTACCAAGAAAAATATCCGCAAGGCTACTCTGGAAAAAATCGTGGCGGACGGTACCGTTGAGTTTATCCTCAACAGTCCCCAGCGTATTGATTATATTGCGCACCGCTGCGTGGAGCTGCACTCGGCCAATCCACTGCCCAACACTGAATTGGTATATTTAGAAAGCCAGCTTGCAGATACCAAAAAAGCTCTCTCTAATCTTTTAACCGCAATCGAAAATGGTATCTTTACAAAAACAACAAAACAACGTCTGTCCGAGTTAGAGCAAACACAAGAAAATTTGGAATTTGAAATTGAAAGCTACAAGCTACGTGTTCCCGAGTTAACCGAGAAACAAGTAAAATATATGCTCAGCCAAATGACGCAGCGGCCTGATGAACCCGACGACATCTACCGGGAGCGGCTGCTGGATTGCTTTGTAAATTCCGTCCATTTGTACGATGATAAAGTTATTGTATCTTTTAACCTCACAAACAAAAAAGCCACGCTCGAAAGCGTGACTTTGTCGTTGCTAAAAAAGGCCACTCCTGCCCAAAAAGGTGCAGTTTGTGAGTGTTCGTTTTTAGACTTGTTTGGTGGAGACGACGGGAATTGAACGCCGCTTTTTTGGCGTATTTACTTGCAAAAATCACGTTACACTGTGCATAGTATGTGTTGGATGTTAAATACTCAAGTTAATTTAAAATCTCTCTGCAACAACACTGACTAAATATTTAATTATTTTACTTAAATCTTACTTGCAGATTTAGCTTCATATAAGTTTTGTTATTCTCTTTATACAAAGATGCAAACCCGTGCCTTGTAGTAGAGCCTCGATCAAAACGAGTTTGCTTCAGCAAATATTCTTCAAAGAAATTTCGATTATAAATATGATACGCAAGTACATCCCCTGAAGCTGTTACAATTATGTATCCCCCATTGGCTTCATCTCTTCCATCCCAAGCCGTATTCGGCGTCATTCCAAGAGCAGCCGCGCACAGAAATTTTTTAAACTTATATTTGTAAAAACCTGCTGCAGGAAAGTTCATCGGATTTTCCTGTTCCATTTGATTTATTACTGCGTCACAGTTGTTGATGCTGTCGCGATAATGATAAATCAGAGAGTGCGCTACAAGCTCGGTAAAACGACTGTCTATGAGCATAAGATTTCTGTTGAGCACTTCACTATTCGCTTTTACGAAGTTAACAGACGTCGATTCATTAAAAATACGGTTCATTCTGTCTTTTATTTTAGTTTTTGTTTGAATAGCATTTATACTTTCTATTTGCTCATCAGACAAGCCCGTAACCTCGAAAATGAAATTTGTTGAGCCGGTAGCGTTAATTAATGTAGGAGCGTTTCCAATTTCAGACTTAATACTAAAACCGCAAATGGGAGAATATCCAGTTTGAATGTCATGTATTTGCATTGTGATATCAGTCTTATCCGTGGATGGTGCCGCCAACCTGTTGCAACAAATTTGGCGCATGAACTCTTCAGTCCGCTCTACAGAAAAAGCTCTATTCCCTCCCGCAAGAATTTGACTGTATAAATAATCTGCTTCTTGATCAAATTGTTGTGTTGCAACTTCTTTCACTAACACATCGTTATATTGTAGCATATAGCTTGTCCTATAAAACGGACTGTGGTTAGTGAATTGCATTTTAAGTTTCAAATGTTTGTGACCGGGTTACTAGACGGACCGTTAAAATGTGATATAATAAGCTTACCGGAACAAACCTGATTAAAACCAAATTATGAGGTGACTAAAATGAAATTTTATCTTTGCAAACATTGTGGAAATGAAGTAGAAATGATTCGCGATGCCGGCGTGATACCGGTGTGTTGCGGAGAGAAAATGTTTGAGCTACACGCTAATACCGTTGATGCAAGTTTTGAGAAGCACATTCCTGCTGTCACCGTTTCTGGCGACGAAGTCGCTATTAAAATCGGTGAGGTAGCGCATCCGATGATTCCTGAGCACTACATTGAGTGGGTTGTACTGGAAACCGAAAGCGGCAGCTATCGCCACAGCTTTAAGCCCGGTGAGACCCCCGCAGTAACCTTCCATCTAGCAGGAGAAAAAGCAATCGCTGCTTACGCTTACTGCAACATCCACGGTCTGTGGAAAAAAGAACTGTAAGCCACAACCTTTAAAAAAGTAAACAAAAAAGCCCGCAACCACCAGACTTTTTATCTGGCAGTTGCGGGCTTGTGTTTTATCCGTTATTCTTTTTTGCTTTCTTCCAGAAAGCCTTGTGCAGTGGATTCGCTTTTTTGTCTCAATAATTCAAATCCATTCTTTACAATCGGCGGCATAGGTACACCCATAATGCCCATGTTTTCTACAATGCTAAAACCATCATTGGCAATAAAGAAAAGAATAACCGCTGTACGTACAACCGTAGTACCTGTCATTTGGTCTAAGCGGCACGCAATTAAAACAATAAGTAAAATACCTGCTTTGCGTACCAAACCTTTAAATGCCGCCTTGCTCTCATAAGCGCCACCCTCGCTTTTGTTTGGCCACAATGAAAGCCCTCCGTAAGACGCAGTAACGTTAAATCTGCCGTGAAGGCTTTTGCAAACTCTTCACGGCAATTATTTAAGTCATACCTGCAATAATCAAACAACAGGCTTTTTGTATCGCCTGTAAAAGAAAGAGACGGCGCGCCTGCGCTGTTACGCAAGTACGCCATCCCTCTTTCTAAAATGCCACGCAATTTTTGTTTGGTAGGCGCATCTTCGGCCGCCCATGTAATATCCTGTCTGTTCATCCACTCTGCCAGCAAATCTTCGATTTCTTTTTCTGTGGACTGGACTGTCGTTTCCATCTGCAGCCTCCTTACTTACACTTAGGTGGTTTGTTCCTTGGTTTTTACGGTACCCTTAACCTCTGCAACGGTAACCTCGGCATTCATTTCTTCAATAGCCACACGCTGATTGGTAGGCTTTAAGCCGGAAATGTCAAGCAGCAAAAAGGCGTAATGGTCTATGGGGAAACCGTTGCCCAACAGCTTGATGATATACACACGCTCATCTTCTAAAAAGTGCACGCTGTCATCGTACTCGATTTTGCCGTCTTTAGAGGTGCCCATGCCGAGGAAGTATTTGTGGCCCATACCGATAACGGCCTCCCCTTGTGTTACGGCTACGCTTTGTACAATTTCTGCCTCAATGGGCAAAACATCTTTTGCATAAGTACCCGTGGGCAACAAAAATGTGGTGGCAGGCATTCCCTGCGCTACCATAGCTCCGGTGGCCATAATACGGGTATGCAGGCTTTGTGCTGCCTGTAATCTCTGGTTTACGGTATTTTCAATGCTCATTTGTCCCATCTGGCTCATATTGTTTGCTCCTTCTTGCAGTCAACTGCAAAATCATGCGGCGCTGGCCGCTTTGGTTTATTTGATTGGCTCTAAAAATATATCTCTTTTGATGTCATATCGATGCAGTACGTTTTGTAGCCAATCATCGATAAATGCATCCACTTCTTTTGGTATGCCGTTTACTGCCGGAAGCCCCTGTAAGCATACCCGTTGCTTATTTTTTAAATTCACCTGCAACGTATACAATGGCGTATCGGGTGCATCCGCTTTGCGTACAAAAAATATGCTGCGGCCATTGCAGTGAATTTCACTGTATGCGGCCACACAGTGGTTTAACGCTTTGCTTTCCGCCACCAGCTCCTGTCGATTTTTTGCAATTCTGATACACAAATTTCCGTTTTGGTACGAAAACGGGGCGAAACGTTCCGCAAGCTTGCAAAAAAATTGGTCTCGTGTATTTTCTGTATCTGTTTCGTCTTCCCAGTATAAATTTTTTGGTGTATACATGTTTTTAAGCTTTCCTTGCAGTCAACTGCAAAATCATGCGGCGCTGGCCGCTTTGGTTTTCTTTCGTTTTTCTGTAAACGTGTGTGTCTGCACGTCATAGCGCAGTAATACATTTTGCAGCCAATCGGATATAAAGGCGGTTACTTCCTGCGGTATGGGTTTTCCGTCTCGCTCGTTGCCGTACCCGTGCAGCTGTAACTTGCTTTTTCTTTTCAGTTCAACTTGTAAGGTGTATAACGGTGTGTCCGGTGCGTCGGCACGCCGCACAAAAAAGATACTCCGTCCCTCACAGTGGCTTTTTCCATATCCGCCCACACAGTGGTTTAGTATCTTGCCCTCTACAATCAGTTCTTTTTCGCTTTCGGCAATGCGGATGCACAAACCGTCTTTTTCGTATGCAAAGGGCGCAAAATCTGCCGCAAGCTTTTGAAATCCGGCCTTTAAGGTTTCACTTTCCAAAAACTCGGTTTTTTGTACCACCCGGTCATGCTCACGTTGTAAATTTTTTGGGTACCGCCTGTGCGGGCTCTCTATGTCCTCGCCCAGCTTCTCACTCATAGAAAGGTAATCTCGCCACAGATTTACAATCGTTACAACAGCACGTTTTCTGTCACGTTTTTGTGCGTTGATGTACCGCACACCTTTTTTAAAATCACCCGCACAATAATTTGTAAAATCTCGTGCTGTATCTTTTGTAGTACGAAACATTACCGCTTCCATCGTGTCATATTCTGCCTGCGTAGGTGTGTAACTCGGTGTACGCAGCAGTTTGTAACAATACAGCTTTTTGCAGTTCCACTGCTCTGCTCTGCAAATACGCTGCTCCGCTTTGTTCAGCCCTAAAATATCGCTTGGCTTACAGTTCCCCTTTAACCGCAGCGCCATGGTTGCCGCTTTGCTGCCGTCCACCTTTTCTTCTACAATTTTATTAAAGCCGTTTAATAGCAAATTTTCCATGCCGGGGTATTTCGTGTATAGGTCGCAGTATTTTATCGGGTCACCGTCACTGCGCACATGTACATATCGCTTGTGCATCATTTCTATGTATACGTCAAAATGGCTGTTCTCTAAAACCGTGCCTTGCAACTCTGTCATATCAAATATGGTGTGGTCTCCATACCCTTTTGTATGTCGTACACGGTCTACCCGGTGCCATTTGTCGGTATATTCTGTCGCGCCATATCCAAAATAGCTGGTTACATATCGGTGACGCGCAAAGTTTCCCTCTTTTGTATACACATACTTTTCAATAGGCCACACTCGGCGCCAGTCGCTTACGTTCCAGTGCGCATAAGGTGATTTGCTCTCTTTCTCTGCACTAATTTCGCTTTCGTATCGATAAACCGTAGCCACGGCGTTTTCGCCCTGCTTTTCAAACAGCGTTACAAATCCATCATCTGCTATTTTTGTGCGTTTACCGGCGCCTATTACGGTTACTTCTTTTCCGCATTCCGCGCAGATATATTGATCCGTGTTTCCAAACGTGTCTATCTGCTGTGTCATTTTGCAGGCGGTGCAATATCCCTCTTGTATCGCTTGCGGCCCGCCGCACTCTATAGGCAATTTTACTTTTCTGTTCCAAACCAGTATGTGACGGCCTGCATGCTTGTGCTCAAAATAGTCCGTTACAGGCTTTGGCATTTGCCGCGCCCTCCATTTGTACGTTGTTTGTATTGCTATCCGATACTGCGTTTTGCTGTAGGTATGTGGAAATTGCACTTTGTAACTGTGGGTCATTTTTAACAGCTTCCAGCAAATTTTGTACATCAGCAGGCACACGGTTGCTTATAATTTCTTGTAGCTTTGTTTTCGGCATACTGCTACTATCATCTAAAGCGGCCACATACTCCTCAAAAGTAATATTTCCGGCTGCCATCGCCGCAGAAAGCCCGCTTTCCTGTGATAACTTACTATATGGGTCAACCGGGCTTACGTCAATTTTTATACTGATATCCATGTCTTGTAAAATATCTGCCGGAACCATCTGGTTAACTAAATCATCGCCTCTTTGGTACTTTATCAACATACCGTTGGGGCTATAAGCAACCCACATTTTAAACCACAGCAAAGCAACATCTTCTATAAACTGTTTATAACTGCTTACTTGGTCATTCAAAGGTACTGCGGCTTGGTCTCTAGCTGCTTTTATAGCTTCACCGCTGGCCTGTGTTGGGTCAATATCGCCCGTTGCGGCACTGCCGGCACCCTCAAGCTCTCTTGTGGTTGACATTAACTCATTTTGCAAATTGGCTGCATCTGCACTAATGGGCGCGGGGTTTAAGTATCCGATAACTGTGTTGATTGGATTATCTCGCATATCACTAAGTGCAATATTTGCTCCGATGCGGTCTAAGTCTGCAATATTTGTAATTTTCCCCTCATCATATACAAGAGTGGGAAAGCTAAATCGTTTCACAGCAATAGCACGTCTGGCGGCTGTGCGGTTTACTTCTATTTGGCTCGGTATCATATAATTTACCGCCCCAACGCCTCGGCTGTCTCCAACCTTTTCCTCCCAACGCATTCCAACTACAGGGTATACATCTAAGCCCGGTATTGTCTGCTCTGGGCCGTAAATCACGCTTTTCGTGCTGCGGCAGTACGCAATACCTTTTGTAGTTTTTCGCATATATAGCAAAGCTGTGCATTTACCATCATCGGTTTTAACCTCACAATCTTTGTCTACGCCTAAATACGTTTGCGTTTCTTCATCTGACGAAATTAGTGCAATATCGCTTGCTGGGATTCCGTTTTTTTCAGCTTCTTGCTTAATTGTATGTACGGATACCCGCTCTTCGATAATCAGCCACCCTTGCCCGTTTATATCTGGATTTTGCTCGTTTTCGAAATAAATGTTTGTTTTATCAATCAAGCGCATCTCAAGCTGTGGTGTCAAATCATCTGCACATTGCGCAATTATGTCCGAAGTAGTAAAAGGCTCTTTGGTGTTGGGTGCTAGAAAAACAAGGCTATTCATTAACTGCTCCTTTCTTCTATGATTTCAGCAACTGCGGCTTCAAAACGCTGTCGAGCATTTGGAGGTTTTCGAGCTCCGTTTAAAACCATAGAGATATAACTTTTTGTAATATTTAGTTTTTTTGCAAGGTCATCATAAGAAATTTTATGATTGTGCATTTTCCCTATGAGGTTGCCTGTCCATTTGTCATTCACTACAAAATTTCCTTTCTTTTTATATTCAGTTGAAAAAGTTAACATAGTATGCTAATATGAAGTTGCGACAATCATATTAACGCACACAAAACTTTTATTTAAGTATTTTTTGTTATCTTTGTTAACTGTATTTTTATTATATCAGTGAACATAGCAAACAGTCAATGCAAAAATGTAAGTTTTGTTAACTTTGTCATTTTATACAAAGAGGAGTTACTTAATTTATGTTTTATGACAACTATGTAAAATGTTGTAACAATGTTAAAAAATCCCCATCAGCTGTAGCGGTTGAACTTGGGCTTTCACGTGCCAGCGTAAGTGGCTGGAAAAACGGTAAAATCCCAACAGACGCTAATATTTCTAAGATGGCGGACTATTTTGGCGTTACATCAGACTATTTACTTGGAAATGAGCAAAAAGAAAAGCCCCTCGTGAACGATGACGAGGAGCTTAACGAATATCTGGAGGAATTGAAAAACCGTCCAGAAATGAAAATGTTATTTAGTTTAGCGAAAGGTGCAACTAAAAAAGATGTAGAAGATGCTGTAGCGATTATTGAAGCTTTACGGAGGAGAAGTGAAGAATAAGTGAATTGCATTTTTATTCGAGGTGCCTGCCTACCGTCCAGAGTTAGAGGGGTAACAGTTAAAGACTGTGACGATGACTATAATGTATACATAAATCAGCGCCTAAGCCCCGATACACAACGGAAAGCCGCACAACACGAAATAAGACACATACGAATGGACCATTTTTACGATGAAGAACCCGTTATTGTAAACGAAATTGAAGCGAACTAGTCGCACTTGAATAAAAAATATCATGGGGTTAAAACACATGGATTTTAAAGAAACTATTATAAATAGAGAAGATTTAACCAAACAGCAAAAAGAAGAAATAATAGAAGCTCACAAAAAGGATAGATTTGACTGGATAAACGTTTCTTGGATGTGGATGATTATATTATTTTTTGCCTATTTTGCACCCCAAAAATTTGTATATAATATCTTGCAATTTGCTCCTTTAATATTGCTTTTAGTAAGTATATACGTAGTGTTTAATTTGGCCAGTAATGTATTTAGACAAGATATAACAATATCTAAAGCTTTATGGGCTGTCTTTTCTTTAATCTGTCACCCAGCAGGGTTTGTTTTATTGTTACTTACAGTCTTAAATTTTTCTTTGAAATAAAAAGCGCCCCACGGCGGCAACCGTAGAGCGTTTATATAGAACAGCTTATCCAAAGGATAATATCTGCACCACTATACAGATATTTTACCTCTTTTGGGTAGGTTTAGTCAAGTGCACCTTAAGGAGGTATTTTTTATGTATAAAGACAAAAACAATTATTGGTGTCAGCAATTCACGTTAAAGGGTAAAATTAAAAAATTCCGATGTAAAACACAAAAAGGCCTTATGAAAAAAATAGCCGAGTATCAAGTAAAGTTAGAGAAAGGGCCTCGTTTAGAAGAAATCGCTAAGGAATGGTACGAAGAATACAGCGTAAGCGTATCCCCCACTACATTAAGGAATGTAGATAAGCACTATGAAAGAGTAGTTGAAACTTTCGGTGACCGATACATTACAGAAATTACAGCTAACGAAATTGATATTTTTATAAAAGCATTTGCAAAACAAGGATTTGCCTTTAAAACTGTTGCTTCTTTAAAATCTGTTACGAAACAAATTTTTGATAGAGCGGTGCTGAAAGGTTATATCCAGTACTCCCCTGTTCAAGTAGTAAAAGTGCCTAGAGGATTAAAGCGCACTAAACGGCAGCTACCTACGTCAGAAGAAATAGGCATTGTAGCAAACAGTATATCTTGCACGGGTGGTTTTCTTGCTTATTTTATATACTATACCGGTTGCAGGCGTGGTGAGGCCCTTGCTATGACATATGGAGATATAGACATCAAAAATAATGTAATCAACATTACAAAAAGCTTATACCACGTTGGAGAAAAACCATATATTAAAGGAAAAAAAACAGAATGTGGTACCCGGACAGTTCCTCTTTTAAATAAATTGAAAGCTATTATTCCTAAAGGTAAACCCACGGAATATATATTTACCAACAGTAAAAACGAACTTCTTACCAGAAAGCAAGCTTATAGCCTTTGGGAGAATTATAAAAAGGAAACCGGTCTTAATCTCACTATGCATCAGCTGCGTCACGGATATGCTACCGCCTTATTTGATGCAGGTATCGAACCTAAGGTTATGCAAGAGTTGCTGGGCCACGCTCAGCTTTCTACTACTATGGATATCTACACCCACATTTCAAAAGAGCGCAAAGCTAGTGTCGCAGATATTTTGAATGAAAAGATGTAAATTAAGTGTCCGATTGATGTCCGATTTAAACGGTAAATATTAAGAATTAAGAGCATATATTTACACCCCAAAAAACGCAAAAAAACCGCATTGCAAAGCCAAAAACGGCCTGCAATGCGGTTTTTAAATTTGGTGGAGACGACGGGAATTGAACCCGTGTCCAAAAAGAATTCCACAACAGTATCTACGAGTGTAGTTTATCTATAACATTCCCTCAATAGCAAGCCGATAAACAGGCCGTTATTTTAGTAGCTTCATAAATGCGTGGAAAGCTGCAAAGCTTAGGCTAACTCACGTTCACCACATAAATGATGCCCTATTCTGCCCTGTGGTCGTGCAGGTAGGACAGCTGCCTATAATTAGGCAGCGATTGCTAAACGGTTATTGTCGTTTAAATTTTTTGAAGCTTTTATAGTGGTGCCTCACCACTACTCGCTGCTCTTGCTTCGCTCTCCCTGTCGAAGCCAGTACGTCCCCTTGTATATTAAAATCAGCTTATAACTGTTTTTAATTTTATTCGTGGCTATATCGGTCTTTCATTACGCGATCTATATCTCTTTTTGCTGCTTTTTCGGCCGCGTCCGCTCGCTTATCATATTGCTTTTTGCCCTTACAAAGACCTACTTCCATTTTAACGCGAGAACCTTTAAAATACAACTGCAAGGGTATAAGCGTAAGACCTTGCGTTTTTATTTCCTGCTGTAAATTTCTTATTTCCTTTTTATGGGCCAACAGCTTGCGCACACGCAATGGGTCACGATTAAAAATATTGCCCTGTTCATATGGGCTTATATGCATACCCATAACAAGCAGTTCTCCATTTACTACATCTACCCATGCGTCCTTCAAGTTAACGCCACCGGCACGCAAACTTTTCACTTCGGTACCAACCAGTTCAATTCCGGTTTCCAACGCTTGCAACACAAAATAGTCATGGCGCGCTTTGCGGTTTACCGCTATTACTTTATTTTCTGTTTTAGCGGCCATACTGTTCACTCCAAACACAAAGAAAAATAGAGACGGGGTTATCCCGTCTCTATTTATAATATGGTATTTTTATAAAATTGTCAAGTAACGTTGTCTATTTCGCATACTTTTGACAAAAAATATTTAGATTTGAAAATTTGCACTGGTGTCTCCCAGTAAATCTTTGCCAAATTCATAATCATTGCCCGGAATAACCGCATTGAGCAAAATACCCAAAATAGCAGCAATGGCAAGGCCAGACAAATTAATGCTGAAATTTGCAGTAAAGGGAATATTTACGCCGCCAACGCTGTTAAAGCCCAAAGCGCTAACCAAAATAACTGCAGCTATAATTAAATTGCGGCTCTTGGTAAAGTCAACTTGATTTTCAACGATATTGCGTACACCTACAGCAGAAATCATACCGTATAGGATAAGGGAAACGCCGCCAATGATGGCCGCAGGAATGGTATTGATAATAGCCTCAAATTTAGGAATAAAAGAAAGAATTACCGCTACGCAAGCTGCAATACGCATAACGCGGGGGTCATATACTTTTGTAAGTGCTAAAACACCTGTGTTTTCACCGTAAGTGGTGTTTGCCGGGCCGCCAAACATAGATGCCATAGTAGTAGCCAAGCCATCACCCAACATAGTACGATGTAAACCCGGTTCTGCCAAATAATTTTTACCGGCAGTTGCGCTAATGGCTGCAATATCACCAATATGCTCCATCATGGTTGCCAAGGCAATAGGTGCAATGGTAATTACAGCACTAATGCTGAATTTAGCCATTTGGAAAGGTGCTACACCTACAATATCAGCTTGGTTGATACGCGCAAAATCAATGGTTTGAAAAATACCGGGATATGCAGCTGCAAGCTGAGGATTGCCTACTGATACGCAGTGCAAAACTACCGCCACAGCATAGGCAGAAAGCACGCCTAAAATAATAGGAATAATTTTCACCATGCCTTTGCCCCAAATGTTGCAGATAATGATAACTGCCAAAGCGATAACCGCAAGCAGCCAGTTTGTACTGGCATTACCGATAGCTGAAGGAGCCAAAATCAAACCGATGGAAATAATGATAGGTCCTGTTACAACAGGGGGGAAAAAACGCATGATTTTTTTTACGCCAAAAATTTTAATTAAGGCGGACATAAGAATATACACCAAACCTGCTACCGCAACACCGCCGCAGGCG
>JAQUTM010000221.1 GCA_028694405.1 Oscillospiraceae bacterium
CAAGGTAGAAGTTGGACTACAGGTACAGAATATCAGCGCCGAGGACACCACCGTAAGTGTAAACATGGATTTGGCTCGCGGATATTTGGCTGCCATGCAAACTATGGCTGCACAGCTTGGGATTAAAGACGATGTTACGGCAAACAGCATGGCGCGCTTTAGCGATATTTTTGCCACACGCAAAAATGAGCAGGACGAGGAACTGATTTGGCAGGACATTCAAAGCGTGTTAAATGAAGCCATTGAAAAATTTGTTTCTATGCGTGCAGTAGAGGGTGAAAAGCTGAAGGAAGACGTTTTAGGTCGCCTTGTTACCATAGAAAGCACGCTGACAATACTGGAACAAACCAGTGCCGAGCGGGTTGAAAAATATACCGAAAAAATGTATGCACGCTTAAAAACGTTATTGGAAGATGTAGTGATAGACGAAACACGGGTACTGACTGAGGCAGCCATTTTTGCGGATAAAACTGCGGTAGATGAGGAAACGGTTCGTTTACGCAGCCATATAAAACAATACAGAGAAATTTTAGAAGCAGGAGGCCCTGTAGGGCGCAAGCTGGATTTTTTAACACAAGAGATTAATCGTGAAGTAAACACCATTGGCAGTAAGGCACAAGAGCTGGCTATTACGCGTATGGTGGTTGAAATGAAAGCGGAAATTGAAAAGATAAGAGAACAAATTCAAAATATGGAATAAAAGGAGGATTATATGAAGCTTATTAACATTGGTTTTGGCAATATGGTATCGGCAAGCCGTTTAATTGCCATTGTTAGCCCGGAGAGTGCGCCCATTAAACGTATTATTCAAGAGGCACGCGACAAAGGCACTTTAATTGACGCCACTTATGGGCGTCGTACACGCGCGGTAATTATTACAGACAGTGACCACGTTATTTTGTCAGCCGTACAGCCGGAAACTGTTGCTAACAGGCTTACGGATACAGTGGATATTGATGAGACGGAGCTTGAGGATGAATAAAGAGCAAAATTTAATTGTAGTTTCGGGGCCTTCGGGCAGCGGTAAAGATACGGTTGTAAAAGCATTGATGGAAAAATATCCTACAGTGGAAATAAGTGTTTCTGCCACTACGCGTGAAAAGCGTCCGGGAGAAAAAGAAGGTGTCAACTATTATTATATGTCCGTGTCAGACTTTGAAAAAAAGCTGGCAGACGGAGAAATTTTAGAGCATACCTGCTACTGTGGCAACTATTACGGCACCCCAAAAGCAGAGGTGGATTACCGTATTGAGCATAATATTCCGGTGGTGCTGGTAATTGAGGTTGAAGGTGCCAAAAATATTAAAAAGCAGTATCCCCATTCTACAACTGTTTTTGTGCGTCCCCCCAGTTATGAGGAATTGAGCAACCGCCTGCGCGGCCGCGGCACAGAAAACGAGGAAGTAATTCAGGTGCGTTTGGCGCGTGCTGTAGAAGAAATGGAATATGCAGTAGATTACGATTATGTAATTGTAAACGATGCCGTAGAGGACTGTGTAGAGGAACTGTACGCTATTATTGAGCAAAGCCGTAAATAAGATACTTAGAGGAGGTGGCAGGATTGATGCTAGCTGCACAAGTGGCTGTCAATAATGCCACTTTTCATTTTGATAAGCTTTACAGCTATAAAGTGCCGGAAACTTTGGCAAACTTGATAGCGGTGGGCAGTATGGTGCTGGTACCTTTTGGGCGCGGTACGGCAAAAGCCCGCATGGGCGTAGTATTGCAGCTTGAAACTTTAAAAGAAGAAAACGACAAGTTAAAGTGCATTTTTGACGTAGCCCCCGAAAAAGCGCGGTTAAGCCCGGAACTGCTGGATTTGGTGTATTTTTTAAAAGAGCGTACATTTTGTACCTATTACGAGGCAGTAAAAGCGATTATTCCTTATGGTGCCCAGTATAAGGCTGTTAACGAGGGAGGTGTTCCTCATTTGCAAAAGCAGCTGGTACGTCATACCTATCGCAGTTATAGGGTGTGTCAGCCGCTTAATATGGCAATGAAATATTCCCCAAAGCAAAAGGCTGTGCTAGCCTATTTAGGTGATGGCGCGGCGGGAGAACAGGCAATTTTAGACAGCTGTGGTATTACCAAAGCGGTTTTGGATACCATGTGTAAAAAAAATATATTGAGCATGACGCAAGAGGATATGATACCGGAGCTTAGCGCAGAAGCCGAGCCGGCTGCTCCCATTTTGCTAAACAGGCAGCAGCAAATTGTATTTGAAGAGCTTTTGGGATACATGCAAAAAAAACAGGCGCATGCCGCATTGCTGCACGGCGTAACGTCCAGTGGAAAAACGCTTGTCTTTATCAAGCTTATGCAGCAGGCATTGGCTTTGCATAAAACAGCACTGGTGCTTGTACCGGAAATCAGCTTAACGCCGCAGATGATTCGTCGGCTGCGCAGCGTGTTTGGCAGCAGAGTTGCTGTACAGCACTCTGCGTTAAATAATACCCAACGCTTACTGCAATGGCAGCAAATCCAAAACGGCGAAGCGGATATCGTGGTGGGAACCCGCAGTGCGGTTTTTGCACCGCTGCAAAATATCGGTATTATTATTATAGATGAGGAGCAGGAGCATACCTACGCCAGTGAACAATCTCCGCGTTTTTTGGCGCATGATGTGGCAAAAAAACGTGCTGTTACCTATAACGCTTTGCTGCTGTTGGCAAGTGCTACACCCAGTGTGGAAAGCTACTATAACGCGCAGCAAGGACGCTACAGCCTGCATACTTTGCCAGAACGTTATGGCGCCCGCCCTTTGCCGGAGGTTGAGATGATTGATATGCGCCAG
>JAQUTM010000053.1 GCA_028694405.1 Oscillospiraceae bacterium
CTTTTTTGACAGGTGGTAAGAAATTTGAAAAGAATGAAAGATTTTTACCGTTATCGGTTTTTACTTACAAATTTGATAACACGCGATATTAAAGTAAAGTATCGGCGCAGTGCATTAGGCATTTTGTGGAGTGTGTTAAACCCTTTGCTGATGATGCTTGTTATGAGCGCCGTTTTTACCTATATGTTTAACGACAGAATGGGCAGCGGTATCCCTAATTTTCCGGTTTATTTGTTGACGGGCCAGCTGGTGTTTAACAGCTTTAACGACGCTACCACGATGGCGATGAACAGCGTAATGTCTGCCGCGCCGCTTATGAAAAAGGTGTATATTCCAAAGTACATTTTTCCTCTGGCAAAGGTTAGCTTCGGTTTTGTAAATACACTTTTTAGTATGATTGCGCTTATTTTTGTAATGTTAATTACAGGACAGCCTTTTCATTTTATAAATTTACTGGGCATTTTGCCGCTGGTGCTGCTGTATTTGTTTAATTTGGGTGTAGGACTGTTTTTATCTTCGGCAGTGGTGTTTTTTAGAGACATCATGCATTTTTGGACTGTTTTTATTACAGCCTTAACCTACGCCACACCTATTTTTTACCCGGTAGAAATGCTGCCGGCATGGATGCAAAGCTTTGAGGCATTTAACCCTATGTATTGGTATGTAACCATGTTTAGGCAGGTAGTGCTTTACGCCAAGCTGCCTACGCTTAACCAAATGATTGCCTGCACGCTATGCGCGGTTTTTGCCCTTGTAGTTGGCGGTTTTGTGTTTAAAAAGACACAGGACAGCTTTATCTTGTATATTTAAGGAGAGCGTAATATGACACAGCAGATACCTATTATTGAAGTAAATGATGTAAGTATGCGCTTTAACATGGCAAAAGAGCAAGTTACAGACTTAAAAGAATTTTTTATGAAGTTGCTGCACGGCGGCTTAAAATTTGAAGAATTTTTTGCCCTTAAGCATGTAAATTTAAAAGTTATGCCGGGCGAAGTGTACGGTTTAATCGGCTTAAACGGCAGCGGTAAAAGCACCCTGTTAAAGGTAATTGCAGGTGTGTTTAAGCCAAGCCAAGGCAAAGCGGACGTACGCGGCAGCATTGCCCCTCTTATAGAACTGGGTGCCGGCTTTGATATGGAGCTTACGGCGCGCGAGAACATTTACTTAAACGGTGCAGTATTGGGTTTAAGCCCTAAATATATTGATGAGCGTTTTGAAGATATTGTAGAGTTTAGCGAGCTGAGGAATTTTTTAGATGTACCGATGAAAAACTATTCCAGCGGTATGGTTGCCCGTATTGCTTTTGCCATTGCCACCTGCACAAAACCTGATATTTTATTGGCAGATGAAATTTTGGCAGTTGGAGATTTTCTGTTTCAAGAAAAATGCGAACGGCGCATGAAAGACCTTATGAGCGGCGGCACCACCGTAATTTTTGTAAGCCATGATATCAAACAAATTGAACGTATTTGTACAAAGGCAATTTGGCTGGAAAAGGGCGTTGTAAAAATGGACGGCGAAATTACAGCTGTTTGTGAAGAGTACAAAAAAACGCGTCGAGAGGAATAACGCATGATAAACGAGCAGGATAACAACGTTACGCGCGTTTACAGCAATGAACAGGATACGGTTTTTAAAGCTATTAAACGCAACGTTAATTTTGGACGCATTAAAAATTTAACAGCGCGCGGCTACAACTGTTTAAAAACACGCGGGCTTGAGGCTACCTTTCGCGAGGTGGCTTTTCGTGTTTGTCTAATGACAAAGCAAGAGGTGTGGCAATTTAGGGCAGATGTACCCTTACACCGCGAATGGAAGGCACAGCGCAAAGAAGTTTTTGAGAAAATGCCCAAAATAAGCATTGTGGTACCCCTGTACAACACTCCTGATATTTTTTTACAACAGATGATAAAAAGCTGTTTAAACCAAAGCTATGTAAATTTAGAGCTTGTTTTGGCAGATGCCAGTGACAAAGAACAAAATCGGATAGAAAAAACAGTTTTAAGGTTAAATGACGGCCGTATTGTGTACAAAAAGTTGGCTCAAAATGTGGGTATTGCCGAAAACACCAATGAGGGCTTTGCCATTGCTACAGGAGAATATCTGGCCCTGTTAGACCATGACGATACTTTGCAGCTTAATGCATTATACGAAGTTGTAAAAGCTATAAACGAGCAAAAAGCAGATTTTATCTACAGCGATGAAATTATTTTAAACAGTGATATGAGAAAGCTGTGTGAGTATCATTTTAAGCCTGATTTTTCTCCCGATACTTTGCGCGGCTGTAACTATATCACACATTTAAGTGTGTTTAGCCGCACATTGCTTGAAAAAGCAGGCGGCGGAGAACGTGGTGCTTTTAACGGCAGCCAAGACTTTGACTTGATTTTACGCCTTACCGAACAGGCACAGCACATTTACCACATTCCAAAGGTACTGTATTTTTGGCGCAGTCATGCCAGCAGTACAGCCAGTGACATTGGCGCAAAGCCATATGCCATTTTGGCAGGTGCCAAAGCGGTGCAGACGCAGCTGGACAGATTGGGCTTAAAAGGCACCGCGCAGCCTATAGAGGGCAAACCGGGTGCCTATTATGTACGATATGAGATAGTGGGCAATCCACTGGTCTCCGTTATTATTCCCAATAAGGACCACACAGATGATTTAGACCGTTTACTGCACAGCTTTTATGAAAAAGCCGGCTATGAAAACTTTGAAATTATTGTAGTAGAAAACAACTCTACCCATGCAGCTACCTTTGCTTATTATGAAAAAGCAAAAGCAGAGTTTAAAAATTTGCAGGTTGTGCATTACAAAGGCGATTTTAATTTTTCGGCTATTTGTAATTTTGGCGTGCAAAGCGCCAAAGGTGAACATATTTTACTGCTGAACAATGATATTGAAATTTTATCACAAGACTTTTTAAGAGAGCTGCTCAGCTATTCTCAGCGCAAGGACGTGGGTGCCGTTGGCGCAAAGCTTTATTATCCCGATGATAAAATTCAACATGGCGGTGTGTTTATCGGCATAGGCGGTACTGCGGGGCACAGCCATAAGGGACACCCCCGTACAAGCGGCGGTGATATGTATCGCTTGGCAACCACCCAAAACTTTTTGGCCGTTACGGGTGCTTGTCTGCTGGTAAAAACAAGCTTGTACAAACAGCTTAACGGCTTAGATGAAGAAAATTTTGCCGTTGCTTTTAATGATGTGGATTTTTGCTTGCGGCTGTATGAGGCGGGCTATTTAAACGTATTTACTCCTTTTGCAGATGCTTACCACTACGAAAGCAAAAGCCGTGGATATGACAATGTGGGAAGTAATGCAGTTCGCTTTGAAAAAGAAAAAGCGGCGTATTTAGCCAAATATGCAAAAATTTTGGCTGCGGGAGACCCCTATTACAACCCGCATTTTACCTTAAAATACGAAAACTACGGTTATGTATAAATGTAGTAAGGCTTTTCTGCCACGCCGGATAAAAACAGGTGTGGCAGTAGCTTTTTAAAGGAGTAATAGTACAATGAGCCAAAAAATAAAACGAGTAAAAGAACTTTTTGCCCTGGGCTTTTTGCGCATAAAAGAGGAGGGACTGGGTGCCACTTTAAAACAAACTGCAAGCTTTGCAAAGCGCAGGTTTGGCAGCAAGGCAGGTAGGTTTTTGCCCAAAAAGCAAGTGCTGCAAGCACAGCGCAATCAAATTTATACCGATGCTTGGCCGCTTATCAGTATTTGTATTCCCCTTTACAACACGCCTTTGCGCTATTTGGAAGAACTTTTGGATTCTATTTTTAACCAAACTTACTCTAAATTTGAAGTGTGCTTTGCAGATGCAAGCGATAACGCGCACAACAATGTAAAACAAATGATTATGCGCCGCAATGATGACCGTATTCGTTATGTTTCCATTGAGAACAAGGACATCAGTACCAATACAAACGCGGCGGTGACCCTTGCTACAGGTGAATATCTCACGCTTGCTGACCATGACGATGTATTAAGCCCCAACGCTTTTTACGAGCTTGCAAAAGCGGCGGCAGAGCAAAAAGCCGATTTTATTTACAGTGATGAGGCACTGTTTGCCGGCAATATAAAAAGACCGATTGTAGGCCACTTTAAGCCGGACTATGCACCTGAATATTTGCTTGGGTGTAACTATATTTGCCATATGGCGGCATTTAAAAAAGAACTGTTTGAGCAAGTGGGTGGTTTTGACCCTGCCTGTAACGGAAGCCAAGACCACGATTTGTTTTTGCGTATGTTGGAAAACACAAATCGAATTTACCACATACCAAAGGTACTATACTACTGGCGCGTACATGAGGGCAGCACCAGCAGCGGTACAGCCGCAAAGCCTTATGTAGAGCAGGCTGCCATGCGTGCCATTGAAAACCATCTGCAGCGCACAGGCGTTAAAGGCACGGTACAAAAAGGTATGTTTCCCAGTACCTATAAAGTAAACTATGCAATAGAGCAAGAACCACTGGTAAGTATTTTAATACCTACTTACGAGCATATAGAAGATTTAGACAAAGCGTTAACCTCTATTTACGAAAAAACCGATTACAAAAACTTTGAAGTGTTGGTAATTGAAAACAACTCTAAAACGCAGGAAACCTTTGACTACTATAAAAAAATTGAAACACAGCACAGCAATTTGCGCGTGGTGTATTATACAGGCAGCTTTAACTTTAGTGCCATTAACAACTTTGGACGCAAGCAAGCCAAAGGAGAATATTTACTGCTGTTAAATAACGATATAGAAGTAATTAACGGCGCTTGGCTTACCGAAATGGTACAGCTGGGTATCCAGCCCGGCGTAGGTATCGTGGGGGCTATGCTGTATTATCCTGACGATACCATTCAGCACGCAGGCGTAATTGTGGGGCTGGGCGGCTTTGCCGGGCATAGCCACAAATATGCAAAGCGGGGGCATAGCGGCTATATGTTCCGCCTTTCTACCGTGCAAAATTTAAGCGCGGTAACAGCGGCGTGTATGTTGGTAAAAGCTTCGGTATACGACGAGGTAGAAGGCTTAGACGAAGCATTTACAGTTGCCTTTAACGACGTGGATTTTTGTTTGCGTGTACGCAACAAAGGGTATCGCATTTTATTTACACCATATGCGCAGCTGTATCACTATGAGAGTAAAAGCCGCGGCTTGGATAAAAAGGGCGAGGCGAAAGAGCGCTTTGACGGAGAACGAAAGCGCTTAAAGGACCGCTATGGAGATACTTTAACAAAAGATCCTTTTTATAACCCAAACTTAACCTTAGACATGGAAAATTTCAGCGAAAGCGCGGTTTTACCGCAAGCCTAATTTTCTTTACAATAAACGTGGACTAAGCTGTTATAGCACAGCAGGTTAAGACAACCGCCGATTTATACGGCAAACAGCGTATACAATTTTGCTCTATTGCTTTTATCTTGTAAAAAACAATTTAAAAATAAACTCTACGATGGGTATACCCTTTAAAAGGGTATTCTACGGTATGTGGGTTCTTTTAAGTTTATCTCTTCGCTACAATAAAATTACAGCAAGGAGGAAACAATATGGATACAATAAGAACGGGGAAATTTATTGCTGAAATGCGAAAAGAGCAAAAGCTTACCCAAAGACAATTAGCGCAGCAGTTAAATATCAGCGATAAAACAATCTCTAAATGGGAATGTGGAAACGGTATGCCCGAGGTTTCTTTGATGTTACCCCTTTGCAATATTTTGCATATCAATGTAAATGAATTGTTATCAGGCGAAAAAATTTCATTGGAATGCTATCAACAAAAAGCGGAGGAGAATATGATGAACTTAATGCAAGAAAAGCAAGAGAGCAAAAAGAAAATTGTCCTGTCGGCAGTTGTGGCTACTATGGGTGTAGCGGTATTGATTGTAAATATTTTATTGGCATCCTATGTGCAAAGCATTACATTGCCTGTAAAAGTAATGATTATTGCTTTTGGCGCTATTGTGTTTTTAGCAGGGCTGGGTGTGGCTGTGGTGTTAGATAGGGAAACCGGCAGTTACGAGTGTCCCCACTGTAAAACACACTTTACCCCCGAGATGGGTGCCTATGTAAAAGGACTGCACACCATTACAAAGCGCAAGCTAAAATGTCCAAATTGCGGCCAAACAAGCTACTGTAAACACAAGCTTACAAAGCAAGGATAACAGCTTACAAAGCAACCCTTTTTAAATACGATAAAATAAAAAGGCAGCAACCAAAAATTTTGGCTGCTGCCTTTTCCTTTTACAGATAAAAGCTTGTTTTGTTTTAGTTTGCAAAGCCTTGCAAAGGCTCTGCACCTATTTACCCTTTTTATTTTTGGGCGGTGCTTTACGCTTTTTCTTTACGCTGCACCCAAAGCTGCCAAGGCGGCGGCCTAAGGCAAAATATTCGCCGTGGGCATAGGCCATTAAATGTGCCTTTTCAATGCGTATTTTACCCTTGTCATCAAACAATTTTTCGTCGATGTTTACTGCTAAAATATCGGCTACAAACATATCGTGTGTACCCAGAGGCACAATTTCGGTTACCCGACATTCTATTGTGATAGGACACTCGTCAATTTGCGGACAGGCCACTTTTGTAGCCAGCTTTTTTGTAAGCTTCAGTTGGGCAAATTTATCATATTTGCTGCCGGTACGGCACCCACACCAATCCACTGCACGCACTAAGCTTTCACAAGGCAGATTGATAATAAACTCTCCGCTTTCTTTAATAATATTGTAGCTGTGTCGCTCGGGGCGCACGCTAATGTAAGTTTTGGCAGGCTGTGTGTTTAAAATACCTGTCCAACCAATGGTAATGATATTTGACTGTTCCATATCACCGCAGCTTACCAAAACAGGGGGTAAAGGGGCAAGTAAAGTGCCGGGTTTCATAGCAATTTTGTTCATAAATAAGTCCTCACTGTAAAAGGACTGCGCCAAAATGCTCTGCATTTTGAAACAGTCCTTAAATAGAAAATTAATCTTGTGTTGGTTTTTTTTCAAAGGTGGTTTCGCTTATAATAAAGCGGGGTCGTTGCTTGGTTTCATTATAAATTTTGCCAATATATTCGCCAATTACGCCAAGGCTGAGCAGTTGGATACCTCCCATAAAGAAAATAGCGCAAAACATACTGCTCCAACCCGCCACAGTAAACCCAATTATTTTTTCCACTATGGTCCAAATAATTGCAATAACGCTTAAAATGCTAATAATAAAGCCTAAACTTGTAATAATACGAATAGGTTTTATAGATAAACTTGTAATTCCGTCAAAAGCAAAGGCAAGCATTTTTTTTAAGGGATAGTGGCTTTCACCTGCAATGCGTTCAGCACGCTCGTAATAAACACTGTTACTGCGGTATCCAATCATAGGTACTAAACCGCGCAAAAACAAATTAACCTCTTTAAACTGGGCAAGTCCTTCTAGGGCACGTTTGCTCATTAAACGGTAATCTGCGTGGTTGTAAACGGTGTCTGCCCCCAGTGCGCTCATAAGCTTGTAAAAGCTTTCGGCGGTAAAGCGTTTAAAAAACGTATCTGTAGTGCGTTTACTGCGCACACCGTAAACAATGTCACAACCAGCCTCATATTCTGTAAGCATATCGTCCATTGCGTTAATATCATCTTGACCGTCGCAGTCAATGCTTATGGTAATATCAGCCAGCTCTTTTGCTGTCATTAAACCACATAAAAGAGCGTTTTGGTGGCCGCGGTTACGAGATAAGCATACGCCGGCGTAGTGCTTGTCCTGTTTGGAAAGGTCGGTAATTACTTGCCATGTTTTATCCTTACTGCCATCATTCACAAACATAACACGGCTATCGTCGCTTATGCGGCCGGCAGCTATAAAACTGTTTAATTTACTTAAAAACATACCACTGGTTTCAGGTAAAACAGCCTCTTCGTTGTAGCAGGGAATAACAATATACAAAACTGGATCCTTCATTTTTACCTCCATTCGTACACATTGGTACAATACTTATATTATAGCGAATATAAATGCTAAATACAATAAATTTAAAGTCTAATATGGCAAAATCTATCATACAATATAGAGATAAGTTGCAAATTTATGTAGGAAATAGGGGAATAGGGGAATATAGTATGAGAGCGGGGCAAATTATTACAGCGGTACAGGCCGTTTTAAAACAGGAGTTAACCTCTGTACAGGCGTTAAGCAATATTTTAGCTTGCGAAGCGCGGCTGTGCACAATGGCACAGCAAAAAGGCCCAAAAGCAATGCGTGCAGATACTTTATTATTGCTGCCTGCGGGGTGGCAGCATGTGTACATCTATTATATTGCGGCAATTTTGGCGTTAGAAGAGCAAAAGTTTGAGCGCTATCAGGTGCTTATGCAGCTTTTTTCTTCTGCCGCAGAAGAGTATTTTACACTGTACGGTAACCGTTCAGGCGCTAAAAAAATAAGCTTAGCACCACGTTATCGCAATTTACAAAGCCTTTAAAGCGGGTAAATTTAAAATTTTAAAGCAGTTGCGGCGGTAGACGATTAAGCCTGCCGCCTGCATACGCGAAAGCTCTCTGCTCAAAGCGCTGCGCTCGCAATTTAGATAATGAGCCAAAGCTGTGCGATTTAACGAAATAGAAAATTCCATATCGGCAGCAGGAGAAGCACTGAGCAAAAACAGTGCTATTTTTTTGCGCAAATTTTTTTCTATTAAAATATCCATGCGCTTATCCAAGGCAAAATATTTGTCACTGATAACGCCTATCCAGTTTTTTAACAGCTGTTGGTAAGCTACGTGAGAAGAAGGCGGCGGTGTAATAATGCGCTGATAAGGCAAAAACAAAATTTTGGCAGCCTGTACACAGGTAAGGGTAACAGGACTTTTTACATGGCTGCCACTCAAAATATCGGCAAAAATGCCGCCGGTGGTAATGCTATTTATTTGAATATCTGCGCCGGCGGCGGTATATTTTCCGGCTACTAAGGTGCCGTTTAAAACCACACCGATGCTGTGGGTTTCGTAGCCTGCAAGCAAAACAATTTCACCCTTTTGATAGGTTTTAATCTGCGGCTCCAGCCAATCCATCAAAAATAAAAAGTCTGTATGGCTTAAATTGTGAAAAAGAGGAGTATGGGTCAATATAGAGTAATATTTATCCATAAATATACACCTCGTTTACAATAATTGACAAAGAATTGTGTTTTGTACCAACATTCCTTTCGGGGTTAACGTTAAAATGTTGTTGCTTAACATTGCATACCCCTCTTTTGTAAGGCGCTGTATAAAAGCTTGCTGTTTTGGGGTAAACTGCAAACCGTATTTTTGCTGCAAGGTTGTTAAATTCAAACCTTTTGTAAGCCGAAGCTGCAACATAATATAGTCCTCTGCCGTACAATCTCCATCAGCCACAGGACGGGAAAGCCCCGCCAAAAAATTTTGCAGGTTAGGCGGATAAAAAAAGCGTTTGCCTTTTATACAGCTATGGGCTGCGGGGCCAAGCCCCAAATAGTCTTCACAGTTCCAATATAGCAAATTATGGCGGCTTTCAAAGCCGGGATGTGCAAAGTTACTGATTTCATATTGCGCATACCCTGCTTTTTTAAGCTGGGCCACCATATAAAGATAAAAATCAGAGGCTTGCTCTTCTGTAGGCAAAGCACTGGGCGGGTGAATACCAAATGCGGTGCCCTCTTCTATTTTTAACAAATAGCTGCTGATATGTGTAACACCGCCCTCCACCAAAAGTGCCATCGTGGCATCAAACTCTGCACAAGAGTAGTGCGGCAACGCCAGCATAATATCTCCACTGATGTTGGTAAAGCCTGCTGTCTTGGTCATAAAAAGGGCTGTCTTTGCCTGTTCTGCCGTATGGGGACGGCCCAAGGTATGCAGACTGCTGTTTAAGGCTGTTTGTACGCCAAAGCTGATACGATTTACGCCTGCCAGCCGATAGCCTTTCAGGCTGTCGGCCGTAACAGTTTCCGGGTTTGCCTCCAAAGTGATTTCTGCGTCTGCTTTAACAGGCAGAGCCTGTAAAAGCTGCCGCACCTGGTCGGGCTGCAGCAGACTGGGAGTCCCGCCTCCAAAATAAACCGTGTCGGCTTTTTGCAGCGGGGCATGGTAGCTTATTTGGTCTAAAAGAGCCGCTATATAGCTATGGGGTACGCTTTTGCTGTGCCCCATAGAGTAAAAATCACAATAGTGGCATTTGCTTAGGCAATAAGGAATATGAATGTACACACCAAAAGGCATAAAACCTCCTATAAAATCAGCCTAACTGTTCACATAAACGGTTATAGTTTTCTAAAATTTTGTTATACTCTTCGCGCACGGCATCAAGGGTAATTCTTGCGTCATCGGCAGCACGCAGCAGGGCTTCGTAATCTGATGTGCCTTGTCCTTGCTCGGCAACAATAACCGCATCGGTAGCCAAGCGCTCAAATTGAGCTAAGTTATCCTGTGCCTGCTGCATTGAAACCTCTGCGTCTTCGCGTAAAATTGTTTTAATTTGTACGCTATAGCTGTCAATGGCAGCTGCGCTTGCAGCGTAAGAGCTATAGGCAGGGTCGGCGCGGTGGTCTGTAAAAGAATAGTTTTGTACAATATAGTTCATTAAAGCGTAGGTAACTTTTTCAGCGCCCAACAAATTTAAGTGCCCTGCATCTCCTGCATCAAAGGCATAGCTTAGGCCGATTTCATCTGTCATACGGTTTAAATTTATAAAAGGTACACTGTGCTCGTTTGCATAAATTGCCATATGATTCAGATATCCCATATCTTCGGCAACTATGCTGTAAGGCGTACAGACATACAAAAGCTGCGCCCCGTTTTGACGGCATAAATCCTCAAGTTTGGTTAAATAGTCGGTGTTTTTAATCATCATATATTCCAAAGCTGCATCGTCCCACGGGGGTGGGGTTTCTTGAGGAGAAATTTCTTGGCGAGGGTGAAACCCCTTAAAGTTATCGGCGGTATTTTTAGTAAGCAGCAAAGCCTCTTTGGTAACAGAGGCATAAGAAGTATGATAATAAGCCAACGGGTTGCGTGCAGAAGCCCGCATTTCCGGCAGTAAGCAGGCGTTAATTGCCTCTTTTTTGTTTTCAGACCACGGCATAGTGGCCAAGATATTTAAAGCGTTTCCGCTGCCAAAAAATTCGTCTTGGGTGTTAATTTCGTATACGTCCAGTACCACCAATTTGGGACGTTGTGTTTTAAAAAACTCTACAGCATAGTAATAGCTGGCAAAAACAGATTGGTTTCCGTCCGAGACCAAATTGGCTGCAATTCCGTAGTTGTCCCAAAACATTGCGGGATTAACAGAGGTAAAAACGTGGCTGGGCCCTAAAAAGAGAATATCAGCAGTGTTTTGCTTCTCGTCGTAGATTGTGCCATGTATAGGCAGGCCCCATTCGTCCTTTGGGGTAAGCACCTGCATGGCATACCAAGCAAGCGCCAAAAACACAAGCAGCGTTGCCAAAATTGCCAGAGGATTTGGACGATGTTTCTTTTTATAAGCAGACAAAGTTTAACCCTCCTTAAAATTGAAAATAGATAAATTGACTTGGTGTATATCCAACCGAGTACATACCAAATATTAAAATGGCAAATAAAACCGAAAACCCCAAAACCCATTGGATAAGCAGGGGAGCAGTGGCGGCAAAATACCCTACAGCAAAATCGCATTCTCGCAGAAGGTCTACAAAAAATAAAACAATAATGGCTGCTACCGCTATGATAAATTCTATTTTTACAAGCCCTAAGTTGTACACACCGCCTGCCTTTAGGGGGGCAAAGCTCATATCCGAAAAAATCTTCTTTATAATGGCAAAACCATCGCTTACGGTAGCCGCACGGAAAAATACCCAAGCAATGTTTATGAAACAAAAAGTAACGGCGGTTTGCACAATCCGTATAGGCAAAAAGCTTTTTTGCGGCTGTGCTTGATGATTTGGTCTTAAAAAAACATCTTCTAAAATCTGGTATAAAGCGTGTAGTGCTCCCCAAACAACAAAGGTCCAGCTGGCACCGTGCCAAAGACCGCTGGCTAAAAAGACAACTGCAATGTTAAAATATTTTCGAGCCGTGCCCTTGCGGTTGCCCCCCAAGGGAATATACAAATAATCGCGGAACCAAGTGGAGAGAGAAATATGCCATCTGCGCCAAAAATCTGCAACACCTGTGGCAAGATAAGGCTGACGGAAATTTTGCATCAAATCAATGCCAAGCATACGGGCTGCACCTGTTGCAATGTTACTGTAGGCGGCAAAATCGCAGTAAATTTGAACAGCAAAAAAAGCTGTGGCAAGTAAAAGTGCGCTACCGGGCTGCTGTGCCCAGCTGCCATATACCGTATTTACAAGTAGAGCAACGCGGTCTGCAATAACAAGTTTTTGAAAAAACCCCCAAAGCATAAGTAAAAAACCGCGTTTTAAGCGCAGCCAAGTGAGAGGGTGGGGTGTTTTTAACTGATGCAGCAGGTTTTTGCTGCGCTCGATAGGCCCTGCAACCAGCTGTGGAAAAAAAGAGACAAACAGCGCATAGCGGACAAAGCTCTTTTCAGCCTCTACATCACCGCGGTAAACATCTACAGTATAACCCAAAGCCTGAAAAGTATAAAAGCTGATGCCAACAGGCAGTAAAATGCTAAAGGTGGCTTCGGAGGGGGCACCCCCAAGCTTTGTAAGTATCCAGTTTAAATTTTGTAAAAAAAAGCCCCCATATGTAAAAAACAAAAGTA
>JAQUTM010000222.1 GCA_028694405.1 Oscillospiraceae bacterium
GTTAACTGCCGCACAGGCAGCTTAGAAACGTAATATCGCCAATCTGCAAGTCATCTTCAAGTTAACTGCCGCACAGGCAGCTTAGAAATATGAAAGCATTTTCGCCTTTCCCGTGTGCTGGTTAACTGCCGCACAGGCAGCTTAGAAAGCGACCACAAACAGAGCCAAGAATAACATCGCGTTAACTGCCGCACAGGCAGCTTAGAAATGCAACCCATACAATTAAGCTTGATAGAGCTGGTTAACTGCCGCACAGGCAGCTTAGAAATGTCACGCGAACGATAACAGACCTCAACCTTGGTTAACTGCCGCACAGGCAGCTTAGAAACATTTGTAAGCAGTGCCTTTAACCTTAGCCACGTTAACTGCCGCACAGGCAGCTTAGAAAATCTCTTTTCCCGTTGTCGGAAAACGATATCAGTTAACTGCCGCACAGGCAGCTTAGAAACGGTCGAGATGCTGACAGAGCCAGCATCAACAGTTAACTGCCGCACAGGCAGCTTAGAAAGATATAATCCGGCCAGCCCTCCTCCGCCAACTGTTAACTGCCGCACAGGCAGCTTAGAAAACTCTTCAGGCGCTCACATTTATAATCAAGCAGTTAACTGCCGCACAGGCAGCTTAGAAACCCATACTCAATCTACCAGTATAATTAGTCGGATTAACTGCCGCACAGGCAGCTTAGAAAGAGCGTTACTAATCAAATTGATGTTCAGAGTGGTTAACTGCCGCACAGGCAGCTTAGAAAGATTGAACGTTATTATTAACCGTCGGGACTGGGTTAACTGCCGCACAGGCAGCTTAGAAAAGCCGACAAAAGTAAAAGAGAACGAATCCAACGTTAACTGCCGCACAGGCAGCTTAGAAACAGCTCTTTTCCCGATGTCAGAAAACGATGTCAGTTAACTGCCGCACAGGCAGCTTAGAAACCATCTGAAATCAAAACCCTCTACATGTTCCCGTTAACTGCCGCACAGGCAGCTTAGAAATTCCTGCCATTCTTGAATATCACGACAAGGTTGTTAACTGCCGCACAGGCAGCTTAGAAAGTTCAAAGTGCGGTATCTCCTGTTAATGTTTCGTTAACTGCCGCACAGGCAGCTTAGAAAAGTAGTTAACAATAATGTTCCAGTCCCAAGCGGTTAACTGCCGCACAGGCAGCTTAGAAAAGTATCGCAGGGGTTAATGGTGTAAAAGATGTGTTAACTGCCGCACAGGCAGCTTAGAAATTTCCAATGCAAAAATGAAAAGTTCGTGCGAAGTTAACTGCCGCACAGGCAGCTTAGAAATTAATTTTTTTGTTACCGCTGGCTCTGTGAGCGTTAACTGCCGCACAGGCAGCTTAGAAATTACTTGAGGCTCGATAGGTTCGATGTGTGATGTTAACTGCCGCACAGGCAGCTTAGAAATAACGCTAAGCCTTCTATTTTATTCCAAACCCGTTAACTGCCGCACAGGCAGCTTAGAAATTAATTTTTTTGTTGTCGATGGCTCTGTGAGCGTTAACTGCCGCACAGGCAGCTTAGAAATTCAGCTCTTTTAAAAGCCTCTGAAAGCTGTTGTTAACTGCCGCACAGGCAGCTTAGAAACTCTAATACAAATAGTTTGTTTGTCATGTCAAAGTTAACTGCCGCACAGGCAGCTTAGAAAACAAGTTATCAATTATCATAAAGTCCTCTAATGTTAACTGCCGCACAGGCAGCTTAGAAATTAAATTTTTGTAATCGTTCACATTATTAGTCGTTAACTGCCGCACAGGCAGCTTAGAAATTAATTTTTTTGTTGTCGACTGCTCCGTGAGCGTTAACTGCCGCACAGGCAGCTTAGAAAGCATAAGCATCCGACAAACCGGCGCGGCTGCAGTTAACTGCCGCACAGGCAGCTTAGAAATTACTGATTTCGCCGCACTTGTTGAAAAACTTGTTAACTGCCGCACAGGCAGCTTAGAAAAAAACGAACTTTACCAACTCTAACACGACCCGGTTAACTGCCGCACAGGCAGCTTAGAAAATAGAGAGCTTGACCAGCTTCGATTGTGCCAGGTTAACTGCCGCACAGGCAGCTTAGAAAGCTAGGCCTTAATTCAAACACGCTAGGCTTTTGGTTAACTGCCGCACAGGCAGCTTAGAAAGTATTAACGAAAGTATGCCATTCCCTTATATCGTTAACTGCCGCACAGGCAGCTTAGAAACGCTTTTTATGAATAAAAAGCTTACGCAAAAAGTTAACTGCCGCACAGGCAGCTTAGAAACACATAATTAAATCAGTTTCAGTCACAATGTAGTTAACTGCCGCACAGGCAGCTTAGAAATATCAGACAGAGTAGAAATGATGTTTCTTTTGGTTAACTGCCGCACAGGCAGCTTAGAAATGCTGAAGATACTTATAAAGAAAATACGTCTGGTTAACTGCCGCACAGGCAGCTTAGAAATCTGACCCATTAGGTTGCAGGTTGCAGGTTGCGTTAACTGCCGCACAGGCAGCTTAGAAAGAAAGCTACGCGCGACACTAAACGGCGCGCAGGTTAACTGCCGCACAGGCAGCTTAGAAATTGTTTTATTTTCTTTCGCTCACATTCTAAGTGTTAACTGCCGCACAGGCAGCTTAGAAATGACGCCATCGATACTGCAATCAATGCAATTCGTTAACTGCCGCACAGGCAGCTTAGAAATAAAAACTTTTTGCTCAATTCGGCGGATTGTGGTTAACTGCCGCACAGGCAGCTTAGAAA